>DASUJR010000455.1:0-28920 GCA_036279175.1 Candidatus Acidiferrales bacterium | reverse complement strand
CCGCAGAATGTTCTTCTATTCGAAATCGATCCCACGCTTCTCGGCTACAGTCCGACGCGGATTCAAAATCTGTACAGTGAACTGAAGAGCCAGCTCGTAGCTGTGCCGGGGGTGTCGTCGGTCAGCTATTCTGGGGATAGCTTGCTCAGCGACGGCTGGTGGAGCACAGGGGTTCACATCGAAGGACGGCCGGCAAATGAAGAAACGCCGGCACCTACATGCTCGCCGTAAGCCCGGATTTTCTTTCGACGATGCATATTCCCCTGCGTACGGGCCGCGCTTTTACGCCGGCGGACATCGTGCAGGCCGTTTCCGCGGAGCAAACAGCGAAGGGACCGGAACCGACAGCAAAGCAGGCGCCGCTGGCGATGATGGTCAACGAAGCCTTTGTGCGGAAGTACTTCGCGAATCAAAATCCCCTGGGCCGGCAAGTCACCAGGTCGGGGCGCGCATTGCGGATCGTCGGCGTGGTTGGCGACACGAAGTACGGCGATCTCCGCACGCCGGTGGCACCCGTGGCGTTCATTCCCGCGGTTAATTCTGGCGTGTCATTCGAAGTGCGTACGGGTATGGATCCGGCATCTCTGGGCAGCACAGTTCGAAAGACGGCAGCGCGGGTGGATTCTGCCGTTCCGCTCTTCAACATCAGAACGCAAACGGAGCAAGTCGACCGATTGCTGGCTCAGGAGCGGATGGTAGCGAAGCTGTCCGCATTTTTTGGAGTGCTGGCACTCGCACTGGCGTGCATCGGATTGTACGGGCTGCTCGCGTATGAAGTGACGCGGCAGACGCGGGAGATTGGCGTTCGCATGGCTCTTGGCGCACAGCCGCGAAACGTTTTGCGATTAGTTATAGGGCGAGGAATTGTCCTGGCCATTGTCGGCGCGGGGGTAGGCACTGGGGCTGCGCTCGGAGTGACGCGCTATTTGGCTTCGCTGCTCTACGGCGTCCATGCGGATGATCCGGTAACAATTATTGGTGTGGTGATGCTGCTGGTGCTCGTCGCGATCCTCGCCAGCTACCTTCCAGCCCGCCGCGCCACGCGGGTCGACCCTGTGGTCGCGCTGAAATATGAATAGTCTCGGCGTTCTCTCCCGAATCTGCCTGCCATCTTCTTGGGCAGGCCTGCTCGCCGCCTTGTGGTCCTCACCGTGGCAAAGTTGCCGGGCTTCCTACTGGACGGATGCCTAATCGCAACACCCCGGCGATTAAAATTGCCGTCAACTTGCTGAAAACAAAAGAGAAAGCATTTTCTAACCGCAACAGGTTCGGCATTTTTGTTCGCCAAAGCTTCGCCCTCTCCGAAAACGCGACGAAGGTTCATCCGTTACGCCGCCGCCCAACCCTAGCAACTCGTTGTCGCCAGTTAGTCGTGGTTTCATGTAAACTATCCGCGGTCGTGGAGCCTCAATGACTCTTGCTCAAATACACGGAACGAATAACGGCGCGAAAACGCTCGTTCGCGTCCGGCCGCGCGGATTTTGTGCCGGAGTGGTCCGCGCCGTAGACATTGTTGAACTTGCGCTCGAAGCTTACGGTCGCCCGGTCTATGTTCACCACGAAATCGTGCACAACCGTTATGTAGTGGACCAGCTTCGCCGCCGCGGCGCCATTTTCGTCGAATCTATTAGTGAAGTGCCTAC
The DNA here is from genome assembly GCA_036279175.1 of Candidatus Acidiferrales bacterium. Lineage (GTDB taxonomy): Bacteria > Acidobacteriota > Terriglobia > Acidiferrales > UBA7541 > Palsa-295. Next base: position 27,277 of record DASUJR010000455.1, on the reverse strand, counting down.
GGGTGCGGTGCTGGTTTTCAGCGCGCATGGAGTTCCGCCGCGCGTTCGCACCGAAGCGCAAGAGCGCCAGTTGCGTGTGATCGACGCAACGTGTCCGCTCGTGACGAAGGTCCACCTCGAAGCTCTCAAATTTGCGCGCGAGGGCCGCACGCTGATCCTTATAGGCCATCGTGATCACCAGGAAATCGTAGGTACATCGGGTGAAGCGCCGCTGCAGACAGTCGTAGTTGGCAGCGTCGAAGAAGTGGATAAGCTCGAAGTGCCCGATCCGAACCGGCTCGCCTTCCTGACGCAGACGACTCTGTCCTTATACGATACGCAGGAAATCGTCGCTCGCCTTCGCCAGCGGTTCCCCTCGGTCGTCGGGCCTGCTTCCGATGACATTTGTTACGCGACGCAGAACCGCCAGGAAGCCGTGGAGGCGCTGGCCCGCGAAGTGGAATTGATTCTCGTGGTTGGTTCGGCGAACAGTTCCAATTCGAACCGGCTCGTCGAGGTGTCGAAGCGCGCTGGTGTTTCCGCGCGCCTGATTGAGGACGCAAATGATGTGGATTCGTCCTTGCTGGAAGGCGTGAAGACTGTGGGCCTTACGGCGGGAGCTTCCGCTCCCGAAGTATTGGTCGAACAGGTAAGCCAGCGGCTATCAAAGCTCGGGTTCACGAATCAGCGCGATCTCGATTTGATTCGCGAAGACGTGCGATTCGTCCTGCCGCCCGAATTGGCGGCGCACCAGCGGTCTGCCTGACCGGCAGCGGCTTATTCCCTTTCCGCGGGGCGGCAAAACACGTATCAAAGGAGCGCTTAAGTGGCGGTCAAGATCGTCCGCCAACCGAATAAGATTGCGTTGTTGGGCGCTCCCACCAGTGCGGCCGCGCTTTCGGCAGGGCATGAAGGGGCGCCGTCCGCGCTGCGCAATGCTGGCCTGATTGAGCGCCTTGAATCCATCGGCTATGAAGTCACAGATCTCGGCGACGATCGCCAGCAGGTGTACAAACCCGATGAGGAAAGCCCGCGCGCGCGAAATCTCCGCGCAGTCATAGCCTCTCTGGAAGCGCTGAAACCTCGCGTCGAGCAAGCCGTAAAGTCAGCTGCATTGCCTCTCATCCTGGGAGGCGACTGCTCCATTGCGCTGGCGACTGTAGCCGGTGCACGCCGTTATTTTCGCCACGTCAGCATGATCTATATGGATCGCGACGCGGACCTGAATACGCCAGCGACCACGCCATCCGGGTGTGTGGATGGAATGGTGGTTTCGCATCTTGCCGGGCGCGGCGCTGCAGAACTCGTCCGATTCTGGGTCGAACCGCCGCTGGTCCGCGAGCCTGATCTGGCGCTGTTTGGCGTTGACCGCACGGATCCCAGCGAAGATGAAGTCCTGCGTCGGTCTCCGCTGCGAGTCTTTAACGCGGACGAAATCAGGCGCAGCGGTGCTGCCTCGGCGGCGAAAACTGCGCTCGAGCGAATCCACGCCCAAAACGCCGAGTTCGTCCTGCACTTTGACGTCGACGTGATCTCCGGTTTTGCAGCCACAAACTATCCGGGATCGGGAGGGCTCACGCTCGATGACGTCCGCGAAGCGCTCGATGTGTTCGCCCAGGAAAAGAATCTCGCCGCAATCGAAGTGACCGCTTACAATCCGGCGAAGGATCCCGATGGTGCCGCAGCGGCAACAATAATCGATCTGCTTGCGGGCGCCCTTGAGAAGCGCCTTCAAACTTTCAAGAGTGCTGCTTCTGAGGCTGCCGCAGCGCCCCGGCCTTCGACACAGGCGTCACCGGCGCCGTCGGATGTGGCAGCGAAGCCGGAAGACGCTTTGCCGCCGCGAGAGCCAGTGCCCCAGGCCCGCCCTGAAGAGAGTTGGTCGTCGGATTCCATAGAGCATTCCGACGCTGATGAGAATCCCCCGGAAGAGACGGCGGCTGCAGCGGCCCATTCCGCAGGCTCCGCATCAACGCTTGAATTGACCGGCGAGCCGCCGCAACCATCCGAACCTTCCAGCGTGCCTGGCGAAGAATCTCCAAAGCCCTCCGACGACTCCAGCGAATCTGGCGCTTGAATCCCCCCACAAAAGTGAAGTTCCCCGACGTGATCGTGTTCGACGTTGACGGCGTCCTTGTCGACGTGCGCGGCTCGTTCCAGAAAACCACACTGGAAACCGTCGAATTCTTCACGGGCAAGAAAGTGAGTCGCGATGAGCTGCACGAGTGGAAAAACAAGTCCGGCTACAACGATGACTGGAAGCTTTCCACGGCATGGATCCATTCTTTGGGAGGCGACGCGCAATACGATGAGGTGAAGGCGAAATTCGTCGATCTCTATTGGGGTAAGCACGGCGACGGCAACGTGAAGAATGAGAAATGGCTGCTGTCGCGAGAGGCCATGCAAACGCTGGCACAGCGGTCGGAACTGGCGCTGTTCACCGGCAGAACAAAATCGGAGTTGGAATACACCCTTGAGCGCTGCAATTGTCGCACTCTCTTGTCGCAGATCGTGACCGTTGAGGACGTAAAGCTGCCGAAACCGGATGCGGAGGGGCTTCTTAAAATCGCGAGTGGGCGGAATCCGCGGCACATCTTATACCTTGGCGATAATGTGGATGATGCCCTGGCCGCCCGATCGGCGGGAATACCGTTTGCTGGAGTGCTCCCGAGCGATGGGGAGGAGCGGCCTCGGCGGGCCAAACGCTTGCAGGAACTGGGAGCTTTAATTATCTTCTCCGACATCAAAGAGTTAGGGCCTTGGCTCCTGTCCGGATCACGCTGCAATTTCGCGAATCCAACCGGTACGCCGCCGGGCTGGTGGGACTAAGGCGACCAGTAGCGAACAGGACACCGGTACCATTGCCCGGAACCCCCTTTCCTTTCATATTTCTACAATCGGGCATACGTCCGATTTCACTATGCAACCGGTCACCGACAAACGAGCTGCGGCTGCACGCGCATTTGTGCGCAGCCTGAACATCCTGCTGAAGTTCGCGAAAATGTATGACTTCGGGCATCCGCGAACTGCACGGCAATATGAGACTGCGTGGACGGAATTGCGGACGGCGATCGGCGACGGAGACGCTGGATTGCTTCTTGCGGTATCGGGCGATCAGCTGCTGGTCGACGGGAGTCCGCTGGAAGCGGCAGCCGCGGAAAAGAGCTTCGCTCGCATGCTTTCGTCGGCTGGCATCGCCAGCATTTATTTCGGCGCGAAAGTGAACCAAGCCAGCTTGGCGAAATTTGTGCGCGCTTTCCCAACGGGAACCAGTTCGAAACCCGCGCAGCTTGCGGAACAATTGAAATCTGCCCTGCACGGCGATCGGAACATCCACGTGAACGAAGTATGCTTTGTGCCGGCCGATTCCGCAGTTGCGAAGACGGCTGTCGCAGCGCAGCTTGCCGCTCGGACACTTGGCCTCACTTCTCAGCAGCAAGATGAGATGCTGAACGATCCGGAAAAACTGCTGAAGTTGATCGTCGCCGCCGAGGGCATGAAATCGGGTAACACTCCCGGCAATGAACCCGGTCACGGGCCCGGCCTTGGGCCCGGGGACGGTTCGGGGGTCGGCGGTGGCGCCGGCAGCGGCTTTGGCAACGGACCCGGTTTTGAGTTTAATACTGCGCCCGGCGGCGGGACAGGTTACCAATCGCCTTACAGCGGTGCTGCGGAACAAATCGAGTCTCGCAGTGACAACCCATGGCGCATTTCGCGCCCCAGTGCGGGTACTGGGTCAGGAAGGGGCGCGGGGACGAGTTCTGGAAACGGCAGCGTAGGTGGAGCAGCTACCGTTGTACCCGGCTCATCGGGCGGGGAGAAGTCTCGGGGCGAACAGGCCGTTAGAGGGAGAAGCGGAGTCACGCAGAATTCGAGCAGTACGGCCGGCTGGAACATAGTCGGAAGCGGCGACGACGCCGGTCTTCAAACTGAAATTGACGCGAACGCCGGCGGCTTTTGGCTCAAAAATTCCTTCGCGAGTCCGTCCTCTCGCAAGGGGACGGGCAGCGGCCCGATGGCAGAAAACGCAGTTCTGGCCGGACTGGCGGCAGCGATCGCGCGAACGACGGAGGCAGATTCCAGAGATGTTGGGCTGCCCGGACAGCCCGGCGGCTCTAGCTCGCCCAGCCGATGGGCAAACGCAACGTCGGCTCTTCGCAGCTCACGAGGGGGAAGAAAACAGCATGACTCGATGACGCTGGAAACCGGGCTAATGGCATTGAGCGGAGACGAACTCCAGGGAATTCTGCAAATGCTGGCGCAGATCGCCCGAACGTCCGGCGAAGGGCAGATCGACGCGAGCGCTTTCCAATCCCGGCTCTCGCACTTGTCCCGGCGCGCACGGTTCACGGTGAGCCAAGCGCTCTCGGCTTTGGCAGCGCAGGCGCCTTCCCAATCTACCGACAAACCAACGCTGCTCAAACTGGCCGAGCACATCGCTGTCCGTTTTGCGATCGAGAACTACGAGCGTGGCGATATCAAGGTCAACGCCGTACAGCAACTCCTGGGTGAAATGAACCAGGAGATCGACGCACTGCGGAAAGTAGTTGGTGCTTACGAAGAAAAAATAGCGGAAGCCGGCATCGAAGTTCCGACGCATCAAGACGCTCTTGCGGAACAATTCTGGGCGCAAGTTCCGGACGAGAAAAAGAGGGCGGTACTGAACTCCGACGACGCCTGGTGCATTCCGCCGGTCCGCATTCGCGAATTCGTAGAAGGGCTGCGCTCGAGAGGCGAAATCGAAGCCGCAGATCAGATTCTCAACCGATACGTGGCTTGTATAACGAACCGTTCAGTCGATGTTCGCCGGCACGTCGCGATGGGACTGGCGGAACTCGCTGTTGTTTATGCCGGGAATGAGAAGCTACTTACCGAAGCAATCCGACTGACTGGCGTGCAAGTGGTTGAGGAAACGGAAGCCGAGCTGCAAAGCCTGGTGAGCGCAGCATTCGTTCGTCTCTCGCAGGAAGCTGCCAGGAAGAGATCCTATCCGGGCCTTCAGCGATCGATCGAATTGGTCGGCTACATCGAGGGCGAACGGCCAAACATCGGGCAATCGTTGCGCCCACGAATCGGAGTGGAGAGCCGCCTGTCCGAATTTGTGGACGAAGCTTTGCGTTCGCGGGAGATGCCGTCTGGGCTGAGAGACCTGCTGCGCAGAGTGCCTGATCCGGCCTCCGAACAGATCGCGTCGCGGTTCTCGCGGGCCGGCTTGCGCGAAGACTGTGACCTTCTGCTTTCCATGCTCGAGGCGCTTGGACCAGAAGCGCTCGATCACTTGCGAACCGTTCTGCGCGAAGGTCCGACGAGTGACGCGATCGATACAGTTGGAGTTCTCGCGCGACTGGATCCGGAGACTCTGGTGCAGTTCCTCCCCGTGCGGATGCGAGGCTGGAAACGCGCGGCGCACGACCGCGTTGTCAGGCAAATCGCCGGCAGCGGTTCAGCAGAGCGAGGGCGGCTTTTGCTCGAAATATTCGACGAGATGGACGAACTCATTCGTCCGCTGGCAGTGGACGAAATTGGGATGACGGGTGAGCAGACCGCCAATATGCGCCTATTGCGGCTCGCGGAAGAGCCAGCCGCCAGAGGACAATCTGGATATCTCCGGTTGAAGGCGATCGAAGCGTTAGGGCGGCTGCGAACGATGGCTGCCGAAGCCACGTTGCGAAAAATCGCGGAAGCCAGGAAGGCGTTTCGGTGGGCGCATCCTTCCGAACTGCGCCTGGTCGCAGCGCAGGCAATGCAGAAAATCGACCCCGATTGGGTGCGCGACTTCGTGCCGCGCAGCGGACTGAGCACCGCTGAATTCTCGATCGAACCGCTCGATCCCGATCCAAATTCATCGGCTATTCGCCAGAGGCGTTACCCGCGATTGCGACTGGAGTATCCGGTGGCAGCGAGCACCACGGGATTGAAGGAAAACTGCCAGATTGAAATCCCGGAGCTGACTCTGGGCGGCGGCGTGGCAGTGTGCGAACAAAGCTTGCATCCAGGCAGCTTGGTAGGCCTGCGACTCAGCGCCGAACAGAAAAATATAAAGGCGCAAACGATTGTGCGTGACGCAAACACACAGGCCCGAGCGTTCGAACTGGTCGACATCGACCTGGAGGATCGCGCGAAGCTGCGCAAGCTGCTCGTTCAGCTCGGGAATGCAACGAAACAGGCTACGCCCAATGATCGGAATCGTCGCAGCACTCGGACAATCCTATCGAACCAATCCTGAAATGTTTCACACGGGACGAATATCGACCCTGGTCTTGTAACGTGCGCAGTTTCACTTGCTGCATGAGCAGCGAACGTCATCGGCGCCGACGGTGCCCTGATGCGTGGGATGGTGATTGTAAGTCCATTCCTTCCAGCCCACGTTCATTTCCTTCACCAGAAAGCCGCGCTCTGCCAACTGCAGAGCCATCTTGGCGGAGAGCTGTCAATCGTGTCCCCAACAGTAGGTGACGATCTCCCTATTTTTGGGCAGGAGTGGGACCGCCTGCTGCAGATCGGATTCGGCAACACTCCACGCACCTGGAATGTGACCCTTCGCAAAAGCGTCTCGGCCACGGGTATCGAGAAGCACAAAGTCGAAAGGCACAGTGCCTTCTACTGCGTTCAGCACATCGTTGCGCTGTTTTTCTGCATGAAGTTTGTGAGCGAAATAGTCGCGGTTCGCACGAACTTCATCCGCTGAGAATGTCATGAGGTCCTCCCTAACGAACATTGACGTGCCTGGCAATCATTATAGCTGGGCTGCGCATGGACCGACCGATCAGCTTGCGGATCGAGAGCTGATGACCTCGGGCGCGCTTCTTTCGTGCTCGGCGGTCTTCGCCGAGCCCCCGAGAGTTCCCAGCAGAATCGCGGTTGCGGTTACACCTGCCATGACGATGGCTCCTGGAAGAAGGAACATCGTTCGTTTGGTGAATACGGCGAGCCAGCCGACACCAGAAAGAACGGCTGTGAGCACAAAGAAAGCGAGAGCGACGTTTCGGGGTCGCCATCCGCGGGCGAGCAGTACGTCGTAGCTGTGGTCTCGATCGCCGCGAACCAGCGATTGTGCCTGGCGAAAGCGGCGGACGATGGCGAGGACCGCATCAAGCAAGGGGAGTGCCGCGACAGAGACCGGGAATAGCGCAACGGGTAAGCTCGCGGAGTTTGACCGATAGAAATCCAACGTGAACAAGGCGATGGCGAACCCGAGCAGCGTGCTTCCGGCATCCCCCATGAATATTTTGGCGGGAGGAAAATTCCAAATGAGAAAGCCGGCACATGCGGCCGCGACACTGACAGCAAGGGGAGCGCCCATAGAACTTTGCGCCTGACCGGGGGCAACGAAGAACGCGAGCGCAGCGATAGCTGCAACTCCGGCGGCGAGACCGTCCGAGCCGTCCACGAAATTCCAGGAATTCGTTAACACGATGACGACTATGATGGTGCCGATCAGGCTGGGAAGCTCGCCTATAACATTCGGAAAAGCGTACCCCGCGCGCCAGAGCAGGAACGCCGCGACGATTTGCGAAATCAAGCGCGCCGAAGGGGTCAATGGCCTGACATCGTCCAGCAGACCAGTGAACCAAACGAGAGCAAATGCCGCGGCCGTTAATGAGGGCTGTATTTCGAAGCGGCCAGCAACGAGCATTGCAACAGAGACGGCGACGGCTATTGCTATACCGCCCAAACGAGGAATGGGGCGCTTGTGAATCTTCAGCGGTCCGGGGTGATCCAGGATTGCGAAGCGTTGGCAAGCGGCCCCAACGACAGGGCAAACCGTCAAACACGTGATGAACGCTACTGCCGCCGTCTCGGCATCGCTCGCCCTCACGGCAACACCGAGTGCATCAGACGGCGGAGGTGGTGCATACGAACACGCCGGACTTTCCGTGCGATGCCTCGCACGCCAGCTTGCTTAAACGCTCTTCGCGCGTCGCGCGCGTAAAGGCGAACGAGGCCAGGCGAGATTTCGGCATGAAAATGCCGCACGCAAGAACCGGCCTCAATGTGCGCGGACAGTTGCCTGAAACGATTCAACACAGCATCGTTCGCAGCGTCTGCCGGCACCGTGCCGAACCCGTTCCGATCGAGCAGCACAGGCCTCACTTCAAGGCAAACAAGAGTGCCGTTCCCGTCCAGCCCGGCGACAACGATCAGACCCTCGCGTTCCATAGGTGAGGGGACGAATCCGGAGACGATACTTCCGAGACCGTAAAAGCAGAATGCAGGCCGCTTTCCGTCGCGCAGGATGATTTTCGCTCCGCTGATCCGATGGGAGTGCGATGCGGCCACGACGTCAAAACCGGCGTGAGCAATACCATCGATCAACCGGAGGTCTTCAGGGGAGGGGTAACTTGTGCGTAGGCATCCTGCATGTAGCAGCGCAATAGCGAACTGCGCTCCGCACTGCTTGATTTGTTGGAGCGCCATCCGCGCACGCTGCACGGTGGCGGGCTCTACTCCGGCGCGCGTCCGCGTGGCTGGATCGACAGTAGCTCGAGCGGCGGCCCAGAATCCCACGCGAATGTTCCGGGGACCCTGCCACCTAAAAACCTCCGGCGCTGGTTCGAGCGAGTAGCCGGCACCCAGAGCAGTGAATCCGCGAGCAACAATTGCGCTGCGCGTGCGGTGAACGCCGCCAGTTCCAAAATCGTAGCTGTGATTGTTCGCGATTCCGACGACCCTGGCCCGAATGGCAGCGAGATATTCGAGACACATGTCGGGTGCGGACACGATGTCACCGAGGCCATTGAGAGGGCGTGGCGAGAGTCCCGCTGTGTTGATCGGGCATTCGCAATTCACGAACGACAGAGCGGTGGCGCCAAAATGGGAAGCGAGACTTTGAGCCATGCGTTCCCAGTCGCTGCTGGTCTCGAGACTGGGCCTTTCGGCAGCGAACTTCCATGCAGGCAGAAAATCGCCGGCGATGGCAACGCGAGCCACGACGGGCGAGGCCTGATCGGACTGCCAGAGAATCATGGGCGCTCCTCGAAGGACGAGAAGCTCACGCGACGGCCCTCGACGTAACCCAATTCCAAACCCGTCGGCGCATCGGATGCATCCACATCGACGCTACGATCATTAGCAGCGCGACCGGGATTCCAAATGTTATGCGGGGCGAAAAGAGTGAAGTCACTGGTCCCGCGGCAAACAATGGAAGGAAGAAGATGATCGCTATGGCACTGACGGCCAGGATGCTGGCGTTCTGCGGTGGAATGAGCGTGCGAAAAGGAATCCGATTTTCAATGTGGTATGCACCGAGAATAATGGCGTAGCCGACGATTAGCGATGAAACCGAGGCAATGACAACCGCGGGTCCTCCCAGAGCATCACCGAGAACGGCCCCGAGCGCCGCGTTAAGAAATGCAGTGAGCACACATCCTGCTGCGACCCACCGCAGAGCGCCCGTAGCGAGGTCGACGACATATGCCGGATTGCTCAGGACATTGACGAGCCATCCAATCGCTAGCAGCGCTACGAATTCCATGAAAACCGGCTCGTAGCGGCCGAGCCAGACCACTGAAACGAGCGGGCTCACGATTACTACGGAGGCAAACGCCGGAAAGCCGAGGTAGAAAATAAGACGGTAGGACTTTTCATACATGTCGGGAACCACAGCGGGATCGCGCTCCCGCAGACCCGAAATGGTCGGGACGAACAGCATGTCCCCAGACTGAATCTTCGGATCTTCCGCAAGGTCACGCCCCTGCAAAATGCGCTTCAAATTCAGGCTCGTGACCTCAAACCAATCGTCATTCACTCGCCGAAACAGAAGAACTTGTGAATGCTTGGCGTCGTGGTTGAACCCGCCTGCCATCGCAACCGCTTCGGTTGCGGAGGTATATCCGCGCAGGTCGTATTTCCCGGGCTGGCGAACCTGTCCGCCCACTATGAAATACGGTTCATTGAATTTCTTGAGTTCCACAGTCACGATCGGAGCATGCAGCATCTTTGAATATGCCGCTCGGATTGCTTGAATTGAGCCCTCAGTGGTCAACCCCTCCAAACGAACGTCGCCGACAGCGGCGAGCGTTGCGAAGCCGTCAGGCTGAATCGTGACCGTCTGATCGAATTCTGGAGTGAGCGGAAAGTTGACAGCGATGACGTCGCTGGCACAGAGCCGGTAGCGGTTATCGCGATGCCCCAACTCGGGCGAATTCTCAGTTCGCAAGATCGTTTTCGACGCTGCAGCGCGCTCTGGCGCACTTTTGGCCGCCGCGCCCTGCCGAGCACAGGCCGGTTTGGACCAAAAAAGGAGACAAGCGCAGACGAGGAGACTCGAAAGAGCCGGGAATATTGAAAGCCTTAACAAATGAATGTGGCGCCCCTGATTCATCGGGTAAAAAGCCTCGGCCCATTGCTCTCGACCACGAAACCGGTATCCGTCTTGGCTGATCCGCTTTCGACACGCAACACGAAACCTTCAGCCCTAATACGCGCCGTCCGGCTGGACAGCACCGCCGGAAAATTCATCTTGATCGCTACCCTGGTTCCTTGGGGCGGACAATCGCCGGACAATACGAACGCGCCTCGGACGCTCACGTCGCGAGTCCGGCCGCTCGATTCTCGTACCTGGCCTCGTTCGGTCCATTGAAATACAACGGGAACTTCCAGCGGATACCGCACCACGCTCCGCTGTTCTCGGCGACGAGCGGGGGATTGTCGCACGTGGCAGAATTGGTCAGTAATTTGGTCGATCGCAAGCGATGGCTGGGTTTCCATTCCTGGCTCCGGGCAGCCAGAAAATATTCGCTGATGCCCAAACGCGCAAGGAGCTAAGAGTCCCCGGAGGCAAAATGTTGTTCGGACCGTAGGATTTCGCGGAGACCACAGTAGTTCTACGGATAGGAACTAAGCACAAATTTTATGGGGCGTCTGTCCCTGGTGGATGGGTGTTCACGCGTTGGATTAAGGGGAGATAGATGCTTACGCTGGCCGAGAGCGCCATTCTCAGATAGGCCGTTGTAGCCACATTTAGGAAACAACACTGTAATGTATATGCAGTATAATGCCGTTGATTTCCCTTGTATTCTGCGGTACCTCCTCGTAGACTCCGGTCTGCTTTGCACTCCGGACCGCGTTGTTGGAGTCGGCTCATGCCAAAGCCTTCGAGAAGAAGTTCCCTAACGAATGTCAGGGTATTCGTCGCGGAATCCAACCCGCTAAACTGTCAACTGGTAGAGCGCGCACTTCGACCGAAACGAAATGGAATCGATATCGTTGGATCGGCTGTCGATGGAGGCGAAGCCCTCGCTTTTTTGCGAGAGAACCAGCCCGACGTTGCCGTAGTCAGTGCCCATTTCCAGAATAGTGCTCTGGCCGGCTATCGTTTCTTGAGAGAGGTGCGAACCGTCACGGCACGCACGCGCAGTGTAATGCTGCTCCATTGCCGCGATCACGAATTGGTGGTGGATGCCTTTCGTTGCGGCGCCCGCGGCGTAGTCTTCCGGGATGAACCACTGGAAGTTCTCTGTAAATGCATCCATGCTGTGCATCACGGGCAGGTATGGGCCAACAGCGAAACGATGCGTTACATCATCGATGCGCTTAGTAAGACCATGCCCGTGCGCCTTCGCGATTCTCGCCGTGTGCATTTCCTTTCTAAGCGCGAAGCGAGTATCGCGCGTCTCGTCGCTGAGGGACTGAACAACGAAGATATTGCCCTTCAACTCGAGATTACGGGACACACAGTTCGAAATAACCTGTTTCACATCTTTGAGAAGCTGGGCGTATCCACGCGGGTGGAGCTGGTCCTGTACTGGCTACAGCAGCAGTCAACCAGTTCATCAGCCGAGTTTGGGATTCAGTCGAAGGAAACCGCAACCGCGGATTGATAACCCGGTGACGGCCCGCAAGCTCCATCTCCCGGACAGAACTCGTTCTTTCGTCCGTTAAAAATACGATCCGTGCCTAGGGCTGAGGGCAGCCACTTTCTTGGCAAGAGAAAAGAACCACGAATACAGCGAGAGTTCTCACGTGAGCGCGCGGTCCAAGTGAACATAGCCGCCATCGACGCAAAGCTCTTGTCCTGTAGTGTGCCCGGACTGCGCCGAAAGCAGAAACACCGTCGTCGCCGCAATCTCCGCGGGTTTCGTCATGCGCTTTTCTAACGGTATTCTAGCTAATATGGCGCGCAGCTTCTCTTCAGGATCCGGGAACGTCTTCAACCACGATTCGTAAAGCGGTGTAAGTACTTCGGCCGGGACTACGCAGTTCACGCGAATGTTATAGGACAGCAACTCGGCAGCCCACTCGCGTGTGAGGCCTAGAACCCCGCCCTTCGAAGCTGCATATCCCGATGTGTTGCCTTGGCCGGTCGCTGCCACTTTCGATCCGATGTTGACAATCGGGCCCCTTGTCCGTTTCAAGTACGGCAGCGAATAGTGGGCCATAGCGTAGTAATGCAGCAAATTGTCTTTAATCGAGTCCATAAATCGCCCCGGATCGCCGCGCTCAAGCCCAACGCCATCATTGCGTCCGGCATTGTTCACTAGCCCGTCGACCCGTCCGAACGTCCGAACCGTTTCGTCAACCGCCCGTTTGCAGTTTGCTGGGTCCGCCAGCTCCGTTTGAATGAAATGGCTGATGGCGCCCTTGCGATGAATCTGGGATTGCACTTGATCCGCCGCATCCGCACTGCGGTCCACGATGACTGGAATGGCACCCTCGTCGCCACAGGCGAGGGCGATTGCAGCGCCAATCCCCCTGGCCCCGCCAGTAACGATGATTATTTTTTCTTTGAGTTGTAGATCCATTGTGATTGAACCTCACCGTCCACGATCACCCAAGCCGTAGAACTGTGCGGCGTTCGCCCCAAGAATCTTTGCACGATCCGCAGCTGGCAGGTCTCGTGTGTAATCGCCGATCAAGTCCTTCACTTGCTCGTACGTGCCCGCCAGCAGGCAAACCGGCCAGTCCGAACCAAACATCACTCTGTCGACGCCGAAAGCCTCGAAAACTACATCGAGATAGGGCCTACAAGCGTCCGCCGACCAACTGCGCCAGTCCGCCTCAGTAATAAGCCCCGACAGTTTGCAGTAGACATTCGGGTGCGCGGCAATCCTGCGCATCTGCGAACGCCATGGTTCCATTGCGCGATCGCGTACCCGAGGTTTTGCCATGTGATCGATCACAAACAGCTGGTGCGGAAATCTGCCGACGAATTCGCAAGCGGCCGCCAGTTGCTCTGCGTAAATCAAAATGTCGTAAGTGAATCCGAACTCTCGAAGACAGCCGATACCTCGACAGAAATCGTCGCGCAAGAGAAACCTGTCATCCGACTCAGCTTGAACGATGTGACGAAAGCCCAACAGCTTGGGAAACTGCGATAAAAACGCCAGTCTCTGCGGCAAATCGACAGACCGAAGGTCAACCCAGCCGACCACGCCTGCAATCTCTGGATGCTTCGCCGCGCAATCGAGAAGAAACAGCGTCTCGCATTCAGACTGGTCGGCCTGTACGGCAACGCTCGCGTCGACGCCATTCGCGGCAAGATCCAAAAGCAAATGTTCGGGTAGAAAGTCCCGCTTCAGGACCGCCATTTCATCCGTGATCCAAGCGTCTCGATGCGGATCATAGCGCCAGAAATGCTGGTGCGAGTCAATGTTCAAGGTCGACTGTTCCGGTTATCGGTATCGTGCTGCGCTTTGCGTTCACGACGGGTCTGTTCCCGCTCCGCGTATCACCCGTGCAAATTGAAGAAGCCACCATCGATCGGGTAATCGACACCCGTGATGAACGCAGCCTCGTCAGAGCAAAGAAACAGCGCAAGCTCGGCAATTTCGTGCGGTTCTCCCATTCGTCCGATGGGCTGGGTGTTCGACAACTTTTCAAACATCTCTTTTTCACGACCGGGATAATTCTTCTGCAGGTAATCGTCGACAAACGGCGTATGCACGCGCGCCGGCGAGATGCACACACAACGAACGTTGTATGCCAGATAATCGCGAGCGACGGAGTAAGTCATCGCGATCACAGCTCCTTTGCTCATCGAATACGCAAAACGGTCTGCAAGTCCCACCGAGCCGGCGATCGACGCCATGTTCAGAATCACGCCGCCGATTGCCTTCATACCGGAGATGCATGCTAGCGTGCAGTTATATATGCCCTTGACGTTGATGCGGAAAATGCGGTCGAAATCCGCCTCTGTCGTCTTTTCGAGCGAGCCAATGTGCGAAACGCCCGCATTATTTACCAAGATATTCACCGGAGCTTCCTTCGTGATCTCCCGAAACACCTGCTCCACTTGGCTCTGGTCCGACACATCGCAAGCGAGCGATTTCGCATTTCCGTGCCGCGACGAAATGGCTCGAGCTGTTTCTTCCGCTCTCGCGCCGTCCTTGTCGAGAATGCGAACAGATGCGCCGCCGGCTGCAAACCGCTCCGCGATTGCTTTCCCTATGCCGCTGGCCCCGCCTGTGATGACAGCCACTTTGCCGTCGAGGCGGAAGGCAGCGTTTCCGTCGTTTGGCGAACTCACAATGAAACTCCTCTTTTCCATGGGATAAAATCGTTTTGCCCGAGCACTTCGGCTTTCGTTTCGACCTCGCCGCTGGCCACTTTGATCACAAAGTCGAGAATCTCCTCGCCCATGTTTTCGACCGTGCGCTCACCAGACACAACTGCTCCCGTATCGACATCGATGATGTCGCTCATCCGCCGCGCCAAATCTGAGTTAGTCGAAATCTTAACCACCGGCGCAATCGGATTGCCGGTTGGCGTGCCCAACCCCGTGGTGAACAACACTACATTTGCGCCCGCGCCTACTTGCGCAGACACACATTCCACGTCGCTGCCCGGCGTGCACTGAAGGTTCAGGCCAGGCACGGTCGAGTACTCCGGATAATCGAGTACGGCCGTGACAGGCGACGTCCCGCCTTTTTTTGCCGCGCCCGCGGACTTCATCGCATCCGTAATCAACCCGTCGCGAATGTTGCCGGGCGAAGGATTCATGTCGAATCCAGCTCGCACAGCTTTTGCGCGCGCTGCATATTCGCGCATTAACTGGATGAACCGGTCGCCAACTTCCTTCGTCACGCTGCGATCGATCAATTCCTGCTCGACTCCGCACAGTTCCGGGAATTCGGAAAGGACACTGCGTCCGCCAAGTGCCGCCACCAGATCGGCGGTATGCCCAATCGACGGATTGGCTGAAATCCCTGAAAAGCCGTCAGAACCGCCGCATTTCAATCCCATGCACAATTGCGAAAGCGGCATCGGTTCACGTTCGAGTTTGTCGGCATCGACCAGGGCCAGGAAAGTCTCGCGGACGGCCCGCGACAACATCGCGAACTCCGTGCCCGCACGTTGCTGCTCGAGGTACAGAATTGGCTTCGCAATCCTCGCATCACGTTTCGCGATCTCGTCGCGCAGAATATCCATTTGCGAGTGCTGGCACCCCAGGCTCAGCACCGTCGCTCCCGCGACGTTCGGGTGATGGATATATCCAGCGATCAGTCCGCACAGGTTACGCGCGTCCTCGCGTGTTCCGCCGCAGCCTTGCTCATGCATCAAGAACTTGATTCCGTCGAGTTGGTGAAAAACTCTCGGGCCACTCTGGCCGCGGCCGCTAGGCTGGTCCGGCTCACAGTTTCTAAGTTCGTTCGTGCGGCCCTCGCGATACAGCCGAACCAGTTCGGCGACTTGGCGTCTATAGATCTGAGGTGCCGCGAAACCAAGCTCTTCCTCAAACGCCTGCTTCAACACCGCAATATTTCGGTTTTCGCAGAAGACGAGCGGTACCACAAGCCAGCAGTTACGTGTGCCTGCCTGCCCATCCGCACGCCGGAACCCCAAGAACGTCCGCGTCCGCCATCGCGAGACGTCAGGTGGCGACCATCGAAATTGTCGCGTCTTCTCGTGAAACGGCGCCGACTGATGGTGCAGATTGAGCGTCGTGATCGCTTCCCCGCGCCGAATGGGCTTCATCGCTTCGCCCACCAGTACGCCGTACATGATCACTTTATCGCCCGCTTCCAGATCCGTGGTTGCAAACTTGTGTTTGGCGCGAACATTTGTCGTCAGCTCGCAGACAGTGCCGTTGAACACGATCTGCTGTCCCTGTCGCAGGTCTGATAATGCGATCAGGACGTTATCTCGCGCGTCAAGTTTTAAGACGGTCTCGCCCATCGTACGGGTCTCCTGACCGGGTAAGTGTAGCACCGCGAAGGATCAACCTAGGTTGCGGGCAAGAATCAAGACCACGCGGCGCGGTCCATGCGCGCCAAGCACGAGAATCTTTTCGATATCGGCAGTGCGGCTCGAGCCTGTGATCAGAAACAGAGCTGAATTTTGTTCTAAAAGCTTCCTCTCTCTCGCGCGCCTCAACGCTGCTGCAAGATCCGTTTCAATTTGGGCCTCGCTCGCCACAACGATATGCGCCGGCGCTACAACTGACGCGCCGCGCCCAGCCGCCGAGGACGCGATAAGGATTGATCCTGTGGCGGCCACCAAGCACTCCGCTGTCGTAATTGCTGCCTGTGACGATTCGCTGGGTGGACCGCCATTCGACCAGCGGACCGCGCGCCCCGTCTGTAATCCGCCAAGCATCCAGCGCAAGAGCGGTGCATCTTGGGAGTAAATTTCACCCGGCGTAACGGACGCAATCACCATTCCGAGCGCGTCCGCAGCCCTGCGGGCATCCGGCACGAGGATCAATTCCGTAGAATTCGTCACGCATTCGGTCTGAAATCGTTCGAGGGTGTCGGGAATCGCCGCGAACACCGGTCCTGCCGAAGGCGGGCACACATGACGAGGAGCAGGTTTCTTTAGCGCGGAACGAATCCGCGCCAGCACCCGCTCGCGGCCTGGATTTTCAACGACTGCCATTCTCTCTCCACATTGCGCGAAACGATTTCCGTGGAATCGGCGGTGCCGCGCGAAATTTTGTCCACGTTCGCAGCGGATCGAGGAAGGTTCCCGCAAGCCCCAGCCTGTGTAACCCCCGCACGGCTGCGCGCCCTACCGACCCCACAAATGCAAAACGCCGCGCGCTCTGCATCGCCCACTTCCACAGTTTGAATCCTGCGCGCTCACTCCACGGTCGATCAGCATCGTTCACCGCATTCCTACGGTTGTGCAGCAGATGATGATGCAAGTCGATTTTCACGGGGCACGCGCTCGTACACGCGCCACATAGTGACGAAGCATAGGAAAGATGCTGAAACTCGTTCAGTCCGCGAAGATGCGGTGTCAGGACGCTGCCGATCGGCCCGGAATACGTTGTGCCATAGGCATGTCCGCCGACCGTGCGGAATACCGGGCAGGCGTTCAGGCACGATCCGCAGCGGATGCAGTGCAGCACGTCTCTCTGTTCTGCATCGGCGAGCAGATTCGTTCGACCGTTGTCGAGCAGGACGACGTGAAATTCCTCGGGTCCGTCGATTTCGCCACTCGCGCGCGGCCCGCCAATCAAGGAGTTGTAACAAGCGATCGTCTGCCCGGTCCCAGCAGTCGCCAATACGGGCCAGAGCATCGCGAGATCTTCAAGCCGGGGCACGACTTTTTCGATCCCCGCGATTGCAACGTGGATGCGCGGCACAGCAGTGCC
Organism: Candidatus Acidiferrales bacterium; assembly: GCA_036279175.1. Lineage (GTDB taxonomy): Bacteria > Acidobacteriota > Terriglobia > Acidiferrales > UBA7541 > Palsa-295. The sequence goes on along the minus strand of DASUJR010000455.1, from coordinate 9,762 downwards.
GAGCCGGTCGTTCCCCTCGTTCGTGGTGATTGCGATCATTCCGGCGTCGGCAATCAGAAAATTCGCACCCGTAATACCCATCTCAGCGGAAAAGAACGCCTGGCGCAGAGCACGACGCGCAGCAGCAACCAGTTCAGGAGGCTCTTCACTTGACGCGCCCGACGACATCGCATCAGCCAGTTTTTCACGGAAGAGCTTCGCAATATCGGCGCGCGTCAGGTGCATCGCCGGAGTGACGATATGGAAGGGCGGCTCGTTCCGAAGCTGCACGATGAATTCGCCCAAATCCGTTTCGAACACCCGCATGCCAAGTTTTTCGAGCGCCGCCGTGAGGTGAATCTCCTCCGTCACCATCGATTTCGACTTAACCACGGTGCGAACGCCTCGTTGCGTCGCAAGGGCCGCGATATAACCCCGCGCGTCCTCCGCAGTATCCGCCCAGAAGACGTGGCCACCGCGCGCGTTCACATTCTTCTCAAACTCCACCAGGTACTCGTCCAGATGATTCAGCGCTTCCCATTTGATTTCGTAGCATTTCTGGCGCGCCCCCTCGTAGTCGAGGAATTGTTGCCGCCCGTGCTGGACGGCGGCATCGTATTGATCCACCGCATGCCGAATTGCTTTTCTTCGCGGAATATCGGCGGATTCCTGCGCCGCAGCGCGCAGAAATTCCTGTGCCGGAGTCGTCATTCAGCGCTCCGTTCGTGCGACTTCACTTCCGGCCCCTTATCCGCGCTTTCCGTTCGTGCCAGGACGCTTGCCAAATGAATCGTCCGCACTTGCGAATTGCGTCGGCGCAAAATGCCATCAATGTGCATCAGACAGCTCGGATCATTCGACGCAAGATATTCAGCCCCGCACGATTCGGCGTTGCCCGCCTTCGTTTCGCCCATCGCTGCGGAGATCATCCCGAATTTCGTCGCGAATGTGCCGCCGAATCCGCAGCATTCCTCGCTTCGGGGCATTTCAATCAGCTCGAGGCCGCGGACGTGGCGAAGCAATTCGCGCGTTTCGGGTTTGATGTGCAGTTCGCGCAAGCCGTGACAAGCGTCGTGGAACGTCACGCGATGGGGAAAAGACGCTCCCACATCCGTTACGCCCGCGACCTTGATCAGAAACTCGGAAAATTCGAAAACCCGGCTCCCAAGGCTCTTTGCCTCATCACTCAAATTCGTTCCGGTTAGCAATTCGGGATAAAAGACGCGCACCATCGTCGTGCACGATCCGGATGGGCACACAACTGCTTCGGCGCCGCGAAAAACGCGCACGAATCGCTGCGCCACCGGTCGTGCATCGTTCCAGTAACCAGAATTGAATGCCGGCTGCCCGCAGCATGTTTGCTCTTCGGGAAAGTCGACTTCGCAGCCGATCCGCCGCAACACCCGGACTGCGTCCATCCCAACCTCGGGCAACATTTGATCGACAAAGCAGGGAATAAATAGCGAGACTTTTCTCATTCGATTCGGGCGTCAACAGCGCAAGCGTGAGTATAACCCTGTCTGGCTGCGTCAAACTCAGCGCTTCGGCCGCGCATCGCAGCTTTATATTTGGACCCAGAGCTTCGATTCCCTACAATGCTCTATCCTTTTCACTGCACTGAATTAGGCACCGCAGGCTGGAGAGTCTTGAAATGAAGCTGATTCGATTTGGTGAACCGGGGAAAGAAAAGCCCGGGATCGTTCTCCCGGGCGGGCGCCGCGTGGATGCTTCCTCGTTTGGTTCCGATTACGACGAGAAATTTTTTGAAAGCGGTGGCGTCGCTCGCCTCGAATCTTGGGCCCGCGCAAATGGTGCAAGCGCTCCGGGAATCGATCCAGCCGTTCGCCTCGGGTCTCCCGTTGCAAGACCCAGTAAGATGATCTGTATCGGCATGAATTATCGTGACCACGCAGCAGAAACGGGCGCGTCTGTTCCCCTGGAGCCGGTTCTCTTCTTCAAATCGACTTCGTCGATTGTTGGCCCAAACGATCCTGTGATGATCCCTAAAGACGCACACAAGCTCGATTGGGAAGTTGAGCTTGCCGTGATCGTCGGCCAGCGAGCGAGCTACATTTCGAAAGAGGCGGCCCTTAGCCACGTCGCCGGGTACGCGCTGCACAACGACTATTCCGAGCGCACGTTCCAGTTCGATCGCGGCGGCCAGTGGGTGAAAGGAAAGAGCGCAGATACGTTCGCTCCTCTGGGGCCATTTCTCGCCACGCGCAACGAGATTTCGAATCCGGGCAATTTGCCGATGTGGCTCAAAGTAAATGGGGAATTTCGCCAGAAAAGCACGACAGCAAACATGATTTTCGATGTTCCCATGCTCGTCAGTTACATCAGCCAGTTCATGACGCTACTGCCCAGTGATGTGATCAGCACGGGTACGCCCGCCGGCGTTGGCTTCGGGATGAAGCCGCCAAGGTATTTGCAACCGGGCGATTCGATCGAGTTGGGAATCGAGGGCCTCGGCGAGTCGCGACAGCAAGTGGTTGCGTGGACTCCAAATGCGGCCGCGACTCCGGCCGGGCTTTGAGATTGCCGAACCGCACGAATTCTTGCTGGGAGGAAGGAGAACATGGGGTTTCCGGGCTTGGACCTCTCAAATCAAACGGCCGTTGTCATTGGAGGCACCTCGGGCATCGGTCGTGCCATTGCGATCGGGCTCGCGCAAGCGGGAGCAAACGTCGTCGCGACTGGTCGGCGCAAAGAGCTTGCGCTGACAGCCGTTGATGAAATTAGGAAGCTCGGCCGCCGGTCCATCGCCGTTTCGACCGACGTTTCAGATCGCGGCAGCATAGAGGCGCTGCTGAAAGCGGTCCTCGCTGAATTCGGCAGCGTACAAATTCTGGTGAATTCTGCAGGCCGCACCAACCGAACGCCTACACTCAACGTCAGCGAAAAGGAGTGGGACGAAATTCTCGATACGAACCTGACCGGCACGTTGCGCGCGTGTCAGGTTTTTGGACGACATATGATCGAGCGCAAGTACGGACGCATCATCAACATTGCTTCGCTTAGCTCGTTCATGGCCCTCTACGAAGTGGCAGCCTATTCGGCCAGCAAAGCCGCTGTCGCATCGCTTACGAAATCACTCGCGATTGAATGGTCGAAGCACGGCGTTTGCGTGAATGCGATCGCGCCAGGTGTTTTTCAAACTGAGCTCAACCGTGATCTGCTTGAAGGAACGCCGCGTGGTCAGGAGTTTCGCCTGCGCACGCCGATGGGCCGTTTCGGCCAAGTCGAAGAACTGGCCGGGGCGGCGGTATTCCTGGCGTCAAAGTCTGCCGCTTTCGTGAACGGCCATGTGCTCGCGGTTGATGGCGGCTTTCTAGCCAGCGGTGTCAACCAATAATGCAACAGTCGGCGCCTTCGCGTTTCCTACTGTCGAATGGCCTAGTTGTGAGTGGTGCCCGGGATGGCGAATGCCGTTGTGTGGTCTACGACGATGCGCCAGCCTTCTGTGAACTTTCGAAAATTCAGCGTGAACACGCCGGAAGGAGCGTCCTTCTCCCGATGAAGATGGTATTCCCCAACCACCACTGCTGCGCGCGGGCAATCCTGTTCGATCTCGATGTCTGAGAACGTCAGCTGCCCCATCGCTTTTCGGTTTGGATACCCCCGATGATATCGGTCCAAAACTGCCTGCCATCCGCGGATGAGGCCATTCGCGCCAACGAACAGCGTTTTATCTGAGCGCCAGTAGTACTTCATAAACGCATCGATATCGCCGCGATTCCAAGCGGCAACTTGCGTGTCCAGGACCGCCCGAATTTGCGTTTCGTCGGAACTTACCGTCGCCTTGCCATCCGGATGAGCAATGCTTACTGGTTTCGCCAAGGCAAGGGGCGCGCGAGAGACTTGCGTCAAATCGCTCGCCGCCAGCCGTCCCCCCGCACCCAAAATGCAAGCCGCTCCAATTGCGAACACGATCCCCACGGTCACCAGAACTCTTTTCATGCGGCCTCCTGCAACGACAGCAATTCCGCCGAGACGCGTTTCTACCGCAAGATGCGGCATTACTCAAGATCGACCATGCGCCGCTTTGGTACGTCGGTTCTATTGTTCCCAGCGCTCAAAACAGCGATCCTAGGGATGGTGCAAGATGCTAATCGCAGCGCTCATTTTCGTGATCTCGATGGCCACCGCGCTTCAGTTCATAGTGCTCTCCTGGCGTGCCGCCCTGCTGAAGGTGGCTTCCGAGCCTCTCTCGGCCGACTGGGAGCCGCTGGCCGGGTCGTTAGCTAAATCCTTTATTTCTAATGGCTTCTCAAGTTTGGCGGCCTATAGCGACCTTTGCCCGGATTTCAAGAGCGGAGCCGGGCCCAAAGTACGCACCCTGCGCCTTTACTACCAGGTTCTCCAGGTTTGCCAGAGGATCGGTCAGCTGATCACGCCTAATTCGGCCCTTTGGACCGCTCGCGAAATGGCTCTCTGCACCCGCTGTGCAGCCGTGATGCTGTCTCACCGGATGGAACAGAACCATGCTCTGTCCGCCTCCGCCCGCTCGTTCTAATCGAAGCTTGGTACCTCCATTCTCCTGCTCCGTTTGGCCCCTCGGACAGTACCTCTTACGTTATCGGGTTCAGCGATTCGTTTCATCACCCCACCTGCTCCGCGTTCTAATTATCTTTCGGCAGAGGTGCGCCACCTAAGGCGCTAAGATCATGAAAATTCATACAAATCGTTTCATTTGGACCTGCATTCTTATTGGCCTTCCGCTCATTCTTGCCGGCTGTGAAGCCGGCACGCCGACAAAGTTCCATGCCGTAGTCCTGGCGCCCAGCACGGCGCAAAGTATCGACCAGGGCGGAACTCTAAATATCAGTGCAAGTGTGCTGAACGACGCCTCAAATGCCGGTGTCAACTGGTCCGTGAGCGGCGGAGGAACTCTGAGCGCGACGACTACGACGAGCGCCACCTACGCCGCGCCAGCAACCGTGAGTTCTCCCACGACGGTCACGATCACGGCCACATCCGTAACGTATCCTTCCAGTTCTGCAAGCCTGACGGTCACGGTTGAAACGGGACCTGCAATTACAACCACATCTCTCTCTGCCGCGACCATCGGTGCGCCTTACAACGCTACTGTGAATGAGTCCGGCGGCGTTGCTCCGTTCAGTTGGTCTATCGTTTCAGGTCCGGCTTGGGTCACTTTGAATTCGAGCAACTCCGACTCTGTAACCCTGGCCGGCACCCCTGGCGTTTCCGACGCCGGGACCGCAGCTGTCACACTTAAGGTGACAGATGCTGATGGCGCTTCTGCCACATCCTCCGGTCTCACGATCACGGTTACCAATCTCGCGATCACCACAACGTCGCCACTTCCCGATGGCGCTGAAGGAACCCCTTATAGCGAGCAATTTTCCGCTTCGGGAGGAACATCGCCATATGCATGGTCTGTCGCAAGCGGCTCCACACTTCCAGCGGGACTGACGCTCAGCGCCACAGGACTTCTTTCGGGCACGCCCACCGCGGCAGTTTCATCCGCGACTTTTGACGTCACCGTCACGGACAGCGAAACGCCGGCGGTCTCAGTAACGCAGACCTTCACGCTGACCATTTCTGGTTCGCAGAATCCGAGTCTGCTGAACGGCAACTTCGCTTTCGAATTCAATGGCTTCAATTCCAGTGGCGCGGTCGTGGTTGCCGGAAGCTTCTATGCTGATGGCTTGGGCAACCTGAAAACCGGGGTCGAAGATGTCAACTCGATCGGCGGAACTCCGGTCAACCAGACATTCACAGGCACGTACACCATCGGTTCCGACGGACGCGGACAGCTTGTTTTCAGCAGCATCTCAGGATCGCCGACCTACGACTTCGTTATCGATTCGGCTGGCGAATTTGGCAGGATGATCGAAGCCGATTCGACCGGAGTCCATGGCTCCGGCCAGTTGCAAGTACAGGATGCGGGCTTCAATGTTTGCACCTCGGACTCACTGGATGGCGAATACGCGTTCGGCCTCAGTGGATCCTCGTCGTCCGCGGGCGGAGCTACGGCAGGGCCGGTCGTCGTCTCCGGCCGCTTCACTGCTACTCAGCCCGTCAGTTCCGGTGGTCAGGGCTCGCTGAGTAACGGCGAAATGGACGCAAACGCTCCGGGAAAAGGCTTGGTCGAGGAATCCCTCAACAGCCTTTCTGGAACCTACCAATCGACTTCGCAAAGCGCGCGCTGCACCATGTCGATAACCACGACCACGCTGCCGAACATGACGTTTAGCGTCTATCCAGTCTCGAGTTCTCTGTTTTTCCTGGTTGAGACTGACAATGTTTCCGGCAACTCGAGCACGCCTTTCCTTACCGTTGGACAGCTACGCCCACAAAACGGATATCCATTCTCGGGACTCTCAGGCCCATTCACCGGCGCGAGCATCGGTGGCTTAGTCGGGCAGTATCTGTCGGGAACGAGCTACGTGCCCGATGACGCGGTCATGTCGATCGACCCAAGCGGCGTGGGAAGCTTCAATATCTCCTTAACTGAGAATCGCGGCGGAACGTTGATGCCGTTCTCCGGCAGCGGAACATTCATCAACGCCGATCAATACGGGCGTGTGGCCACGCAGGGTCTGAACAACGAAATCGAACCGGTCTGCTACGCCATTAACACGAACCAGGCGTTCTGCATCGGCAGCATAACCGGGAATCCATTCTTTGGAATCCTCGAACCGCAATCGCAAGGCCCATTTACCGCGGCCACCATAGCAAACACTTTCATCGAAGGCACTGCCGCTCCTGCGGCCACCACGGTCACCGATCTCTCGGGTGTGCTGACGTTTGATGGTTCTTCTGTTGTCGGTGGGACCCAGGATACAGCGGTGGCCTCCGGCCAGACCGTCGCGGGCACATATAAACTCAGCTCGACCGGTTCAACGGACGGCAGCGGCACCATCACGCTAACGTCCCCAGCCGCATTTACGGGATCGTTTTACATCATTTCGCCGAACGAACTTGTAGTGGTGTCCACCACCAGCGGCGACTCAAATCCGCAGCTCATCATCATCGGCCACGAATAGCAGGTTGATCGTCCGGCGTCGTGGGATGCATCTCTAAGATGTCCTCGGAGACTGCGCCGGTTCGCATTTTCGACTCTTCAACTGTCGGCTGAACGAACTACTTCGGTACCAGTCCGTTCGGTTTCCGCTGCTTGTTTTGGACCACCCGTGGAGCCTCATACCGTCTATTATCGTGGGCAGGACTCGGAGGAACTCATGCCCCTTCTGCTCACTGAAGCAGATGTACGTTATCTGCTCACGATGGAACTAGCGCTCGATGCCGTTGAGGAGTCGTTTCGCCGGCTTGCCGATGGCTCCATTTTGCTTCAGCCTCGCCACCGGTTGAATGTTCCCGGCAAAAGCTACCTGCACTACATGGCTGCCGCGGATTCTGCTGCCGGTTATATGGGAATGAAGATTTACACCACCTCGCGCCTTGGTCTGCGCTTCCTCGTTCCTCTCTTCGATGCAACATCGGGCGATTCGCTCGCGCTGATCGAAGCCGATTATCTCGGCCAGGTCCGTACTGGAGCTGCCAGCGGCGTCGCTACAAAGTTTCTGGCTCGCCGCGAGGCTTCCACGGTCGGCATCATCGGTACGGGCTCACAGGCTAAAACGCAGCTTGAAGCGATCGCCGCCGTTCGCAAACTCAAGGAAATTCGCGCCTATGGGCGCGATCGGGCGCGCCGAGAGCATTTCGCAATGGAGATGTCCTCGCGCCTGAAAACACGAGTCATCGCCGCTGAGTCCCCGGAACGCGCGGTCCGCGATGCGGAAATCATCATCACCGCAACCACATCCACGCGGCCCATTTTCGAAGGCAAGTGGCTCGAGCCCGGTGCCCACATTAACGCGATCGGCGCGAATTTCCCGCAGAAACGCGAACTCGACGACGAAGCCGTCCGCCGTTGCGATCTCATCGCTGTCGATTCGCGCGAACAATCCAAAATGGAGGCAGGTGATCTGATCGACACGCTTCGCGACGACGATTCAGGCTGGGGCCGCGTCCTCGAAGTCTCCGAGATCGTCGCACGGAAAGTAAAGGGACGCACGGCAGCGGAACAAATCACTCTTTTCAAATCCAGCGGGATCGCAAGCGAAGACATCGCCGTCGCAGGCCGAATTTACGAGATGGCGCTCAACTGCCGCATCGGCGCCCAAATCCCAATGTGGCAACCGGAAGAGTCCGATCTCCCGCGGCGGGGGAACAGCTCACAATCTCATTAGCGTTCCCGCCTGGGAATGTGAGCGTTGGCGCTGCCTCGGATAAGCATGAGCCCCGCTCAATCTCGCGCCACCAGACATTCAAACCTGGGAAATAACAGTCCTTACTGCTTCATCGGCGAACAGCAGGGCTTGCTCACCGGCTTTGGCTCCATCAACTCAACACGAGTCAGGCCGGGATCGTACAGATTGAGCTGCCATTTGCCGTCGCGGCCGATCTTTGGCTGCTCCGGCAATTTCGGGTCTCTCTTCAGCAAGGTTTTATAGGCAGCGTTCACGTTGGGCACGCCCAGCGCGACGTGGTTCACGATTCCAAGTGTCCGGATCGACGGATGATCGCCGACGTTGAGCATGTACTCTAGCCAATCCGTTCCGTTCGGTACGCGCATGTCGATCCAGTCCACTTTGTCATCCTTCATCCCGCCCTGCCAGAATTCGTGGAAGCCGAGAATGTCCTTGTAGAACTTGTCGGCAGCGTCGCGGTCGCGAACTGTAACACCCACGTGGATGATGTGATTGGAGATGCGCGTGGCGGGAAGGTGCTGTCCGAAGTCGCGGCTGTGCAACGATCCGGGCATGAGCTGGACGAATTCGACCGTGTGGCCATCGGGATCTTTCACTTCGAAGCCACGATTGCCGTCGAGCATTTTCGGCAGCTTGTCAGGCACTTTGACACCTTTGCTGGCGAGATATTCGCGCAACCGCTCGGCATTCGTGGTTTCGAACGCGATGTGTGAGAGCCACCCCTGCGCGGCCGTGTGTTTTCCAGGAAAGACCTCTATGAACTGATGATCGTTTACCTTGAAATACGTGAGCAGCAGCTTGCCGGGAGGATCGTCAAGACTGAACGCATCGGCCAAACCGAGAACGTTGCCATAAAAGGCGCGCGCGGCCGCGAGATTGTCGGTGTTCACGCCAATGTGCGAAATCCCGGTGATCGGTGGGCGGGCTGGAGTTGCGACCGAGCGCCTCGGTGCACCAGAGATATCCCATGCGACGCCGAGTACTAGCGCAATCGCCACAACACCCCAGGGACCAATAGAAGGCCAAACGCGCCGCGAGGATCTCATATTTTCCTCCGTTGCAGCTTTTGCGCGGTCGAAGCATACACCCGATAGTCATCCGACGATGAGGGCTCGGCTGTTGTTGTGGCGCCGGGCGCTGCTCATTCCTCTTTTTGGGGCGGGCGGATATAGAGGCAGCCGCGCCATGCCAGTTCGCAAAGGGAAGTTCAAGGCGCAACGGGAGGCTGCAAAACAAAAAGCTTTGCAACACGGCACCCGCTCACATGTCCACCCGAACTGTAATCCATTTGCGGTCGCGGGCGCTGGCGGCAATGGATTCACATAAAACGAGCCCGGTATGGCCCGTTTCGAAGGTGGGAAACGGGCGAGGCGCGTTCATGTCGCCACGTTCGACGTACTTGTAAAATTCCTTGAACAGTTGGACGAACGTGTCGGGATAGCCTTCCGCGTGGCCGGCAGGATATGCGGCGAACCCGCGCGTTTCCGGACTCATCAACGCAGGATCCTTGATCAGCTCGCGATTCGGCTCGCGGCGCTTGCCG
>DASUJR010000454.1:0-2891 GCA_036279175.1 Candidatus Acidiferrales bacterium | reverse complement strand
GAATATAGCCATCCGGAGTCTTGGCAAGCAGTTCCTCGGCTTTGGCGATGGCGCCCTTCATGCCCTTTGGACCGGGAGTGAGCACCAGTTCGGCCCCGAAGGCCCGCAGCAGCACGCGGCGCTCCAGGCTCATGGTGTCCGGCATGGTCAGAATCAGCTTATAGCCTTTTACGGCCGCAACGAATGCCAGCGCGATGCCGGTGTTGCCGCTGGTGGGCTCGATCAGCGTGGTCTTGCCGGGAGAGATTTTGCCGGCCTTTTCCGCCTCGTTGATCATGCTCACACCGATGCGGTCTTTCACGCTGTTATTGGGATTGAAGCTTTCCAGCTTTGCCAGCACCGTCGCTTTGGCGCCGTCCGTTACGCGGTTCAATTGCACCAAAGGGGTGTGCCCGATCAGCTCGGTTACGTTCTTGGCAATTTTCATATCTTCTCCTTCGCTTCGCGGAAAACAAAAAGCCCACGTTTTGCGTGGGCATTTTGAGGAATTTGAAATCAAGACCAGTTGCCGATTATTGCCATCCTCGCAGAGACCCGCGCCCGTGACTTGCGCACGTACAACAACCAAGCGAGTTGCCGCAAATGGAGTGCATTCTGGTTAGGCTACCACTTTTGATGCAGCAGGAAAAGGCCGGATTCCAAAAGGGCGGTCGCCCAAAATCCTGCTCCTCGTGGTGAGTGTAATCGCCTGTTATCATCACTCACGCTATGATGCCGATTACCCGCGGTCGTCCGCGGACAGGTGAGGTAGTAGAGGGGAGATAAATATGACTAAGCGAATGATCCTCGTTGGTCTGCTTTGTTCGGTTATTTGGTGTTCCGATCTCCCCGTGCTTGCTCAAGATCATTCGGATGAGGCGGCAATCCGTAATATCGTCGCGGACGAAGTGGCGGCGTGGGACAAGGGAGACGCCGTAGCTTACTCGCGTCATTTCGCTGCGCAGGGGACCTTTACCAACATCTTGGGGGCCTTTTACAAGGGACACGACGCCTTTGTGAAAGAACACGACCATATCTTTAAGACGATTTTCCGCGGCAGCACTCTCCAGCAAGACATCGTTTCGCTTCAATTCGCCGATCCGGACGTAGCGGTGGTGGAAGTGCTCACTGCAGTCACAGGAGCAAAGCTGCCCTCCGCCCGCAGCGACACTGCGGACATGCAAGGCCGCCTGCGCACGCGACTGCTGCAGGTAATTGTGCGCAGAGGCGGGGCCTGGGAAATCGTCGCGTATCACAACGTCGAAGTAAAGAATGCCCGGTCTCTACCCGAGCCGAAATGAAAGAATCCAAGCACTGACGACCTCACGGGAGTTTGCGGCTCTTGGCCTATCGTCGGCTATCCGGAACGGGTCCACTAGCTTCCCGAAGCTAGTCAGGCTTTGGATCAATGCCCGGTGTCAAATCCGAGAAACACGGGTTCCGGCCGCAATTCGATCCCAAATTGGCCCTGCACGGCATTCTGGATTTCATCCTTCAGCGCAACGATTTCCGCCGCGGTTGCGCCGCCTCGATTCACAATGGCGAGGGAGTGCCGCTGCGAAATGCCTACTCTGCCTCGGGCGGTACCCTTGACGAAGCCGCTCTGCTCCACCAGCCAGGCAGCGGGGATTTTTACTTCGCCGTCAGCGGCAGGGAAGCGGGGCAGGATGAGGCCGCGTTTTTCGGCAAGCTGTTCGATTTCCGCGAACTTCGCCGCGCTGACCACGGGGTTCTTGAAGAACGATCCGGCGCTGCGGCAATCCTCGTCTCCTGCGACGATCAGCATCGCTTTCGAACGGCGGATTTCGCGGACGGCGTCACGCACTTCCTGTAACGATGGTGGTACCTCCCGCGCCGCGAAGTAGTTCTTCACGTCGCGATATTCTATTTTCGGCACGCCGTTCTTCTCCAGCGCGAAGCGCACGCCGAGGATGATGTACCGTCCGCGCGCCACGGTATTGAAGATGCTCGTGCGATAGGCGAATCCGCAGGCTTCGTTCGAGAATTCGTTCACTTCGCCCGATTCGAGATCGAGCGCATAGACGTTGGTGATCGTTTCTGATACTTCCTGCCCGTAAGCGCCCACGTTCTGCACCGGCGTGGCCCCGGCTGTCCCTGGAATGCCGCTCAAGCACTCGATGCCGCCGCAATTTTTTTCGACGGCGCGGGCGACGAGCGAGTCCCAGTCTTCGCCTGCTCCTGCCTGAAATAGGCGCTTTGACCCGGCGTCGCTCTCGTCAATGCCTTTGATCGCGATGCGGACGACCAGACCGGGAAATCCCGCGTCGGCGACCAGCAGGTTGCTGCCGCTTCCCAGCACAAACATGGGCAGCTTGCGCGCACGAGCGAACTCGATGGCTTCGCGGAGGCCGGTTTCGGTACGTGCTTCGGCAAAAAAGCGTGCTGAACCGCCGACGCCAAGCGTAGTCAGCGGAGCCAGCGGGACGTTCTCTTGCACCCTCAATTTCATGTTCAAGAATCAATATACCGAACCAGACAGTTCAATCCCGGTTTTCCTCAACAAAAACGATTTTGTCTGGCCTGTCTGAGACCATTTGTTGTATTAATATTCCGCAATCAATTCGGCACGCAAACTTTGTACGGTGTACGCTTCATGGAGGTTTTAGGCCATTATGTATCCGGAAATCATGATCATCCCCATGCGCGAGGAACTGGCGCGGCTGGGAGTGGAAGAGTTGCGCACCTCGGGAGCCGTCGAACAGTTCGTTAAGCGTCCTGGGGTGAGCATGGTGGTGGTGAATTCGGTTTGTGGATGTGCCGCCGGCCGCATGCGCCCGGCGGTTCGGATCGCGCTGGAAAATTCCCCCAAGCCCGACCATATCGGCTCGGTTTTCGCCGGACAAGACCGCGACGCGACCGAGCAGGCGCGCTTTTACTTCACCGAGTACCCG
>DASUJR010000453.1:0-3356 GCA_036279175.1 Candidatus Acidiferrales bacterium | reverse complement strand
GAAAGCTGTGGCGCCAGATTCAAGCGGATGTCTATGGCATGCCTGTCGAGATTCTCGAGGCGGAAGAAGGCGCGGCGTACGGCGCGGCGCTACTAGCAGGAGTCGGCGTTGGCGTATGGCAGTCGGTCGAAAGAGCGTGCGAAATCGCGGTCAAGGTAGCTGAGGTCGTCTTGCCCAATCCCGCCCACGTGGCGCTCATGAATCGCCGATACGAACAATATCGCGCGCTCTATCCTGCCCTAAAAGAGACCTTCGCCCACGCCAAATCAGGCTGAACAATCGCGACTCCGGAATCGTAGGGGCGCTGCTTGCTGCCCCCGTTTCAATTAACGACGCGCTTTTCTCCTGTACCTCATCCACATCTTCTCCTTCCTCTATCTCTTCAAACAATCCTTGCGCCGCGTTCCGCCAAATAAACGCCGGCGAGCACCAACGCCGTTCCGGCGAGCAAGTGTTGCGATGGCGTCTCGGCAAGAAATACCGACGCCAGAATGATCACCAGAATCGGCTGAATGTAATTAATTACCGCCACACGCGAGGCATCCATGTGCCGCAAAGCCCAGTAAAACAGAAGATATGCGGCCACCGAACTCACCAGCGCCGTGTAGAACACTCCCATCCAGCCTTGCCAGGCGATATGTCTCGACCGAAGTCCCACCGCCTGATGAATGGCCACAGGCAGGAACACAATTGCCCCGCCAACACAATTAAACGTGTTGAGAGCGACCGCGTCGTACTTCGAAGTGATTCGTTTGGCGAGTACCGCATAAAGGCAAAAGCCGACCGCGCTCGCGAGCGTTATCAGATCGCCCATCAGATAATGCGAGTGAGCGGGTGCTTTCTGCTCAAACTCCAGCAGAACGATTCCCACAACCGCCAGTCCCATCCCGATGAACTTACCCGGCGAAAACGATTCCAGCCCCATTGCGCGCGCGAGCACGAGGATCAAGATGGGATCGAAAGCCACGATGATTGCCGAATGCGATGGGATCGAGTAGTTCAATCCTGTTATAAAAAGACCTTGATTGATCACGACGCCGAGTATTGCAAGCCACACGAAGAGCCAGAAATGGCGGCGTTGCAGAGGAGTGCGGCGTTTCCTCGCGAAAAAAATCGCCAGCATCACGGCGCCGGCGATCTCGAACCGGAAGGCCAGGAACGTCGGCACATCGACGTGATCGAGAGCAATTTTCGCGACGATATAGTTGGTGGACCAAAGCACCAGCACGGCGCCCAGTCCGCATGCGAGAAGAAGCTTTGTGGGGCGTGCTGTTGACGTAGACGCTTCAGCCAAAGTATTCACGTTCATTTCGGATGTGAGAAGCGAACGTTTGCGCCATGGCAGCGCGTCGCAACCACAGCCCAGGCCTATTCGGCGACAGCTCGGTGCTCCATAGGTTCCGGCTGTTGTTTACGAGTGGTTTCAAGGCCTTGTCAGCGGCACTTACTGGTGCTTCATGCAAAATCGTGAGTCACTCCAGAATTTCCTTCCGCTTCGTCAACGATTCGATGCGATCCACGCGGGGCGTATAGCCAATGCCCGGCGCCGTCGGAACGCGAATGGTTCCCTGCTTTGAGACCTCAACTTCAGGCTCGATGACGTCCTCGTTCCAATATCGCCGGCTCGCGGAAACGTCGCCCGGGAGCGAGAAGTTAGGCAGCGACGACATCGCAATGTTATGAGCGCGCCCGATTCCCGATTCCAGCATGCCGCCGCACCATACTGGGACCGATTTCGACTCGCACAAATCGTGCAGGCGCCGCGCGGCAGTGTGGCCGCCGACGCGACCGAGTTTTATATTGATGATCCGGCACGCGCCCAGCTCGATCGCGGCTCGGGCATGATCGATTTCGTGGATGCATTCGTCCAGGCAGATCGGTGTTTCGAGCTGGCGTTGCAATGCGGCATGCGAGTAGAAATCGTCCCATCCCAGCGGCTGTTCGATCATCATCAAGTGAAACGCGTCGAGCTGCTTCAATAGGGCCGCATCGCTGAGCCTGTAATCCGAGTTCGCATCAGCCATCAGACGGATTCGCGGGAAGCGCTCGCGCAGCGCTCGCACGGGTTCGACTTCATAGCCGCGCTTGATCTTCACCTTGATCCGCTGGTACCCGGCGGCAAGCTCGCGTTCCACCTTTGCGATCAGGCCGTCGGTCGAAGGCTGAATTCCGATCGATACGCCGCAGGCGATTTCCTCGCGCCTCCCACCAAGCAATTTCGCCAGCGGAACGCCCTTCACTTTTGCTTCCGCGTCCCAGATCGCTGTCTCGATTCCTCCCTTCGCCATGTTGTGCCCGCGAATCTGCGCAATGGCGTCCCAAACTTCCGATGCCGACCCCAATTCCCTGCCCCGCAGCATCGGCCAGATGAAATCGCGAATGATGTGCCAGGCCGTTTCGACCGTTTCATAGGAATAGAACGGATCTTCGCCGACCGTTGCTTCTCCCCAGCCGCTCACGCCGTCGACGTTCGCTTCAATCAACAGGATGCGGCGCTGCTGCAATGTATGAAAGCTCGTTTGAAACGGCTCGAGCAGCTTCAGATGTATTTCACGCAGTGTAATCTTCTTTAGTCGCATGTCTCCGCCATGAATGGACGCGCACTTACCCGCTCTCGATCTTCGGTTTCCCTTTTCGCGGCGCCTGCCCGCCGTGGCAGGTCTGTGCGGCATAAACGTGCAGTTGCCGCCGAATCAATGCTCGCGAATCTCCGGCAATTTCAGTCCCGCGACAGCGGCGACCGGTTCGACAATGTAATCGGTCGTGTCACCCTGCGTCTCAATGCTGGTAGCCACGCATCCGGTGCGAAAGTATCTCTCAAACTGTTCCCGGGCTTTCGATTGGATACGCGCTCCGGCTTCGCGATCTGTCGATTTGATTTCTCCAAGATTCGAAGGAAGTGATACGCGCGCTACCGGGCCGGTCGCCGGCATCGGATTGTCGGCCAGGATATTTTTCACCCGCTCGGAATCAAGCCACCATTCCGCGACGAACCGGTCCGTTGGCAATCCGGCGTGCAACGGGCTGTCGGTGACGCCGTAACAATTGGGAATCAGCCGGCGCGTCACAGCACCCAATCGCACCAGATTGAAATATGCGTTCTTCAGTTCCAACGGATCGAAGGTCCACTCCACAAGTCCAATGCCGCGCTTCAGAGCCTCCTGTCGCTGAAACAGCTTCAGGCGGCGGCCGACTCCGCGATCGCGATACTCCTCGAGCACAGCTGTCATGTGGGAATGCAGGAAGGGCTTACCTTCGCGCACTCCGGCCAGCGCCATCGTAAAACCAACGATCGTTTTGCCGTCGAATGCCCCGATCACTTGGCCGCCCGTGTGATGCGCCACCACGAACATCGA
>DASUJR010000452.1:0-7586 GCA_036279175.1 Candidatus Acidiferrales bacterium | reverse complement strand
GCCTGGTTCCAAAAGGCTTTCCGCTGGACTCGTTCATGCTCGATGTCATGACTGATCAGGTGGCAGGTCTTTACGACCCGAAAGCGAAGGAATTCTACATCGCGAACTGGATCGCGATCGACGATCAGAAACCGGTGATGGCTCACGAGTTGACGCACGCTCTCGAAGACCAATCGTTTCAGATCGAAAAATGGATCAAAGCGGCGCGGCCGAATGACGACGCGGAGTTAGCACGCGACTCCGTGAGCGAAGGCTCCGCCATGGCGGCCATGGTGGACTACTCGCTTCAGGATGACCATTTGACTGTGCGGGCGCTGCCGGATGTATCCGGCTTGATCCGTACGCATGCAGTCGCGGAGATGGATAAGGATCCCAAGCTTTCAAAGGCGCCGGGCTTTATACGGGACGAATTGCTGTTTCCTTATCTCGCCGGCGTGTCGTTCACCCAGCAGTTCCTGAAGGCGCACACCGGGTGGAGCGATCTAAAGTTGATTTTTGAGAATCCTCCCGCATCGACGCAGCAGATTATGCATCCCGATTTGTACCTGAAGGATGTAAAGCCAGTTGCGGTGTCGCTTCCGGACTGGAAGGATGTTGCCCCCGGCGATTGGAAGTTACTCGAGGAGAATGTCCTCGGGGAGTTCGGGCTGGACGAAGTGCTGAAGAATTACTTGGACCAGGCGCGCGCCGACGCCTTATCTTCGGCCTGGGCGGGCGACCACTATGCCGTGTTCGAAGACCAGAAGACGAAGGAAACGCCACTCGTGTTCCGGCTGGCTCTCGACAACGAGCAGGATGCCGCGGGATTTTACACGCAATACAGTGAAGCGCTCAATCAGAAGTACAAACAACAGACGGATGTCTTCCGTCAGCCGGAGTATTTGCAATTCGATGCGAATGGCGCGAGCGTTTTTCTTCGGTGTGTCGCGACCACTTGCTTGACCGTTGAGGGCGCCTCGCGTGAGACCTACGACAACATAACGCGTGCGATAGGGTGGACGCCTGCTCCCACTCCGTTGGCGGCAAACGCCAAACCTGTCGAAACCACCTCAGTCCGAGTTGGCATTTCACCGGTCGCGAATTGAAGCGGAATAGTGCGTCGGCCGCGTCTGGTTCTGGAGTCCGGCGCCTGTCGGTGAATCCGCTCGGTGGACGATCATGATCGTCTGATCGTCCTTCTGCTGTGCGCCCGAAGAAAACGCATCCACATCGTTCAGGCATTCCGCTAAAAAATCGCGAGGCGCGCGGCCATACTGTTCGCCGGCAACGACGGAAAGGTGTTCGATGCCGTATTCGGCGCCGGTGAGATTGACTGCCTCCGAGATTCCGTCTGTAAACAGGAGCAGGCTATCTCCTGCATCGAGGCGAACGCGCGTGACACTGTAGCGCGCCGTGGAAAACATCCCAAGCGGGAGCCCGGTGGAACTGAACTCCTCGACACCGTTCTTCCGCACCAGCAGAGCCGGCAGATGACCGGCACTCGCGATTTCGACTTCTGAAGTACTGACTAGGCGGCCGCAGACCAGGGTGGCGTACTGGCCGGCGAGCGTGCTCTCGCAGAAAATCCGGTTGCCCATGTCGAGCAGCTTGTCCAGTCCAAGATCCAGCGACGAGAGCGTTCGAAACATGGCATGCAGGTGAGACATCAGAAGGGAAGCGGCGACACCCTTACCGGCCACGTCGCCGATCAGGAAAATCGGAGTGTTACTCTTGCCCGAAGGCGCGATCACATCGCAATAATCTCCGCTGACCAGCCCCGCTGGCTTGTAGTGGTACTGAATGTGCCAATCCAGTATGCTCAGTTCCGTTCGAGGCAATAGTCCCCGCTGAATGCGCGCGGCGAGCTCGAGGTCGCCTTCCAGCGCGCGTTGTTCCGCGCTATTGAGATGATCGAGGCAAAAGCGCACGAGGGGGTCGGAGATCAGACGGTCCCTTTCGACCGTGTCATGGCACACCTCACAGATACCGTAGGTGCCCTCATCGATCCGTTGGAGGGCGGCATCAACTTCACGCAGAAGATTTGTGAAGGCGGGATGAGCAACGTGCGCGTCGGGCGATGCAATCGCCTGTCTGAGCTGCTCCCGGCGTTTTTCGAGCTGTTCGCGCAAATAGGATTCCACGACTTCCGCCATGGCTGCCTCCTTCGGCTCAGAGGATCTCAGTTGTTGCATCTGCACGCTATCCGGATCCCGGGTCCAAATTTTCGGGCTAGGTTGCTTCTCAATTCGATTCGCCGACAGCCTGGCGCGATTCTACGCTGAGCGGCTCTATCGGCGCCCTACGAGAACGCGACCGGTCTTCTGTTGCAGACGTTCGAGACGAAGGAGGCGTTTTTCGAATCGCTGCCGATATCGGACGCAGACGGACGCCGCGAGGGCTCCCAATCGGCTCGCGCGCCGCAGTTCAGCGAGCGCCTGACGAACGAGGACGGCCGCGCGATGCGAGTCACGGGCGCGGCGTTCCAGATGGATCGCAAGCTGTTCATACGCGTCCAGCGCGTCCCGGGATGTTGCACCTTGAATGCGGGAATCGGCCAGTATGTTGGTCCACATCTCGCATGCAGCGCCGAAATCTTTCTCTTTTTTCGCAAGCCGCGCGAGCGATTTCCGTGCCAACTGCGCGGCTTGGAGCGGAAGTTCGGAAGCTATGGAGCATTCATAAAGTTGCCGTGCTCGCGCCGCATGCCCGCGTCTTTCGCAGATGCGCGACACGCCGAGCAGTTCGAAGCCATCGCGCCCGCGCGTTTCAGGATTTTCGAGCAGGGAAAGGGTGAGCGCGGCTAGTCCCGCTAAGCCGCGTAAATCCATTTGGTTGTGAAGGAAAATGGGCACAAGCGGGTCGGGTGATCCGCCGCGCAGAAAATCGAAATAGATGCTAGGAATTAGCGACGAGTCCACATCGACGCCGCGATCCCAACCCAGAGCATGGCGCTCGAGGTGCGGCAGGCGCGCTGAGCCGATGCGCAGTCTCCATAGGGTCCGCGCCGGATGGAGAAAATCGAGGTGTGCGCGGGGCACCGGCAGGCGAATCGCACGGGTCATGCGATATCGTGTTTCAAGCAGGGGCCAGTCGAAGGTTTTGCCGTTGAATGTGACCAGTACACGCCGTTCGGCCATCCGCTCGGCGAGCGCAACCAGCAGCGAGTGCTCCTCGCTGTGATCGCGCATAAAGAACTGTTCGACTTCGAGGCCACCTGCGTCCCACCAGGCGATCCCAACTAGGAATGGGTACGTACCCGTACCCCCAGCGAGGCCAGTCGTCTCGGTGTCGAGAAAAAGCCACTGCTGCGGATCGGCGACGTCGGCCGGAAAGTCCGGCGCGAGCAGCCGAAGGACGGTTTCATCGAGCCGGTCCGGCGACGCGCAGCCAATCGATTCGGAAAACCATCGGCGAAGAGCGAGATGTTCGCCGTAACGATTCCGAGCAGGAGTTGCGCCGAGTAACGATGCGAGTCGGGCGGAGCCCGCAGGAATTTCGGGCGAGATCCCGCGCGGCTGATTTTCCGTTTCCATGGCGATGCGTCGCCGCGGCGGCTTCAGCGCTGCCAATCCCGCAAATCGGTCTCGCTCAGTTTCAATCATTTTCATCGTACGAATGCTCTTTTCACCCACCAACGCAGAAGGCGTCACCCCAGAAACCCGCCACGGCGGGCAGGCGCGGAGAACGCAGGGAAAGGAACCAAACGCGATACAAAGGCTCGCTGAATCCGGTGCCGCCCGGATACGCGTCGTAGAGATACAAGTTCGGCTCGAACAATTCTTTGGCCTCCTCAGGATCGTTACTCGCAACCGTGTATTCTTGCCAGTTTGTTTCGATACCAGGACACGGCGGCCGTTCACCTACCACCGTGCCCAGATCGCGCCGGTCGCACATCAGCAACAACGCTGCGATCGATTCCAGAGCATGCAGCAATCCGAATATTCCGCTCTGGCGTTCAGAGATCGTGAACGGCAGTTCGGTAAGCAGATTTCGTTCAAGCGTGATCCAGAAAGCGGTGGTGTGCATTTCGTTTTCGGGCATTTCGAGCTTGCCGGCGCCGACGTTCTCATTCGTGAAAAAC
Organism: Candidatus Acidiferrales bacterium; assembly: GCA_036279175.1. Classification (GTDB taxonomy): domain Bacteria; phylum Acidobacteriota; class Terriglobia; order Acidiferrales; family UBA7541; genus Palsa-295. The sequence continues at coordinate 3,526 of DASUJR010000452.1, read as the reverse complement.
TTGATCTTCTTGAATCCGACGACCTGCGAGCGCACCAGCACGTCGCCATGGGCACGGGCCGCGGGTCCGTCAATGCGTTCTTGTTCGGCGATTTCGAGCACGCGCACCTGCGTATAACGAATCGCGTCCGTGAAATAATCGACGCTTACAGGCTTGACGTACGCCTTGCGCTGATCGAAATCGAGACGATCGACGTGATATTGCTGTCCCTGATGGATGTAAATCGCTTTCGGATGCACCGTGGTGAGCGCGGATGAAAAATCCACTTCGCCGATCACTTCGGGTACTCCATCCTCCATGCCCTCGGCATGACCCGACGTGTCAACGATCACGAAATTGTCCGACGTGACCGACCGCAAGCTCACCGTATCCGCCGGATATGCCTCCTGTACCCAGTGCCAGTTGTCGCCGCTGCGATGCAGGAATCCCGCCTCGGCCAGCCGCTCGCACAGGCTTGGCAAATCGACCTCGCCGAATTTCTCTTCGGGCGAGAGTGGCAGCTCAAACGCGGCGCATTTCACGTGATTCACCAGAATTTCCAGATTATCGGGTTGAATGCACGCATGCTCGAGCGAGCATCCGAAGAAATAATCCGGATGCTGCACGATAAATTGATCCAGCGGCGCGGACGAAGCGACCATTACGGCGCAAGAGCTTCCGGTGCGACGTCCAGCCCGTCCGGCACGCTGCCATGTTGACGCAATCGATCCCGCATAGCCGCACATGACGCACGCGTCCAGCGAGCCAATATCGATGCCAAGCTCTAGCGCATTCGTGGTGACTACTCCGCGAATGCGACCGTCGCGCAGCCCGCGTTCGATTTCACGGCGTTCGCCAGGCAAATATCCGCCGCGATAACCGCGAATCGTCTGGGCCTCGCCGGGTTTGGACGGGTTCGCTTGCTGCAAATAAGTGAGCAGCACTTCGGTGTGCAGCCGGCTGTTTGCGAAAACAATCGTTTGCAGCTTGCGCCCCAGCAGTTCTTTAGCGACGCGCGTGCCTTCGTTCAAATAGCTGCGGCGAATGCCGAGATTTCGGTTCACCATTGGGGGGTTGTAGAAAACAAACAGCTTTTCACCGGCCGGCGCACCATTCTCTCCGATGACATCCACATCTTGTTCGATCAATTGCGACGCAAGCTCGCCGGGATTCGCAATGGTCGCCGAGCAGCAGATGAATTGCGGCTTCGAGCCATAGAAGCCTGCAATGCGCCGAAGGCGGCGGAGAACGTTGGCCAGATGACTGCCGAAAACGCCCCGATACGCGTGCAGCTCGTCGATCACGATATAGCGCAGATTTTCGAACAGGCGCGTCCAGCGGGTGTGGTGTGGCAGGATGCCGGTGTGCAGCATGTCGGGATTGGTCAGAATGATGTGACCGCGCTCGCGGATCGCTTTGCGCGCGTCGCTCGGCGTGTCGCCGTCGTATGTAAAGACGCCGAATGAATCGTCAAGCCGCGTCGCAAGATCGTGCAGCTCGGCGAGCTGGTCCTGAGCGAGCGCTTTGGTAGGGAAGAGGTAGAGCGCTCGCGTGTCGGCGTTTTCGAGAATCGCATTGAGGATCGGCAGGTTGTAGCAAAGCGTTTTTCCGGATGCGGTAGGCGTGACGACGACGAAATTCTTGCTTGCGCGGGCGAGTTCAGCCGCTTCTGCCTGATGCGAGTAGAGCTGGTCGATGCCCTTTGCGCGATAAGCGGCCGCAAGCTCGGGCCGCAGCCAATCGGGCATGGGACGGAACCGGGCTTCGCGCGCCGGAATGTGCTTAATGGCGGTGAGGACTTCGCCAGCGTGGTGGCGACCGGCCAGAGCATAAAGTGCGTCCTGGAAGGTGGCGATTGTGGCCGGCCGCGGGGCTTCCATCGCGGATTGCGGGCGGAGGGCCAAGCCCTCAAGCGAATCGACGGGCGGATCAAATTGACGGGCGGCGTGCGGCACAGGTCGCTCCTTCGCTTTTTGTTCGCTCAAAGTACCAGAGAGCCGATAGAAGCGCAAGGCCCAAGTTTGAGAAGGCGCAGGAGGGGCGAACAAAAGGCGAATTCAATTTCCCGCAATTTTTGCGAATAGCAATTTGCCGAATGCGTATTTTCAGGAACTTACAGGTGTTTCTGATCGAGAGGAATTGCGAGGTAACAGGGCGGACAGGGAGACCTTACGATCGCTCGCCAGGTGGCGCATATTGTATTGCCATATGGCAGAACGTACTGTATCCTACAGATATGGCATCGCACAGACGAAACGCTGCGCAAGTGATGCGGAGCGGCCCTGTCCATTACCGCGCGCGGGGGGCGAGTCTAGGACTGACAACGCTCAGCACGGATGATTTAATTCACGCGGTTCAGCGCGGATTCCCTTTCAAGTCTCTGGAAACGTTCTCTGCGGAAACAGGCTTCGCGCCCGCGAAGGTCGCCTCGCTAGTCGGGATCCCCGAGCGCACGCTTGCGCGCCGCAAATCCACAGGACGGTTGTCGCCGGATGAATCGGAACGGCTGCTCCGCATTTCGTCCATTTTCGAGAAGGCCTTGGCGCTATTCGAAGGCAGCGTGGAGGAAACGCTCGAATGGCTCACGCAGCCAAAGAAAGCGCTGGGCGATAAAGTGCCGATGGATTATTCACGATCCGAATTGGGCGCGCGCGAAGTGGAAAACCTGATCGGCCGTTTGGAGCACGGGGTCTTCACGTGACGGTGTCCGCTTGGCGAATCGTCAAGCGCAAACTTGCCCGGGAAGCGTTCAGCGGGGAAGGCGCACGTCTTTATGGAGGCCGCTGGAATTCGCCGGGCGTTTTGGTGGTCTATACGGCGCAGTCACAGTCGCTGGCTGCACTCGAAATGCTGGTCCACCTGGAAAATCCGGATGTGCTGGCGGAATACGTGGTGATAGAAGCGCGGTTTGCGGATTCGCTGATCACACGCGTTCCAAGGGCGAGCTTGCCGAACGACTGGCGGGCAAGTCCGGCGCCCGCCAGCGCTCGTGCGATCGGCGACGCATGGATCGCGGCTGAACCGTCGGCGGTTTTGCAACTGCCGAGCGCTATCATCCCCGCCGAGAACAACTTCTTGCTGAATCCGCAAGACCACGATTTCGCGCAGATCGAAATCGGTGAGCCGCCAGAATTCGAGTTCGATTTGCGGTTGATTCATGAGGTGTGATTTAGGCTCTGTAGCGAGGCAGCATAAGATTTCCTTCTAACGCGCCGGCGTATAATAAAGGTGCGATGAGAATTAAACGGAAATGGGTGATTGCTTCAGCGATATGGGGCTGCTTGGTATTGGGCCTGATTTTCTATTCCTACGGAAATCGTACCCTAGCCGTGATCTTTGACCTTAGTTTCGTGCTTTGCCTCGACCTTCTACTTCTGATTCCGTGGGTCACTCGACGGGTTCGTCGCGCTCGCGGGTTACACTCCAAACCGAGTTGGTGGTTGCGCTTCGCTCTGGATGATTACCGAGATCGGCAACACAACAAAGCGTGTTTGCAGAATCACTCCCGATAGATCACTGGCGAAGCAATAAGCGACCGCTGGTCTAG
>DASUJR010000451.1:0-3931 GCA_036279175.1 Candidatus Acidiferrales bacterium | reverse complement strand
AATACGTGTGGGAAGGCACTACGATCCCATCGTGAGCGAGTTCCAGGGTCCGAGCATAATCGTGCTCAATTCGTTTTCAGGAGGCGGAGCGCAGGCTGACAAACTCACCACTGAGAACCACGCGCAGTTCAACGATATCCTGACTTGGGCGCATGGGAAACATTTGATTAAGGCGGGAGTCAATGCGCCTGACCTGGGACGCCGTGGCCTTGACGATCGCACCAACCGGGCCGGCACTTACTATTTTTCCACGTTATCAACCTACTTGCAGGGCACGCCATTTCTGTTTACACTTCAGCGGGGCGACGGTCATGTTGCCTTTTGGGAAGTGGTATTGGGCGGATTCATTCAGGACAGTATACGCTTAACTCCAAACCTAACCGTAACTGCCGGGCTAAGGTACGACTGGCAAAACTATGCTCCGAATTATCACAATCTCTCTCCAAGAATCGCCTTGGCTTGGGCGCCCCACAACAATCGAAGGACGGTTGTGAGGGTCGGTGGAGGAATTTTCTATGATCGTACCGGGCCAAACGCAATTGCTGATACTCTGCTGTACAATGGCCAACATCTTCAGAACTACGTCCTCGAAGATCCCACTTTCCCCAACTCGCTCGGCGTGGACGATCTGCTCCCTGGGACAGTCCGGTTTCAGGGCAATTTGAAAATTCCGTACGTCATCCAATACAGCGCCGGGGTGGAACGCCAGTTACATAAGGGAACAACCTTGTCGGCGACATATTTCGGAAGTCGTGGAGTAGACTTGTTTCGGTCCCGGGATCTCAACGCGCCCTTGCCCCCGCTGTACTTGGGCCGGCCGGATTCTTCTTTGGGGGTACTGAGAGAAATTGAGTCTGCCGGCGCCCTCAAGAGTGAGGCGCTGGAAATCACTTTGCGGGGTAAGGTCACAAGCTTCTTCGACGGACTCGCTCAATACCGGTTGAGCCGGACCTACGATAATACCGGCGGCATCAACGTGTTTCCGGCCAACAACTGGGATCTCAGCGACGAGTGGTCAAGGGCCGATACCGACGAACGGCACAGGTTCAATCTATTGGGTAGTTTCCACGCACAGAGGTACTTTACCCTCGGCGTCAAGCTATCGGTTCACTCAGGCGCACCGTACAGCCTGACGACCGGATTGGACGACTACCGTGATGGAGTAGCGAACAGCCGGCCGCCTGGTGTGCCAAGAAATAGCCTTCAAGGGCCTGGCTATGCCGACCTCGATATGCGCCTGGCGCACGAGTTTTTGCTGAAGCGCGCCCGAAAGGACAGCCCAACGCTAACGTTAGCGGTCGACAGCTTCAATATCGTAAATCACACAAATGATATCGCCTTCATCGGAAATCTTAGCTCGCCATTTTTTGGCCGTGCCGTGGCAGCGCTTCCAGCGCGACAGATGCAAGTATCGCTCAACTTCAAGTTCTAGAGAGAATTACAGGGATTCACATTCGGATCTTGACATAAGCTAGGCGCCAGTCGCAGAGAGGATTGAAAATGCAGGCTACTGAGATGTATCGGCATGGGTGGTTGTGGCCGCACGACTTGATCTGGATTGTCTTCGCTTCAGTGGTAGTCGCGCTCGTGCTGGTCTCTATAAGACCGTTGATCCGGTCGTGGTTGACACGCCAGAATCCAGAGGAAATCTTGAAGCGGCGCTTTGCCAGCGGAGAGATCGATGAGGAAACATTCGAGAAGGTTCTAAAGCGGCTGCGAGGATAAAAAGCACCCGGCATGCAGATCCTGATTGTCGAGGGTGAGACCCGAATGGCGGCGCTCCTGTAAAAGGGCCTGCGGGCCGAGGGCATTCTGTGGTCACAGCCCATACCGACTAGAAGCTGCCTAGGGATGCGGTTTAGAAGCGATAGATCAGGTGTCATGGCTACGGGATAGCAGACGGACCGCGATGGATGTTTGTTCTGATCGCGGGGCCTTGTTTGTAGCGTCAGCCCTCCTCGCAGTTCTGTGGGTTGCGAAGTCCAGTAAGAGGTCAGGTCGGCCGCTGACGCCCTCCGCGGTTCTCGAACGGACGGCCGCCGCTGGCCGGAAGAGTGAGGCCTGCTGGCCGTCAACAGCACAGGTGTGAAATGGAAGCACAAAAGGAGAAGTATATGGCCAAGTTAAGTAAGTCGATTGCCGTCGGGATCATAGGCATTTTGTGGATGGTTCAATCGCGGTCAATATCCGCGCAGCAGGACAGAGGAATCACGCATACACCCCTGCTTAAGAGCGTCCTGCCCCACACGGCGAACCAAGAGGTCATCGTCTGGGACACGGAGTATGCGCCCGGCGCAATCAACCCCCGACACCTCCATCCGGCGGCGATCACCTTCCACGTCTTGTCCGGTACCGGCATTTGGCAAGAGGACGGCAAGGCACCCGTAACATTGCATGCTGGCGAAAGCCTGTTAGTCGCGGCCGGAACGATTCATTCTCACTGGAACCCAAGCGCCACCGAACGCCTCCGCTTCCTTGAGTTCATCGTGGCTGAGGCGGGCAAGGGGACGCTCCGTTTCACAACAGTCAAAAACTGAAACCGCGCCCAAACGATAGGGCTTCATGCCGATTGCGCCGAAGGTTTGGGCGATTAGAGCAAGTTCCCGTGGCCTAGCAGCGCGTCGTGAAAAGAGGTGTCGATCAGCCGCCGGGTTCGCGAGATTGTCGAATGGTCCGACGCATTTTCTTCCAACGCGATGCGCACAACTGATCGAATCGACAAATTATCGCTGGCGACGCCACGCGATTCCGCGCTCCGAATCGACCCTTGCCCCACCATCAGCGGCTGGAAACAAATTCCCGGCGACAAGCGGCGTGAAATGGGCGGTTTCACTCGCGCTGCTAAGGGCAACGGATTTAGGTCGGAGGGGCCATGCCGTGGTCGATCCTGGCGTTCCCGACGCGGAAAGAGTTTAGTTTTAATCGCTTACAGATCGGAAGCCGAGAATTGTTCGCGCTCGTCGACAACCCGCGAACCGCCTGAGCCGGGAAAGGCGTCAAACGTATCAGGTCAATTTCAGGTTCTTCAATTAAACTGTACAGGACTGACCAAAACGAGGGCAACAACGTGCGAGTCCTAATCGTAGAAGACGAGCAGGAGATGGCGGAACTCCTTGAGGAAGGGCTAACGGGCGAGGGCCATTCCACAGCCTTGGCTCACACGGGTATCGACGGCCTGCAACTGGCGCAGATATATAGTTTTGATGCCATCGTCCTGGATCTCATGTTGCCAGGGATCGATGGTTTCGAAGTAGCACGTCGGCTCCGCCAAAATCAGAATCGCACTCCCATTTTGATCCTCACCGCCCGTGATGCGCTTGCAGATATCGTCAAGGGGCTTGATAAGGGAGCTGATGACTACATCACGAAGCCATTCTCATTCACGGAATTCTCGGCCCGGTTACGCGCGGTATCGCGGAGAGGGCCGATCGCCCGCGGGCCGCAGCTGCAAGTCGCCGATCTCGTCTTGGATACTACGACATACGGCGTTTTTCGGGGTGAGCGGGAGATTGTCTTGACGAGGAAAGAGTACTCACTTCTTGAACTCCTCATGCGGAATGCGGGACGTATTCGGACGCATAACGCGATTATCGAGGCCGTTTGGGGCACCGATCAGTCTGTTGAAGACAATACCTTGCAGGCGCTCGTAAAACTGCTCCGAAACAAGATCGACCGCGACAACGACGTCAAGTTGATCGAGACAGTTCGAGGATTCGGCTATCGGATGCGGGGAGGCGCGCAGATATGAATCAGCAGCTTCCTATTCGCGTCCGCTTGACTGCGTGGTACACAATTGCGCTAACAATAGCAATGTTGGTCCTCGCCCTAACGATGTATTCTGCGATGCGTCGGGCAATCGTCGTCGCCGCGGATGGGGACCTTCGGTCGCGACTAGAGGCTATCGCTCCTTTCATCGACAGCAGGCTTCACG
>DASUJR010000450.1:0-2963 GCA_036279175.1 Candidatus Acidiferrales bacterium | reverse complement strand
GGCCACGTGCATGAATTTAAGAAGGGCGTATTTCGAATCGCGCAACGATTCGGGATTCCGATCGTGCCGATGAGCATCGTCGGCTCATACGAATTTTTTCAGACCGGAAACTGGATGCTGCATCCGGGCAAGATCACCGTCTGGCTGCACGACACGATCGACTGTTCGAATCTTGGCCGCACGGACGTCGACGAACTGCGAAAGCGGGTGCAGGCGATCGTGGCGGGTCCCGTCGAGGATTCGCTGCGCAAATCGTTGACGAAGGTAGAAACTCAGGCGGTCTGAGGCACTTCCGGTTCGGCAAGGCCGCGTCCGGCGCGCAGTTCCTGCCACGTATATACGACGCGGTGAATGACGGTCGTGGTCGACAAAGTAGCGATCACCCATAACACGGGCGCCATCTTCGCAAACGTCCCGCCAATAATCAGCAACACCAGGCGCTCGGGCCGCTCCATGAATCCCACTTTGCAGGAAGGAATGATGGATTCCGCGCGCGCGCGCGAATAACTCACCATAAATGAACTGGCCATCGCCACAGCGGCAAGGATCATGTAGAACGTTCGGCCGATTAGCGTGTAATAAACGACTAGCCCCAGATAGAGCGCGAGATCGGAGTACCGGTCCAGCGTGGAGTCGAGAAATGCGCCAAATGCCGTCACCCGGCCGATGCGTCGCGCAACCTGGCCGTCGGCCATGTCGAGGAAGCCTGCGAGAAACAGCACCGCCGCCGCGCGATGAAATTCCCCCATCGCGAAAAACGCGGCCGCCCACGCGTTCACGATCATTCCTAAAAACGTGAACATGTTCGGCGTAATGCCGGTGGCAGCCAAGCCGCTCACCACGTGCTTCAGCAGCCAGCCCGCGCCCTCGCCAATCCAGTAGGTAAGGGGCCGCTTCCGTTCTTTGGAGTCATTTCCCATTGTGAAAAATCATATCGCGGCCGCGAACGAATTCACAATACGGCTACGCAACTTTCGATTCGGCGGATCAATCCGAAAGCCAGGTTATGGCTCCAGGGCGCAGCCCTCCGCCAGCCAAGGGCGACGAACAGGCGCCACCGCCAGCGGTGTCCGCTCGTTCACCGCGAATGCTTACTCTGCCGTCTTCGGTGGCGCGACTGAGATGATGGTGACCCCAGCCTTCTCGATCTCCTTGTTCAGCGCCGGAACATCCTTCTTCTTTGTCGCCGCCCATTCGTCCATCGGCGCCGTGATTTCGCCATTCAGTCGGTCGTATACGGTGTACGACTGCGCCGTCGGTGCATCATCCGAGCTGTCGACCGTGCTTTGCAGCGCTTCCATCTGATCGACCGGCATGATCGGGAAATTCAGCGAGTCCTCGCCCGACTTCGATTTCAGTTGGACGAGTCCCGCTTCAATCCCCTCGATTTTCTTGTTCAGGTCGTCCGCCGACGCGAGCGCCTGCTTGGCTTTCGGATCGTCGGCGTAGCGCTTCTTCACTCCGGCGATCTCGGCCTGTACTTCCTTCATCTCATTCACCGCCCGGTGCGCTTCGCTGACCCGGTCGCGAATCTTCAAGCCGAAGGCGAGCTGTTTTTCCAGGTCAGCCTGCGAACTCTTCACGCGCGGGTCTTCCTTCACTTCGAACGACGCGGTGTAGTTCTGCCCGGCGACGATCAGTTTCGCCTGGTATTTTCCAGGCACGGCCATCGGTCCTTCGCCCGACGCTCCCCAGACGACCAGGCCGGGAACTTTGGTGGCGGGTTCATACCGCAAATCCCAAACGTAACGGTTCAGCCCCGCCTGCACCGGTAGAGCCTGCCCGCCTCCGCCGAAAAACCCTCCTTCGCCGCCTCCTTGTTCTTTGCGCTTCTTGCTGCTCAAGGTGCGGATCACTTTGCCTTGGCTGTCGAGGATTTGTAGCTTCAATTCACCCTTCGGAGCGTCCTTCAACCAATAATCGAGAACGGCGCCGGACGGCGGATTTTGTCCAAGGCTCGTGGCTCCCGGCAGCATGAAACCGAAGATGCGCGTGCGGTATGCCGTCTCGGGCGCGAAAAGGTGAACATCCTCATTCATCACTTTGTCGTCGAGCTGGCGGAGCGGCGTGATGTCGTCCAGAATCCAGAATGCTCGGCCGTGCGTGGCGACCACCAGGTCGTTGTCGTGAATCACGAGGTCGTCGATAGGCGCCTGCGGCAGATTCATCTTCAGCGATTGCCAGTTCGCGCCGTCGTCGAACGAAACGTAGATGCCCGTTTCCGTGCCGGCGAACAGCAAGCCTTTGCGTTTCGGATCTTCGCGTACGACGTGCACGTACGCCGTATCCGGAATCCCGTTGACGAGTTTCGCCCACTGCGTGCCATAGCCACTCACCTTGTAAATATATGGACGGAAATCATCCAGCCGATGCCGGTCGACCGCAACCCATGCCGTTCCCGCATCGTAGTGCGAAGGATCGATCAGGCTGACCATGCTCCAGTCGGGAATTTCTTTCGTTACGTTCGTCCAGTGCGCGCCGCCATCGCGCGTCAGCTGAACCAGCCCGTCATCCGTACCCACCCAAATCTCGCCGGCCCGCAGCGGCGACGGAGCAATCGCAAAAATTGTGTCGTAGTACTCGATGCTCGTGTTGTCCTGCGTGATGGGCCCGCCGCTCGATTGTTCCTTACTCTTATCGTTGCGCGTCAGGTCAGGACTGATCGCCGTCCAGGTCATTCCGCCGTCGCTCGTTTTGAACAGCTCTTCTCCGCCGTGATAGATCACGTTCGGATCCTGTGGCGAGGCGGCAATCGGAGCCGTCCACTGGAAGCGGTGCGCCAGCTTCGCCGCTGCGTGCCCCATCGGGTTCAGCGGCCAGGGGGAGATGTCCTGCTCCTGGCCGTTCGCTACATTGAAACGCGTAATCAAGCCATCGTACGAGCCCGCGTACACGATGTTCGGATTGCGCAGATCGGGAACCACGAAGCCGCTTTCGCCGCCGCCCACGTCATACCAATCTCC
>DASUJR010000449.1:0-4928 GCA_036279175.1 Candidatus Acidiferrales bacterium | reverse complement strand
AATCCACAGCCGCCAGCGCGGCCACGACGGCAGCTCGGGCGCGCTCCGTCATCACGGGACGCCCTGGCCCCTTTTGCGCGCGAGTGCTCGAATCGGAATTGATCGCCACCAAAAGAATGTCGGCTTCATTCTTCGCCGCCTGCAAATACCGGACGTGGCCCACGTGCAGCAGGTCAAAAATGCCGTTCGCCAGGACGATCTTACGTCCCAGCCGGCGATGCTCGGCAAGGACCTCGCGCAGTCCGCCCCGAGAAAGAATCTTCTGCCGCGTATCCATGATTCCTCAGGACTGTGCAGCTTCGCGCGCGAGGACCGTTTCGAGCTCGGCGCGCGTCACTGTCGCGGTCCGCGCCTTCATCACCACGATCCCCCCCGCGTAGTTCGCCAGGTGCGCGGCTTCGAAGTACGAAGCGCCCGCCGCAAGCGCCAGCGTGAAAACGGCAATCACCGTATCTCCCGCGCCCGTCACATCAACTGGAGTATCGGAACCGTAGATCGGAATATGCTGAGGCCCGGAAGCCGTGCCTGCATCGCCGGTATCTCGCTCGAACACAGACAGCCCATCTTTTCCGCGCGTCACTATAACTGCTTCTGCACTCAGATCGCGAACGGCGCGCGCGCCCAGCTGTGCCAGCTTGTTCAGATCCGTGCCAACCTGCGTGTGATATTCAGCTTCTACTTCGGATTCGTTCGGCGTGGCAGCCGTAATGCGAGCGTCGCGAAATTCGAGCAGCCGATAACGCGAATCGAGCGTCAGCAGCTTGGTCTCCAGCTTCCGCGTAAGTGACGGCGACGCTGCACCCATCCCGTAATCGGAGATCAGCACGGCATCCGCGCTCGCCGCAGCTGCGCGGGCTTTTCGCTCGATGGCCTGCTGCACCCGTTCCGGCAACGTCGCACCAGGCTCGCGATCGACGCGCAACACCTGCTGCTCCGTCGTATGGCTCCAGCCCGCCAGATAGCGCGTCTTCGTCGTAGTGGGGCGCTCGCGCGTCACGATGATTCCGCTAACATCGACTCCCTTTCGCTTGAACAGCTCCAGCAGCTTTCTGCCGCCTTCATCATCACCGACGGCGCCGATTGGAATCACCCGTGCTCCCAAATCGGCAATGTTATTGGCCGCGTTCGCTGCGCCGCCCGGATAGGCTTCCGTTTTTCGGTGCCGCAGAATCAACACTGGCGCTTCGCGCGAAACCCGCGAAATTTCGCCTGACACAAACTCATCCAGCACCATATCCCCAACGACACAAATTTTTTCCCGTGAAAATGCCCCTACGATGTCCATCAGGCGCGTCAGATCGACAAAGGCGGTGCGTCCACTCCTCGAAGCGCCGCCTGCTCGCCGCTTCATCGCATCAGTACGGGTTGGCATGATTGTTCACGATGCGCCTCGACGCACGATTCGGACCACGAAACGTATCACAGGGCTCTTTCTTGCGCCAATTCGGCAAGCCATACCTTCATCCGCACGAATGCCTTTAGAAAGGCAGCTTCAACTCGCCGGCATGCACTCGCGATGCAACGATTCCCATCAACGTTCGCCAGAATTTCTGTTCCTCACTGATTTCCATCGAAATCACTGCACAGTACAAGTGGGGACGCCTGTATCGCAACTGATTCACCTTGTAGATGTCCTTTTCCGTGCAGACCAGAGCTGTCGCGCCCGCAGCCAGCGCTTCCTTGCTTATACTGTCTTCGTCCGCAGGCAAATACCGATGATGATCCCGGAAGAATTTCTGGCCGACCACCTTGAATCCCCAGCGCCGCAGGTCCGTAACGAATGCCGGCGGGTTCCCGATACCGCAGAACGCAAAAAGCCGGTGATCCCCTTCCGCGGACAAATGGCCGCCCCACTCGCCGTCAAAAAAGCTGCGAATGCCGTCGAGTCTCGCGTGCGCGTAGAAAATGGGGGCCTGCGAGTGCCGCCGAACCACCGCCTCGACTGCCGGGGCGTGATCGCTTCGCGTGATCACGATAATGTCGGCGCGGGATAGGGCCGAGCGCGGTTCGCGCAAACGCCCAGCCGGCAACACGCGCCCGCCGCCAAACGGGTCCATCGCATCGATCAAAACGATGTTTGCGTCGCGCGCGATCTGCATGTGCTGGAATCCGTCATCCAGCACGAACCAGCTCACGCCTTCCCGGATCAGCTCCTGCCCTTTCTTGAACCGGTCCGCGCCGACGCCAAACGCTACCTGGGTCCCCAGCCGCGCCCTCAGCAGTTCCACTTCATCGTTCGTCGACCCAATATTCCCCGCCGGCCCGTTCGAATTCGTCGGCGTGCCGCGATACCCTCGCGTCAGAATCCCCGTTCGCCTTCCCTCTTCGACCAACCGCTCAGCGATCCAGAGCACCATCGGCGTCTTGCCCGTTCCGCCCACGGTCAGATTGCCGACGCTGATCACAACCGCATCGAGTCGTTTCTGCCCGATCGCGCCCGAGGTGTACATTGCCGCCCGCAGCCGCGCACCCGCTGCATACGGCACACTCAATGGCCAAAGTAGCGGGCCTCCGAGATTCACGCTACGCTGCCTTTCGTGGAATTCTGTTCGCGCTCGATAATCCCCATGATCCGTTCCAGGCAGCGCTCCGTCGCTCCACGGTTCCGCTCCCAAATCGCGCGCGCGGCTTGCCCCATGCGTTCGCGCAGCGGCCCTGCCTCAATAAGTTGCACCCACACCTGGCCCAACTCAGGCCCGCTGTGCACTTCAATCGCGGCTTTAGCACGCAGGAATCGGTCGGCCATCTCGCGGAAGTTTTCCATGGAATTGCCGAACACGGGCACGCGCCCAAACCATGCCGGCTCAAGAATATTGTGGCCGCCAACCGGAACCAGCGACCCGCCTACAAAAACCACATCGGCGAGCCCGTAAAGTCCGGCTAACTCGCCGATCGAATCGAGTAAGACAATGTCGGTGTCGTCGGGCAGGGATGAATTCATATCCATGTGGCTTCGGCGCACGATGTGCCACCCGCCTTCGTCAGCAATTTGCGCGGCGGCATCGAACCGGTCTGGTTTGCGCGGGGCCAGCACCAGCAGCGCGCGCCGAAATCGCCGCTGCACGATATCGTACGCCGCCAGCACCGCCTCTTCTTCTTGCGCGACAACGCTGCCCGCGACCAGAACCGGCCAGCGCTCCTGCGTCGCGATTTGCGTCGATAGCCACGACGCGAATTCAGCCGGCGGCGGCGGTTCGCTGTCGTACTTCAAGTTCCCAGCCACTTCCAAGTGCCCTTCGAGGGCGCCCATCGCTCGCAACCGCTCTGCGTCTTCTTCCGTCTGCGCCAAAAACAGTTCCGCGTACTGCATCACTTCCGTGTAAAACTCCATCGTCAGGGATTTCCAGCGATTGTAGCGTGCGAACGACCTCTCCGAAATCCGCGCATTCGCGAACACAACGGGAATCGCCATGTTCCGAGCCTCGCGTAGAAAATTCGGCCATATTTCGGTCTCCATGATCACGACCATCGCCGGCCGCATCTGCCTGAGCGCGCGCCGCACCGGAAATACCCAATCGAGCGGAAAGTAGAACACAGCGTCCGCGCACTTCAATCGTTCGCGTGCAAGCTGCTGCCCCGTTTCCGTTGTAGTCGACACATAGACGGGGCGCTTCGGCATCCGCTGTTTCAGCCCGTCGACCAGCGGTTTCGCAGCGAGCACTTCGCCCACCGATACGGCGTGGATCCAGATCGCGCGAGCATCTCCGCCACGCTCGCCTGCGGCGTTCGTCGCGGCGATTTTCGGCGGCACTGCGCCGAACCGTTCGCGAAACGCATGCTGCTCTCCGCGACGCCACCCGCGCAGCGCATAATATGGCGCCAGCACCAGCATGCTCAGCGCCGTCAGCCCGCGATAAATGAAGTACATAGGTAGGAATGCCGTCCGAACGCAACCTCACCGGGTCCCAGGGTTTGATGATTCAAACCCTGACTTGAAAAAGCTTCAGGGTTTTGATGACTCAATCCCTGACTCGAAAAGCACTCAAAATTCAAGTTGGCTCAGCATCCGCCCGGCTGCTTCCCTTCCGCGCGAAGCGCGTATTATAGTTCTCTCGCGGAAAACGCACACAACTTCCGCATCCGCGTACGCATCGCAAACACAGTCGAAGGAACGGCTATGACCCGCTCATTCCTGCTTGCCTTCGTGATCGCTTTCGTGGCCGCGATCGCGTGTCCCTGCGGCCCCGTGTTTGCGCAGTCCGCGCCGGCCAGCACTGCAGCTTCTTCCGCTCTTTCGCAGGACAAGCACGGCGGGCTGACCGTGTCGGTTGATCCATACACCGACCCGCATCGCGCGAAAGACAAGTTCGGTAAGTCGGCTAACCCCGTGCCTGTCGGAATCCTGCCCGTCGACGTCTATTTCAAGAATGACACTCCGCACGCGATGCGAATCGATCTGGAAACCGTTCAGCTCGAAGTCCAATCGGGCGAAGAGACACACCAATATGTGGACTGGCTTACGATCGGCCAGGTCGCGAATATGATCCGTCATCCCGGCGGAAGTCCGTCCGCTCCGTCTGCGCGGAAATTTCCAGTTGGCATTCCGCTTCCCGGCAAAGACAAGAAAGTCGACAGCATCATCGACCAGCTTCGTCCCTTCGTGCTCGACTCGAACGTCGTTCCGCCGCTCGGAACGCTCCACGGATTCCTGTTCTTTGACGTGAGCCACGATTTCACCGCGACTCACAAAGCCAGCCTCTACTTGCCCGACGTGGTGCTTCTGCCGGACAAGACTCCTCTCATGTTCTTCGAGGTGCCGCTTACCAAGGGGTCTACAACCATGGACTGAGCCGCGCGCTCTTCGCCTACGGGTAGCTGCGGATGTCTCGCGGGGGAATGCCTTGATTACCGCACGTGTCATCCCGGATCACCGTTGCCGGCAGACCTCTTTTCTGTCAACGCAAAGTAGAAATGTCCGGTTTTGTGCC
>DASUJR010000448.1:0-23954 GCA_036279175.1 Candidatus Acidiferrales bacterium | reverse complement strand
TTACGGCGAGCCAAAGGAATTGCCGGTACGCGAGGGTGATCCGATCAATCCAATCACGCCATATGGGATCAGCAAGCACACCGTCGAACACTATCTGTTTACGTACAACGTACTATACGGCCTGCCTTACGTTGTGTTGAGGTACGGTAACGTGTATGGACCTCGGCAAAGCTCAAAAGGCGAAGCTGGAGTTTTCGCGATTTTCTGCGAGCGGATACTGGGCGGCGTTCGGCCCGTGATTTACGGCGATGGAAGCAAGATCCGCGATTATGTCTACATCGAAGATGTGGCACGCGCGAACGTGCTCGCTCTGGAGCGCGGGACGGGTGAAATCTTCAATATAGCGAACGGCGTAGCAACCACGGATTACGACGTCTTCCGCGTTGTGCGCGACGGTCTGGGTCTGCGCAATCTTGAACCTGACTACGTACCCGTAAGACCCGGCGAGATCGATCGCATTTACTTGGATATCTCGAAGGCAGAACGTCTCCTTGGCTGGAAACCCGCGATTTCGCTCGAAGAAGGGGCGACGAGGACGGTAGCTTTTTTTAGGAGTCGCATTTCCGAACCTACTCGTGTGTGAAGGTCGCTTGCGGTAAGGAAAACCGTAATTGCGAACCAGTGTCATCGTGGGGAGTCTGACTTCAGAGTTGAGGACAGAAAAGAGGGACAACTAGCGTGATTATAACTAGGACGCCGTTTAGGCTGACTCTCGGAGGGGGCGGGACCGATCTTCCCTCGTTTTACAAACAGTGCGGTGGATTTGTGCTGGCGGTCACAATCGATAAATACATGTTCATCAATGTCAACACGCCGGTCATCGACGACAAAATTCGCGTGCGTTACACAAAGTCGGAAGTTGTGGATCACGTCGATGAAGTGGAGCACACGCTAGCGCGGGAGGCGATGAAGCGCTTTGGACTGACGAAAGGTGTGGAGATCGTTTCGGTGGCGGACATTCCCGCGGGGACCGGGTTGGGCTCGTCCAGTTGTTACCTCGTTGGTCTCCTGAATGCTTTGCGCGCGCTAATGCAGAAGCCCGTCGCCCCGCACGAGCTTGCCGAGGAGGCCTGCGAGATCGAATTGGACATTCTGAAGAAGCCAATCGGGAAACAGGATCAGTACATGGCGGCATTCGGCGGGATCACATCTCTTTCCATCGATCGGAGCGGAGTGGTATGTGTCGAGCGCGCGCCGCTTAGTACCGAACTGGTTGAGGAACTCGAAAACAACCTACTGCTTTTTTATACGCATGAGACGAGGGACGCTACGGCAATTCTTTCCCGGCAAGATGAATCGACAAAAAAGAAGACCGGGAACGTCTCGGAATATTTGCAGGAGATCAAGGACATCGGTGTTGAGATCCGGGATGAGATCGTAAAGGGCAATCTGCGTCGTTTCGGTGAGCTGATGGATGTGCACTGGCAGACGAAGAAGCGGCTCGCTCAAGGGATCACGAACCCGCAGATAGACGGTTGGTACGAGGTCGCGCGACACAACGGCGCGATTGGCGGAAAGATTTCCGGCGCGGGAGGCGGCGGATTCTTGATGCTCTATTGCGAAGGCGACAAGCGGCACTTGAGGGAAGCGATGCGCAAAGCTGGCCTGCGCGAACTCAACTTCCGCTTTGAATTTGAGGGCAGCAAGGTTGTTTTCGACATTGTTTCGCGCGACCAGCGGCTTGCTCACAACGAACGTCTGCGCGAAGACGTTTGTGGCGCGGTCAGGCCGGTGTACGCCGGGATCACTTCTTAAGTCGGTTTTTGTTCGATGGTGGGTCGGTACTCGCTCCCCTTCTCGCTCGATAAAGTTGACAGCCAAAATTGGAGAACCGCTTATGCCTCGTAGTGCCGTTTTTCTCGACCGCGACGGTGTCATTAACTCATATGTTTATGATGCCGAATTCGGAACGGTCGATTCGCCCGCTCACCCGGACCAATTTGTTCTGACGTCCGGTGCCGCTGAAGCGATCGCAAAACTAAACCAACAGAAGGTACTGGTGGTTGTGGTGTCGAATCAACCGGGGATTGCTAAAGGTAAGTTCTCCAGGTCGCTTCTCGAAGACGTTACGGAAAAAATGAACCGCGAGGTACAGCGGGCCAACGGTCATCTCGATGGAGTTTACTACTGCCTTCATCACCCGGAGGGAACCATCGAAGAGTATCGGGTCGTCTGTGATTGCCGGAAACCTAAGCCGGGATTGTTGCTTCAGGCGGCGCAGGAACTGCAGATTGATCTGGCGCAGTCGTATATGGTTGGGGACGGAGTGGTGGACATTTTGGCGGGTCGACAAGCCGGAGCGAGAACTCTCTTCGTCGGCCCGGACAGGGGATATGTGTTATCCGAACTGGAACGGCAGAACGCCTGGCCGAATGCGATCGTAAGCAATCTCTCGGAAGCCGCAGAGTTGATCTGTCGTACGCAGAACGGCCACAATGGACACTTCCAGAACGTTCATCGGAAATCGAACACCTCGTCGGGCTTAGCGAGCTACAGCAATCAATATTTGCAAGAAGCAGCTGAAATTTTGAAAGTGCTCGATCAGGATTCGATTGAACGCATGGCGGATCTATTGCTAGAACTGCGCGAAAGAGGAGGGCGGCTCTTTTTGCTCGGTGTGGGCGGTGGTGCGGGACACGCAAGCCACGCGGCGTGCGATTTTCGCAAGATCGCAGGAATTGAAGCTTACGCGCCGAGTGACAATGTTTCGGAGCTCACGGCTCGGGTGAATGACGAAGGTTGGGACACGTGCTACGTGAATTGGCTGCGCGGCAGCCGCCTGAATGCCAAGGACATGGTACTCGTCTTTTCAGTAGGCGGTGGCGACGTGACGAAGAACGTCAGCGCAAACTTGGTACGCGCGCTCGAGCACGCAAAGCAGATTGGAACGACGATTACTGGTGTGGTGGGACGGGACGGAGGCTTCACACGTCAAGTGGCCGATGCGTGCAGCCTTATTCCTACTGTGAATCCCGCGACCATTACACCGCACACTGAAGCGTTTCAGGCGTTGGTCTGGCACCTCCTTGTTTCGCATCCAAAACTTAAAGCTGCGGAGATGAAATGGGAGTCACTCCAGCCGGCGTCAGCCACCGCGCAACAGGCTAAGATCGGGTAATTTTTGGGGCAGCTTTCTTTCTCCTCGTCTAAAGTTCCTTCTGTCGGTCTGCCTTGCCTGCGCGTAGTGCCCGCCTCCCTGATACTCGCTCGTCAGCACATTTATGGTGTGTTGATTGCGGTTGATTCCGAGCCCTCTTTTTGCTGGCCATCTTTTTTCAAGCCTTTGGTCGATGAACGATTAAGTCGCAGGTGTACTTCATCTGTGTGATAGGCTTAAGCGCCTGAGAACGTGAATGACTTGGAATCGGCGTCGGGGGCCTGGGCGTGAAAGCTTATTTGTCTCACACGATTTCAACCGCGCAGGTTTCGTCTGCTTCCGACGATTCGCGCCTGCAAGTGCCGCCCAAAAGCACGTGGCGAATTTTTCGAGAGGTGCTCGACCACGCAGGGCCCGGATACTTGCAGTTTGCCATCACCAATATTTGTAATGCGAAGTGCGATTTCTGCAGTTTCGCAGTCGACCGGTTCGAGCCCCGCCAGCATCGCAGCGTGACCCTCGCTCAGGCGCGCGACGTGATCGAAATCGCCCGCCGCAATCACATCGGCTACCTCTTGTTTCAGGGAGGCGAGCCGCTGGTCCACAAGGATCTGCTCGCGATGGTGCGCTCCTGTGCCGAAGCCGGTATTCACCCGCTGATTTGCACCAACGGATCGCTGTGGACCGAGTGCAATATACGAGCGTTCGTCGACAACGGCCTGAGCAATGTCATCATGTCCATCGACGCGCACGACGTCCGAACCCATGAGGAAAATCGCGGTTTGCCCGATCTCTGCCGCAAGATCCAGCGTGCCAATGCGCTGTTCGCCTCGCTTGGTGTGCAAACTACAGCCAGCGTGACGGCGAGCAAGCTCATAGAAGATTACCGCAAGCTTCCCGCCTTTCTCAGGTCGCTCGGGTTTGAAAGCTGCACCTTCAGCTATCCGCTTACGTTTCTGCCGTCCAGCTTCCTGAGCTTCAGCGATTCGACCTTGGTTAGCTATTCGACCGACGAGCTCATCGGCGTCTTCGAGAAAATCAAGCAGATGAAGAGCGAGAGCGGCTTCCCGGTGGTCAATCCGACCGAGTCTCTCACAGAAATGCAGCGGCATTTGCGCCGGGAACCGGAGCGCTTTGGCTGCCTGGCCGGCTACAAATATTTCTACGTCGATTGGAACTTGAACCTGTATCGCTGTCATGCCTGGGACAAGCCGATGTGCAGCATTTATGACTTCGACTCTTCCAAACTGATTCGCGACGGCTGCACGCGCTGTATGATCGACTGTTATCGCGATTCCAGCGTTTTACAATTTGTGGCCGTCAGCACGCATGACGCATACCAACATTTGAAGCAAGGCAGACCATTAAGAGCCGCAAAGGACATCCTCGATCGCCGCAACCTCGTCTCGATCCAAGCCGTCTGGGAGGACCGCAAGTGGATCGGAAAGACGCTTGCCCGCGGGCGTCGTGGCGGGAAGTCTCTGCTCAACGAACGGGAATCCGCAAGGTCTCAAGCTAGTCAAGCCAATCCAGTCCGCTCAGCGAACGCGGACGTATGCGACGAAAGGCCAATTCCTGGCCGGATCGTGAGGACGACTCCGCAATAATGAAGAATCCCAATTCCTTTACCTCGCGTTTGTTGGTCATTCCCTTCGCCTGCCTTTTTCTCCTCATTGCAGCTTCGGTCTTCGCCAGGGATCGTGGTGCCGCCAACGTCCTCAAAACGACGACGGTCACTTCGCAAGCCACTAACCAACTGGCAGGCATTGCTCCGCTTGTCGAAGAAGCGATTCGAAGCGGCGCCACGCCGGGCGCCGTCGTTGAGATCGGGCATGAGGGACGCATCGTGTATCGTCGCGCATTCGGAAACCGCACACTGCTTCCTCATCCTTCTCCGATGACCGTGAACACGCGTTTCGATCTTGCCTCACTTACGAAAGTGATCGCCACGACGCCCGCGATCATGCAGCTTTTCGAAAAGGGACGCATTCGTCTGGACGATCCCGTTCAGGCGTATTGGCCGGCTTTCGGCGCGAATGGAAAGCAAAACATCACCGTTCGCGAACTGCTGACCCATTATTCCGGCCTGCCGCCCGATCTGCCGCTCGAGCAGCCGTGGCAAGGTTATGACCACGCGATGAGTCTGATTGTTGACACGGAACCTCTTGTGCCGCCTGGTACCCGTTTCATTTACAGCGACATCAATTTCGAGACGCTTGGGGAGCTTGTGCGCCGGATATCGGGCGATCCTCTCGACGTTTACTGCCAAAAACACGTCTTCGGCCCGCTCGGCATGAGCCATAGTCTTTTCAAGCCTACCGCGCGCTTGCACGATCAGATGGCGCCGACGCAGCCGACCGACCAAAAGAATGAGCTTGTTCCCTGGTATCAAGTCAACGACGGGACGTCATACCGCATGGGCGGCGTCGCCGGACACGCCGGGCTGTTTTCCACCGCCGGCGATCTCGCGATCTACGCTCAAATGATTTTGAACGGCGGCGTGTACCACGGCGTTCGCATTCTTTCGCCGGCAACGGTACTCAAAATGACGACGCCGGAGACGCCGCCCGACGCGATTGCCGTCCGCGGCCTGGGCTGGGACATCGACACGGCTTTTTCTTCAAACCGTGGCGAGCTCTTTCCGGTCGGCTCGTTCGGTCACACGGGGTTCACGGGAACGTCGATCTGGATTGATCCGTTTTCCAACACCTTCGTCATTATTCTGACTAACGCCGTTCACGCCGGCGCCCACGGCAACGTAATCCCTCTGCGTGCCAAGATTGCCACGCTGGTAGCCGCTGCATTCGCCCATGCGCCAACGCCTGCTGAGCTCACGCGCCGCGGTTCGCTGACCGGCTACTTCGAACTGCTCTATGGGTTCCGTGCGCCACGCCTGCATGAGGATCAGGTCCGGACCGGCATTGACGTGCTCGAGGCAGACCATTTCGCAGCGCTCGCGGGAAAGCGCGTGGGGCTAATTACGAATCAATCCGGGCGTGACCTTTCAGGACGCCGCACGATTGACGTGCTTGATCACGCCGCGGGCGTCCAGCTAAAAGCGATTTTGACTCCGGAGCACGGCCTTTTCGGCACAGCAGAAGGCGATGTTGCATCGGGGCGCGATTCCGTCACGGGTTTGCCTGTTTACAGCCTTTATGGAAAAACTCGCCGGCCCACCGCGCAAATGCTCGAAGGTCTGGACGCGCTCGTCTACGACATTCAGGACGTGGGCGTTCGTTTCTATACGTTCGACACGACTCTGGGCTACTCCATCGAGGCCGCTGCCCAGAATCACATTCCCATTTACGTGCTCGATCGTCCGGACCCGCTGACCGGCTCTGCCGTCGAAGGTCCCATGCTCGATCGCGATCAGATCTCGTTTGTAGCCTACTTTCCTCTTCCGGTGCGCAACGGGATGACCGTCGGCGAATTGGCTCAGATGTTTAATCAGGAAAATAGCATTCACGCGGACCTGCACGTTGTTCGTATGCAAGGCTGGCAGCGCGACGACTGGTTCGACGAGACCGCGCTTCCGTGGATAAATCCGTCACCTAATTTGCGGAATCTCACGGAAACAATTCTTTATCCCGGACTCGGTATGATCGAGGGTGCAAATATTAGTGTTGGCCGAGGCACAGACACGCCGTTCGAGGTGCTCGGCGCGCCCTGGGTCGACGGACAGAAACTGGCGACCTACCTTAACGCCAGGCGGATGCAGGGCGTTCGTTTCATCCCGATCGATTTCACCCCGACAGATGCGAAGTTCAAGGGCGAGCTGTGTCACGGGATTAGCATCGAATTGCTCGACCGTGAGGCGCTCGATTCTCCGGAACTCGGCGTAGAACTTGCGGCCGCGCTCTACAAGCTGTTCCCCGGCAAATTCGATCTGAATAAAACGCTTCCTCTAGTGGGTTCCCGGCAAGTGATCTCGGAAATTCAGTCGGGCCGGGATCCTCGCTCGATTGCACTCGGGTGGGGAGAAGAACTCCAATCGTTTCTCAGCGTACGAAAACGATACTTATTGTATTGATGCGGTCGGCGGGCGCGAGAATCCAACACAGTTCACTCTAGGTTGCGCGGTAGCGGGGGAGAAGCTCTGGAGCCACATCGGCAAGTCGAGGGAGCTTGGCGTCTTTTCCGGAGACGAGAGGGGCGTCGACACCCCAGCCAATATTCAGCGCTGGATCGTTCCAGAGGATGCCGTGTTCGTCGGAGCTGTCGTAAAAATCGCTGCATTTATAGAGGAATTGGACGGAATCGGTGAGAGCGACAAAGCCGTGCGCAAACCCAGCAGGGATGTAAATCATATTGTGTGTTTCAGCGCAGAGCGTAAGAGACACTGATTGGCCGAATGTGGACGAACCGGCGCGAATATCAACCGCAACATCCAGAGCCTGACCTTCGATGACGCGGCAGAGTTTCGCCTGCGGCCGACGAAGCTGGTAATGCAGGCCTCGAAGGGTGCCCTTAGCGGAGCGCGAGTGGTTATCCTGAACGAATTCGTCAGTGATGCCGATCGCTTTGAAACGGTCGCGGTGATAGGTCTCGATGAAAAAGCCGCGCGCATCCTGAAAAACGGTCGGCCGCAGCTCAAGTACGCCGGGAATGGACGTTTCGATTCGCTGCATAGCGTCAGGACGCGGGCTTAGGAACGGCGGCGATGTCGTCGAGCGAGGCGTCGCGGTTGACGTAATACTTTTCGTAGTACGTCTGATATTCGCCGCCGCGAATTTGCGCGATCCAGCCTGAGTTCGCACGATACCAGTCGATGGTTTGCTGCAGACCAGCGTCGAGCGAAACGGACGGCTTCCAGCCGAGGTGCCTCTCGATCTTCGAGCAATCGAGTGCGTACCGTCGGTCGTGGCCAGGACGATCCTTCACATACGTAAGCAAACTCTCGGATTGTCCCACTGCTCGCAGTAGGCGGCGCGCCATGTCAAGATTTTCGACAATATCGAGCCCACCGATGTTGTAAACCTCGCCGATTTGCCCCCGTTCGAGCACCGCCAGGATCCCGCGACAATTATCTTCCACGTGCAGCCAGTCGCGCTGCTGTTTACCGTCACCGTAAATCGACAGAGGTTTGTCATCCAGCGCATTTGTGATCAGCAACGGCAAAAACTTTTCCGGAAACTGATAAGGGCCATAGTTATTCGACGAGCGGGTGATCAACCCCGGGAAATTGTACGTACGCACATAGGAGCGAACGAGAAGATCAGAACTCGCCTTCGACGCCGAGTAGGGGCTGCTTGGTTGGAGCGGCGAGTCTTCATTTGCAAACACTCCTGCCGGCAGGTCGCCATAAACTTCATCCGTTGAGATGTGGACGAAACGCGAAATCGCGAGTTTTCGCGCGACTTGCAGCAAAGCGAAGGTGCCCTCAACGTTCGTCTTGATGGCAGCGGCGGGCTCGTAAATGCTGCGGTCGACGTGTGATTCGGCTGCAAAGTGAACGACAAGTTGGCAACCGCGCATGGCGTGCTCGACTGCCTCGGCATCGCAGATGTCGCCGCGAATAAATGCGTAGCGCTTGTCCTGGTCGATACCGCGCAGATTAGCAAGATTGCCCGCATACGTGAGCTTGTCGAAGTTGACGATCGAAGCGTCAGGACGCTGTGCCAGAACGTAGCGAATGAAGTTCGAGCCGATGAAGCCCGCGCCCCCCGTCACAAGGATCTTCATGGGGCGACTTTCGGCCGCGTGGAACGAGCAGGCTTCCGCTTCAGCGCGACCGTCGAGGCTTTTGTGATTTCCGCAGGCTTTAATTGCGCGGTGGCTGAACCTGGCAGCTTATTGGCTCCTGTCTTGGCCACAAGCGCATTGGCGTGTTGCAGCGATTCGAAGGTGCCGGCATCCGTCCACCAGCCGTCCAGAACCTCGCAAGTCAAGGTGCCATCCTCGATGTAGAAATTATTCACGTCGGTAATTTCGAGTTCGCCGCGGCCGGATGGTTTCAAGCGTCGGATTTTCTGGAAGACGGTCGCGTCGTAAAGGTAGATTCCGACGACGGCATAATTCGATTTGGGATTCTTGGGTTTTTCTTCGATCCCGATGACGCGCTCGCCGCGGACTTCCGCTACGCCGAAGCGCTGCGCATCGGTAACTTCCTTGAGGAGAATTCTCGCGCCTTCCTTCTGTTTCTTGAAATGTTCCACCGCTTTGCAAATATTGTTCTCGATGATGTTGTCTCCGAGAACGACGCAGATTTTGTCCCCGGCAGCAAAGAATTCGGCCAAGCCTAGCGCTTCGGCAATCCCGCCTTCTCCCTCCTGATACGTGTAATTCAGGTGTCGTAACCCGAAGTCACGCCCGTTCCCCAAAAGGCGGAGAAAATCCCCGGCGTTTTTCCCTCCGGTAACAAGAAGAATTTCTTCGATCCCGGCGTTGACCAACGTCTGGATCGGGTAATACACCATCGGCTTGTCGTAGACAGGAAGAAGATGCTTGTTTGTGACGCGCGTCAGAGGATTGAGACGACTGCCGGTCCCTCCCGCGAGAACTACGCCCTTCATAGTCTACCTTTCCGCCGAACCCGTCCTTTGAGCGACGGCCACGAACAAACAATTGGTATTATCCCTAAGCGAGTCCAGCACAGCAACGTGCGATTCGGGTCGAACGGGCCTCCTAGCCGTCCATGCGATAGTAAGCTTCCAACTTACGTCGACAGCTGCTTTCGCGTGGAGCGAAATGGGCTCACGCTGGTTGCAAGTCTACGGCTTTTTTGTACGCGGAAGCATTCACGAGCGAGTCGTGCAACCTTTTGTAGCGAACGCGCGTATTCTCCTCAGAGATTTGCCAATGTAGAGATCCGGGAGGACGCCCATGCGGAATCTCGAGCAGAATTTCAAGTTCGCCGCCCGGCAGCTCCGGCGGAATCCGGGATTCACCGCGACGGTGATGATCACGCTCGCGTTGGCGATCGGCGCGAACACCGCAATTTTTTCTCTCCTGAATGCGCTCATTTTCGAGACCCTGCCCTATCCGCATCCCGATCGCATCGGCACGATCTACGCTCGCATCACCGGGGGGCATCCGTCTGACCAGCAAATCGGGATTGACGGCGCGCGATGGGAACTCCTGCGCGACAACGTTCCAGGATTAATTTCCGCGGTGGCCGGAGGCACTTCGGGCGTCAATCTGCGCGCAGGCTCGCACATCGATTACGTGCACGACGGCCGCATCTCCGCTCGCTATCTTGACGTTCTTGGCGTCCAACCCTTGATCGGACGAAATTTCTCGCAGCAAGAAGACCGTCCAGGCGGACCGCCGGCCGCCATTCTCAGCTTCAACTTATGGCGTGCGGTATTCGGCGGTGACGCAGGCATTCTGGGGAAGAGTATTGACCTGAAGGGTCAGCCATACATGGTAATCGGCGTGCTACCTCAGGGCGCCACAACGCCACTCAACGCCGACCTGTACACGTCGTTACAACCCAGCCGCCAGGGCGAAGGCGGCGGTACGAACTTCGATGTTATTACCCGTCTCCGCGACGGTGGCTCCTGGCAGGAGGCCGACGCGCAGATCAACCGCGCTTGGGCCGCGCTTGCACGCAATTTCGAAAAGCGCAGCGAAGGCTCGCGCATCACATACTATTCCGTGCCGCTGCAGAAGGCCGAAACAGATTCACTGCGGCCACAGGTGATCGGCCTGATGTTGGCTGCCGGATTGATCCTTCTGATCGCCTGCGCGAATCTTGCGGCATTGACGTTAGTTCGCGTGCTGCGCCGGACTCCCGAAGTTGCTACTCGGCTGGCGCTTGGCGCTTCACCTTGGCAAATCCAGAAGCAGTTCTGGAGTGAAAATCTGCTGCTCGCGATCATGGGCGGGGCGGTGGGAATCGGAGTCGGTTTCATCGCGTTGCGAGGCCTTCTGCTGCTTTTGCCTCCACATTTTCTTCCGGTTGAGCAGGTATCGCTCGACGCCCGCGTCCTGGCCTTCACCGTCGCACTCTCGTTGCTGACGAGCATTCTTTTCGGAATGCTTCCCGCCCTTGCCGTGCGGAACACCGACCTCCGGTCATCCATGGGTGGTCGCAGCATTGCAGGCGGAAGCGTACGCTTGCGACAGCTTTTGATTGCCGCCGAAATCGCTGTCACTGTCGTGTTGCTTGCAGCCTCCGGATTGCTGATTCGCACGCTCGTGCATCTCGAAACGCTTCCGAAAGGCTTCATCCCGAATGGCGTGATGATCGCCAAAGCGTCACTGGACGACGCTCGCTATCACGATCCCGCCGCGTTCCGCAAATTGCTCGACGAGAGCACGGCCGCGATGCGCCGCATTCCCGGAGTGGT
Source organism: Candidatus Acidiferrales bacterium (assembly GCA_036279175.1). Taxonomy (GTDB): domain Bacteria; phylum Acidobacteriota; class Terriglobia; order Acidiferrales; family UBA7541; genus Palsa-295. Next base: position 12,566 of record DASUJR010000448.1, on the reverse strand, counting down.
GGATGCAGCAGTCGGTTTGACCGTTCCGTACGAGACCGTTCTCAACGACGGCGTCACATTGAGCGACGGCAAAGATACCGGTCAGACGGTCGGCACCGATGTCATCTACGCAACGCCCAGCTACTTCCACACGCTGCAGATGCCGTTGCTCGCCGGGAGAGCCTTCACGGATGCCGACGGCCCCAATTCGCAGCACGTCGCCATCGTGAATCAGACGTTCGCCCGCAAGTTCTACGGCGGAGCGAATCCAGTCGGGCACTATCTCGATAAGAACACGCTCATCGTCGGCGAAGTGTCCGACGTTCCGATCTCATCCAGACTGGATCCTGTAGCGCCGCTGCAAGGCGAGGAAACGATGTATGTTCCGGCAGCGCAAGTCGACGGCTCCGGGCTTGCACTCATTCACACTTGGTTTCAACCCGACTGGATTGTGCGGACTGCCGGCCCCGTTCAGGGCCTTACGGCACAAATTCAGGGCGCATTGAGCAGCGCCGATCCCGACTTGCCTGCTTCCGGTTTCTACAGCATGGGCGATCTTCTCGCGCGGACTCTGGCGACGCAACGAATCGAAGTCGCGCTGCTGGGTGTCATGGCCGGGCTGGCGCTGCTCCTCAGCGCAGTCGGGATTTTCGCACTTGTTGCGAACATTGTTACGCAGCGGACGCGCGAGATCGGCATTCGCATGGCGCTTGGATCGACGATCGCCCAGGCAATGCTGCAGGTCGGACGCGCGGGCATCATCGCGGCGGTTGTGGGGCTTGCCGTCGGACTAGCCGCATCCGCAGGGGTGCTGCAGCTGATGCGCGGCTTACTCTACGGCGTCGGCGTGTATGACGGTCCAACGCTAGTCGGCGTGGTGCTCGTGCTTTCCGGCGTGGCCCTTGCCGCCACCGCGCTGCCGACGTTGCATATCGCCGGCATCGATCCAGCCAGAACACTTCGCGAAGAATAAGGAACACGGGTTCGGCTAGACGGCGTTGCGCCTGACGGATTCACTTGTTGCGTCTCAGCGGTCTTTCGCGGGCCGCAATGCGAAATAGCAGATCGGTCCGAGCGCGATCAGCACCAGAGCGACCGCCAGCGAGGTCGTTGAGCCGATCGTTTCGGCCCGATTGCGAATAATTGCCGCTACCATCAGCCCAAGCGGCGGAATACCGATCAGGATCGTGCCCGCAATTCCTCCGGGGACGCGATAGGGCCGCTCAAGATTCGGCTCGCGAATGCGCAGTCCGGTAAGCGCCCAAAATTCGAGCAGAATGCTCGAGCCCGTCAGCAGGACGTCGATAATGACGAGGTGTTCGAAATTCAGGAACAGGCAAGCGGACCATCCTACCGCGCAGAACGTGATGGCCACCCAGGGCATTCCGGTACGAGCGGAAGTGCGCGTAAGTATCTTCGGCAGATAACCGTCCTGCGCCATCACCAATGGGAGCCGCGTGAAAGAGAGCATCAGCGCGTTGAAGCAGCCGATGGCGCCAATCGCTCCTCCCGCCGCAATCGCAATCGAAAGCCACCGACCACCCACAACTCGGCCGACATCGACCCAACCTCCTGCAGACCATCCGAATGGACTCACGCCGGCGTGCGCCGCCGCCGCGACAGGAACAATGTAACTGATGGTGATGAATGAAACGGCGAGCAGCATTACGAGCGGGAACGTGCGCTGCGGGCGCTCCACTTCTTCTGCGATAGTCGACGTATTGTCCCAGCCCATGTAATTCCACATGGCGATCAAAACGCCGCCCAGGATATCGGCGTGGTGGACAGCCGGATGTGCCGCGACCACCGTGCCCACGCCGGGGAAAACGTGCCGCGTGAATCCGAGCGCAATCAGCACCACGAAAGGCGCAAGAAGCGCGGCAGACATCCAAACCGAACCTTGGCCCACGGCGCGTGCCCCCGAAAGATTCCAGACCGTACATACCACGATCAGAATTAGTTCGATGGCCATTGCTCGATGGCCGGCGGTCAGCGCGGGCGCGAAGTGGCCAAGATAATCGACAAAAAGCGTTGGATACAGCGCCATCTCAAAAATGCTGCCGGCGAGGGACAGCCACGATTCCTGGAAACCCCAGAACGGCCCCAGGCCGCGCCGCACCCAGATGTAAAACCCTCCTTCTTCCGGCACAGCGCTGGCCAGTTCGCTTACCATCATGGCGGCGGGAATGCTCCACAGCACAGGAGTGATCAGTAGAATGGCGATCGCGCCCGCATACCCCGCCATCTGCACCACATCCTCCAGACCGTACGGCCCGCCGGACACCATGAAGAAAGTCGCGGCAGCAAGCGTGAGCACAGTCAGTCGGCCGCGAGCGGCGATGCGGGGCGCGGCGCGGCGGGCCAGATGCGAATGCCGAGGCGAAGAAGGCCCGGGTAGAGTGAATCCTTCAGCGGCCGTGGTCATTGGGAGGGTTGGTTCTAAGCGCAGTCACGATTCGTCGATTTATACCGACGATCTTGCGCGCGCGCAAGTAACATCGATAAATGGAGCTTTGTGTTTAACCATTCTCGTCTGCTGGCGCACAATTCTTCGGCCGCGCGGAACTAAATGCTCCTGGACTGCGTAGAAGCTAGCAGGAGAGCTCGATGGAAACACTGTGGCAGGATTTTCGGTATGGGCTGCGCATGCTGCTTAAGGCGCCCGGATTCACGGCAATTGCGATTATTACGCTTGCGCTCGGAATTGGCGCAAACACCGCAATCTTTTCCGTCGTGAACGGCGTGCTCCTGAATCCTCTTCCGTATGACCACCCGGACCGGCTCGTTGCTCTCTATTCCGGTACGAACGATTTCGACCATTCTTCGATCTCGTATCCCAACTTTCTCGATTGGGTCCGCGATAATCGCAGCTTTTCCGCGCTCGCTGCGTTTCGACAGGACAATTTCGACCTGACCGGTATGGGCCAGCCGGAGCGGGTTGCCGTCGAGATGGTGTCGGCGGATTTTTTTCGGATTCTCGGCGTGAAGCCGGTGCTCGGGCGGTCGTTTGAAGCGAAAGAAGATCAGGTTGGCGCGCCTCCGGTCGTGATGATCAGCGGCGGGCTGTGGGCAGGCAAGTTCGGGTCCAGGCGCGATGTGATTGGCCGGACGATCGAGCTGAACGACACGGCCTATACCGTCGTCGGCATCGTTCCCGCAGACTTCCGATTCCAGTCCGGCAATTTCCACTCACACACTGATGTCTTTGTGCCGATCGGCCAATGGAACGATGCGACATTCCGCGATCGCCGCGCCGCGACGGGAATGGACGCGGTTGGCCGCCTCAAACCGGGCGTCACGCTGGCACAGGCGAAGTCGAACATGGACGCGATCGCGAATCATCTGGCGAGGGCATACCCCGACGCGGACAAGGGAACAGGGATCGTGTTGGTCTCGCTGAAAGAGAATGTGACCGGGAATATCCGGCCATTTCTCCTGGTCCTGCTTGCCGCGGTTGCGTTCGTGCTCCTGATTGCGTGTGCCAACGTCGCCAGCTTGCTGCTCGCACGCTCCACGGGGCGGTCCCGCGAATTTGCAATCCGTGCCGCGATGGGAGCCAGTCCCACTCGCGTCGTCAGGCAGTTGCTGACTGAGAGTTGCACGTTGTCCATCGTCGGCGGCGCCCTCGGCCTTGTGCTCGCTGCGTGGGGCACCAAAACAGTGATCCACCTGATTCCGGAGGCGTTGCCGCGCGCCGAATCGATCGGAATCGATGCACCGGTGCTTTTTTTCACGCTCGGCGTTTCCATTCTTACCGGACTTGTCTTCGGACTGGTCCCGGCACTGAGGAGTTCTCGGCCTGATCTCGCCGAATCGCTGAAGGAAGAGGGGCGCGGCTCGAGCGGAGTGCGTCATCGCACCCAGCGGATTCTCATTGTCGCCGAAATGGCCATGGCCGTGGTTCTCCTGATCGGCGCCGGATTGATGATCCGCAGCTTGACGAAATTGTGGAGCATCAACCCGGGCTTTGATCCGCATAATGTCCTCACGTTCGGCATTTCTTCTCCGGAGCCGCTGGGGTCAAGTCCCGATGCGATTCGCGAAGCCATGCGCAGGATCCGTGATGTTGTGGGGCAGGTGCCCGGCATCGAAAGCGCTTCGCTCAGCGTCGGCTCGGTCCCGATGAATGGCGATTCTGAATTGCCCTTCTGGCTGGAGGGTCAGCCGAAACCCTCGAGCGATTCGGAAATGAAGAGCACACTTTTCTACGCCGTCCAGCCTGAGTATTTGAAGATTATGCGCACACCTCTGCTGCGCGGGCGCTTCCTTACACCACAGGATAACGAGCACTCGCCGCCGGTGATCGTCATCGACGAAGAGTTCGCCCGCCTCGTTTTCGGCAATCAGGATCCGATCGGGAAACGTGTGAACTTCGATATTCTGAATACTTCGCCCGAGATCGTCGGCGTGGTGGGGCATGTGAAGCAGTGGGGACTGGGTGAAAATGGCCAGAGCCCGGTTCTGGAACAATGCTATCTGCCGCTTTCACAGATTCCCGACCAATTCCTTCCACTCATGTCGCGCGGCGCGGGCGCGTTGATTCGAACCGCGGGACCCCCGCTGTCGGCAGTGAGCGCTGTGCGGCAGGCGCTCGAGCGATACAACAGCCAGCTTGTGACGTTCGGCACGGAAACGTTGGAGGATATTATTTCCGATTCACTCGCCGCGCGCCGGTTCTCGATGGTTCTCCTGGGAATCTTCGCGGCTCTTGCGCTCGTGCTGTCGGCCGTCGGCATCTACGGCGTCATTTCGTACATTTCCGGACAGCGCACGCACGAAATCGGGGTACGCATGGCGCTGGGCGCTCAACCGGCTGACGTATTGCGTATGATCGTCGGTCAGGGAGCTGGACTCGCGCTCATCGGAGTCGCAATCGGAATGGCGGCTGCATTTGGGTTGACGCGGCTGATGGGCAAAATGATTTTCGGAGTCAGCGCGCATGACCCGCTGACGTTCGGCATTGTCGCGGTCGTGCTCTCTGCAATTGCGATACTCGCTTGCTACTTTCCCGCGCGACGTGCGACGCGCACCGATCCTTTGGCGGCGCTCCGTTATGAATAGCGGTGCCAAGCTGGTCTAGTTCGATCGCATCACGTCAACAACTCCAAACGCCGGCGCTCCCGCTTCGGGCGGATTCCCCGAAAGTGCGTTATCATTTGTGATTTCTTTGTTGTCACAAACCTTTTGTTTGGGCGGAATGCGAGAGCAACGTGTACAAGGCGATCGAAGAGCGGTTTCGCAAGGCCCTGCGGCACCATATCCACGAGCGGTACAAGACTGACGTTCCCATCGTGACGGAGCGTCCGCCGAAGATAGCGATGGGGGAATCGGCTTCGCCGCTCTGCTTTGAGCTCGCCAAACGATTGAAGAAGCCTCCGCGCGCGCTGGCGCAGGAAATTGCAAACTCGCTTCCGCCCATCAAAGGCATCGCGCGTGTGGAAGTCGCGGGCGGCGGGTATTTAAACGCGTTTTTCGACCGTGCCGCGTTTTTTCGCGAAACCATCGCCGAAACAGAAAAACCGGCAGGCAACAGGCCCAAGCAGCCGAAGCCAGACTCGAAAGTCATCGTCGAGCACACAAGCGTCAATCCCAACAAGGCCGCGCATATAGGCCACATGCGCAACGCGGTGCTGGGCGACACGTTCGCCCGCGTATTGCGCTATGCGGGCCGCTATGTCGAGGTCCAGAACTATATCGACAACACCGGCGTTCAGGTTGCGGATGTCGTGCTCGGATTCATCCACCTCGAAAAGAAATCGACTGAGGATGTGCGCAAGCTGACGGCGCGACCGCACTTCGACTACTACTGTTGGGATCTGTACACCCGAGTGACGCAATTCCTCGCGGAAGACAAATCGCGCCTCGAACTCCGTGGACAGACGCTAAAGGACATTGAAGACGATCGTGGCGAGGCAGCCAAGATGGCGGAGATTGTTTCAACCGCAATAGTGCGCAGGCATCTCGAAACGTTCGCCCGGCTCGGCATCAAATACGAACTGCTTTCGCGTGAAAGTGAAATCCTGCACCTGAAATTCTGGGATGCGGCGTTCGGAATGCTGAAGGACCGCGCTGCAATTCAGTTTGCTACAACGGGCAAAAATGCCGGCTGCTGGGTGATGCAGTTGCCGGGTTCCGGGGAGACACAGGTTACAGAAGCCCCCAATGATTCAGGGACGAGCGAGGAGCCGCCCGAAGAAGCGGAAGCGAAGATCATCGTGCGATCGAACGGCACGGTGACATACGTCGGGAAAGATATTGCTTATCACCTCTGGAAATTTGGCCTGCTTGGGCGGGACTTTCACTACCGGCGGTTTCACTTCGGCGATGATCGGGGCCACACATGGGTGACGACGACCGAACCAACCGAGCCCGGCACGCCCGCATTTGGGCACGCGGGCGAAGTATTCAACGTAATTGACTCGCGCCAGGCGTACCCGCAGCAGGTGGTCGTCGCCGGACTGCGTGCATTGGGATATGAAGATCAGGCCGCACACCTCAAACATTTCTCCTACAACGTGGTGGCGCTGACGCCTCGCTGCGCGCAAGAACTGGGCTACGACATCGCTCCGGAAGATGCGAAAAAGCCATACGTCGAAGTCAGCGGACGCAAAGGACAGGGCGTAAAGGCCGACGATCTGATCGATCTGCTGATTTCACGCGCGGCGGAGGAAGTCGATCAGCGGCACCCGCAGGAGCCGGAACACGAGCGGCGCGCGATTGCAAATGCGATTGCCATCGGCGCGTTGCGCTATTTTCTACTGCGATTTACGCGCGGCACAGTGATCGCTTTTGATTTCAAGGACGCGTTGAGCTTCGAAGGCGAGACTGGTCCGTACGCGCAGTATGCGGTCGTACGCGTGAACGGAATTCTGCGCAAGGGCGCCGAAACTGATCCCGCGGCGGCCGCAAAGGATAATGAAAATCTGGCGCGGATCGACCGAGGGGAACTCGATATTTCGCGCTTTGTGGCAGCGGGGCCGGGGGACGATTTATGGGAATTGGCTCTTCTGGCAGGCTCGCTCGATGCCCGGATCGACACGGCCATTGCCGCTCAGGAGCCCGCGTTTCTGGCGCGTTACGCCTTCGAACTCGCCCAGGCGTTCAACGTGTTCTATCACAAGCATCACATCCTCTCGGAAGAGGACGCCGAGAAGCGAGCCTTCCTGCTGCGGCTCACGTCGCTCGTGCGCGAGCGCCTCGTCGCGGTACTGGAATTGATGGGAATCACCGCACCAGAAAAGATGTAGTACGGCCTTTGTAGCGGGCGCTGGTACTCGGCATCGGTATTACAGCTTGAGCGCAAAGTCGATGATGGAGCGGATGGCGACGCCAGTCGGGCCTTTGGCGAGCCAGGGGCGGCCCTCGTCGACCCAGCACGTAGAGGCGATGTCGAGGTGGACCCAAGGTGTGTCCTCGGCGAACTCCTTGAGGAACCAGGCGGCCGTGATAGCACCGCCTCCTTTGCCGCTGCCTGTGTTCCGAATGTCGGCTATGTTGCTCTTGATCATCTCTTCGTATTCGTCGTCGATCGGCATGGGCCACATTTTTTCCCCGACGGCTTTCGCGCTGGCGAGGAACTGATCCAGGAATTCGCGCGGCGTGCCAAAGGCACCGACGTTGACGTTCGAGAGTGCGACCTCGATCGCTCCGGTAAGCGTTGCCGCGTCGATCAGATGCGAGCACCCGAGTTGCCTCGCGTAGGTGATTGCGTCGGCAAGGATTAGGCGGCCTTCCGCATCCGTGTTAATCACTTCGATCGTTTTGCCGGACATCGCTGTTTGTACGTCGCCCGGTTTCTGGGCGCGACCGCCAGGCATGTTTTCCGTTGCGGGAATGACGGCGATTACCGGCACGCGAGGTTTCAGGTAAGCGAGAGCGCGCATCGAGCCCAACATCGTCGCGCCTCCACCCATGTCGTATTTCATTTTTTCCATATTGTTCGCGGGCTTTATCGAGATTCCGCCCGTATCGAACGTAACGGCTTTGCCCACGAGGCCGAGCACCGGCCCGCCCACCGGCCGCTGCTCCGGCACATAGCGGAGAATGATCATACGCGGCGGTTCGACGCTGCCCTGCGCGACTCCAAGCAGGGCTCCCATTTTCAGCTCGGCTATACGGCGCTCGTCGAGAATCTCGACGCCGAGGCCCACTTCGGCGGCCATTTCCTCCGTTTTCGCGGCGAGCATTCGCGGCGTCAGGCGATTCGAGGGCTCGTTGATCAGGTCGCGCGCGAAATTCTGCGACTCAGCGACGACGCGTCCGTTGTCAACGGCCTGCTCAACAGTTGCGGCAGCGTCGAAGCCCGCGATCGAAATAGCCGCGATTTCGCGGGTTTTCTTGTCGGTGCGATATTTGTCCGACTCGAAGTCGGCGACGACCAGGCCCTCGGTGATCGCGCGAGCAGCTTCCGAGCCACGTTCGCCTTCGCGTGGGACGAACGCGAATTTTTTCACGCCGCGAGATTTCAGAAATCGCAACGCGCTGCCTGCAATTTTCCGCAAATCCGATATTGCAAACTTTTCCGGCTTGCCCGCGCCCACCAGAAGCAGCCGTTGTGCCGCTAGTCCCTGGGGGAAATGGATCAGAACCATTTCGAGATTTTTCCCCGTGATTTCGCCGCTCGATATAAGCGATGAGAGCCGGCCACCCATCGCGCGGTCAATGTCCGCGACAGTTCCCTCGAGCTTTGGCTCTTTGTCGAAGACGTAGGTGACGAGCGCATCAGTGGAGATCGAGAGATATGGCTGATTGTCCAGTTGGATCCGCATCTTGTCCTTTCAAGCGTGATGATGAATAGTGAATGGTAATTGGTACAAACCCTAGCGACGGCGCGAGCGGTACATTGCCTCGTCCGCCTCGCGTTTTGCTTCCTTCCGGCGCTCGGCTTCCCGGCGATCGTGAAACTTTTTGCCCTTGGCGATGGCCAGTTCGCATTTCGCGAGACCGTCGCGGAAATAGATTTGTGTTGGGACGATCGTCATGCCCTTTTGCTGCGTTTCCACGGAGAGGCGATGGATTTCGCGCGCATTCAAAAGCAGCTTCCGTTTGCGTAACGGATCGTGATTTCGCGGGCCACCCGGCTGGTATTCGGGTATATGGCTGTTCACCAGCCATGGTTCGCCGGCGCGAATCTCTGCGTAGGCCTCTCGCAGCGTGCCCTTTCCTTCGCGCAGTGATTTCACCTCCGTGCCGACCAGCACGAGGCCGGCTTCAAGGTGATCGAGGAGGTGATAGTTGTAGGAAGCCGCACGATTCTGCGCGACGATCTTCACGCCTTCGCGTCCCGATTTTTTGGCTTCCGATTTCAAGGGGCTCGATTCGAAAAATGTTCGTGACGGGTTGAGTCGAATTTTACTGGTGAACTCGCAGATTTCCCGCCGAGCGCGAGCGCGGTGTCGCGCGAGCCGACCAGAGCGAAACGAAGTCATATTATCCGGCCCACGCGAACAGACCGCAAGCTGAGTACTATTGGGGTTTTCCGCACATTGCACAATTGCTGCAGCTAACGTCCGCCATACTTGCCATGTCTAAGCAAGCAGATTGGGGAGCGGCTGCGCTCAGACCGTCCGGCAACACGGCGGATTCCTTGCCGCATCTTAGGCCTGGGTGCTAGACTTTTGGGCCTCGCCCGAAAGAACGACTGGAGTGCGTTTTGCAGCGAAAAGCTTACCTGTCCCTCGCAGTCCTGGCAGGAATTGCCCTTGCGGGATGCCCGAAATCGAATCACACGTTCGAAGCCGGCAAGAAGGCTGAGGCGATCCAGGATTACGATACGGCGCTGGTGGACTACGAACGCGCGCTCCGGACCGATCCCTCAAATGCGGAGTACAAGCTTCGCGCAACGCGCATGCGCTCAATGGATGGCCAATTCCATCTGCAACAGGGCGAAAAGTTCCTGGATCAGGGCCAGGTCGAGATGGCGCTCGCCGAGTTTGAAAAGGCGGCCGGCGTCGATCCATCAAACATCGCAGCCCAACAGGAGTTGCAGAGGGCGAAAGATCTGCTGGATCAGAAGCGTGCCGAAAACGAACCGAAACAGGTAAAACTACCACAGCCTCAGTTTCTTGCCGAACCTCCGCAATTGAAGCCGCTCTCGCGCGAGCCCATCAACCTGACGATGACGAACAACAGCACCGTGGTGTTCGAGACGGTGGCGAAACTAGCCGGTTTGAGCGTGATTTTCGATCCTGACTTCCACGCGCAGAGAATCTCGGTGAGCCTGCCGAACGTAACGCTGGAGCAAGCGCTGGATGCGGTGGGCATGGCCAGCAAGTCGTTTTGGCAGCCGCTGACGCCGAGCGTCATTTTTGTGGCGCCAGACAATCCGCAAAACCGCAGGGAGTACGAGAATGAGGTTGTAAGAACGTTCTACCTGAACAACACCCTGCAGCCGCAGGACCTGACGGAGATTGTTACCGGCCTGCGGTCGATGCTGAACATCCAGAAAATAGTGCAGATGAATTCGGAGAACGCGATCGTGATGCGCGCCACGCCGGACGAGGTCGCCGCGGCGGGAAAGATAATCGATTCGATCGATCGAGCCAGGCCGGAAGTGCTGATCCACGTTCAGGTGCTCACAGCTAATCGCGACCGGTTGCGAGATCTCGGCATCCTGCCGGGGCAGAGCGTTGCTGTGACTTTTAACCCGCGACCGGCCTTGCAGCCGAGCGGCGGGTCGTCAAGCGGATCGAGCAATGGGAGTGGTTCGGGCAATTCCAACGGCACGGGTTCGGGTACGGGCACGTCGGTTGGTCAGGTCGCTCTCAACAACCTACACAGCCTAGGCACAGGCGACTGGAGCGCCACTCTGCCAGGCGCGACCGCAAACGCCATCCTGACCGATAACCAAACGCGCATCATTCAGGATCCTCAAATCCGCATCACCGACGGCGAGCGCGCCAAGTTGACCATCGGCGAAAAGGTTCCTATCGCAACGGGCAGTTTCCAGGCGGGCGTTGGCGTTGCGGCGACGGGAGTGAATCCGCTGGTGAACACACAATTCACGTATCAGGACGTCGGCGTGACCATTGACGTGCAGCCTCGCGTCCACCCGAATAACGAAATCAGTATGAAGCTAACCGTCGACATTTCCTCGCTGGCCGGAAACGTGAACATCGGCGGGATCAATCAGCCCATCATCGCGCAGAACAAGATCGATGAGGGCGAGGTTCGCCTGAAGGAAGGCGAAGCGAGCATTCTTGGCGGTTTGATCACTCACACTCAGGAAGTGAATCTGAACGGCATCCCCGGCCTGGCGCAGATTCCGCTGATGAAGTACCTGTTCTCTGATAACAGCAACCACCTTCAAGACCAGGAAGTGTTGATCCTTTTGACGCCGCACATCGTGCGCTTTGCGCCCATCACTGCGGAAGATCTGCGTTCGCTTGATACGGGTTCAGACACGAATGTTCGTGTTTATCGCGAGCAGGATCAGGCGCTTGCCCAGCCTGACGGTAACGCGCAATCCACCGCAACGTCGTCGCCGCTGCGGACAGATGGAGCAACGCCGCCGTCGACGCCTGCGCCAAATCCGACAGCCGCGCAACTGCAGTTTGATCCGGCAAATCTAACGATGAAGCAGGGCGATACCGCAACGGTTGGGTTGAAAGTGGCAAACGTGAACGACTTGTTCTCAGTGCCGCTGCTGATTCATTACAACCCGGCCGTTATCCAGATCAGCGACATTCGCGATGGAGGATTTTTGTCGGGAGGGAACCAGGCAATCCCGATCGTGCAACACATCGATCCGCAACGCGGCGAGGCCGTCGTTTCGGCCACTCGGCAGCCGAACACTCCGGGTGTGAGCGGCACGGGAACGCTGCTGGGACTGTCGGTAAAGGCGGTCGGCCCCGGCACATCCACGATCCAGATCCTGGAAGTGAATGCGCGTAACTCACAACAGAAGACCATTCCGCTGGTCTCCGGCGAAGTAACGGTCCAGGTACAATAAAACCTTCGGCATAGGATCCGGCAAGGGCTCAGAATGAAGTATGGCGATCGCGAATCAGGCATTTCACGCTTCAGGCGGTCTGCGCGTCGCCGGACCACCGCGTTGCCGCGGAGGATGCGATCTGCAGCCGGGCTAACGCTGATCGAACTGATCCTGGCCTGCGCGATTCTGATGATTCTCGCAACGGCCGCTTTGCCTCTCGCGCGAGTCGCTGTAATGCATCATAAAGAAGAAATGCTGCATTACGACCTGCGCGAGATGCGCGACGCGATCGACCGCTACAAGGACGCGGCCGACCAAAACAAAATCCAGGTGCAGGCTGATACCGACGGTTATCCGCCCGACCTGCAAACGCTGGTTGATGGCGTGGCGCTGAACGGCGCCCAAGAAAAGCGCATTCGTTTCTTGCGGGAAATTCCGGTTGATCCGATGACCGGCAACAAGGATTGGGGAATGCGCTCCGTTCAGGATGACCCCGATTCCACGGAATGGGGCGGGACGGACGTGTTCGACGTGTTCAGCAAATCCACGGGCACCGCGCTGGATGGGACGAAATATTCGGACTGGTAGACGGCCATGATCTCCACATTTCGAGCGAGGTTTCGAAGCAGAATGGCGGCGCGCGATTGGCGCTCTG
>DASUJR010000447.1:0-11852 GCA_036279175.1 Candidatus Acidiferrales bacterium | reverse complement strand
AAGACGTCTCAAATCAGATCGCCGCATGTGTCTACACCGAGATTCGCGGCGAGCGCGGCTATCTCGGAATGCTCTCGGTCGATCCGCCACGGCAGGGAACTGGCCTCGGGCGCTTGATGGTCGAAGCAGCTGAGAACCACTGTCGCGATCGAGGATGCCGCTGGATCGATCTTCGCGTCCTCAGCCCTCGTAGCGAACTGCTCCCGTTTTATCAGAAGTTCGGCTACGCGCAAGTTCGCACCGAGGAGTTTCGTCCGCCGCGCCCGCTCCGTGTCCCGATCGAATGCTACGGCATCATCCTGTCGAAAGAGCTGTGAATCGATCGCTCGCATCAGAAATGAAAGTTAGTTCTGGTCCACGCGCGGTCAGTCTGCGGCCTGTTTTTGGTTGGAGCCTGCCGGCCGAAATGACGGCCTGCCTGTCAAGGCCACGGCCTAGCGTGTCTCGATCAGACAGCTGTTCGTTTGGATGACGCAAAGCCTCAGGCCTACTGCACTGTCAACGTCAGCGCGATTGATTGCGACGCGCCGCCGCTCGTTGTGCCCGAGACCGTTACCGTATACGTTCCGGCCGGCGTCGGCGGGTCCGCGATCGTGTTGGTTGGTGCGCTACTTCCTCCACCGCAGGCGGCCAGAGCGCCGCCGAGCACCAGCGTGGCGCACAAAGCCAGCGCAACACTGCACCTGGCAAAGGGCCGGGCAACCGCAGGTCTCCGTTCGCAACGATAGTCCCCTCGCGGTCAACCTCCGAACGCGTGATCAGTACGATCAATGCCGCCAATGATGCCAAAACGATCCACCCTAATAGCGAAAGCTTATCGGGGCCGCCACCCGGCTGGCTGGTGCCCGGCCTCAAATTGGCCGCTGTTCCTCCTGACGTTGCGACACTCACCTGGAGCGCGCCAATTTGGCTCCCGCCGATATTTACGTTCGTGGGCGCCACGGTGCAAGTACCGTTTACCGGTGCACCGGCACACGTCAGGTTCACGTTTCCCGTGAACGCATTCGCCGCTTCCACCTGCAATGCGAAATTCCCAGTTTGCCCGGGCGACAAGGTTGCCAGCGTCGATCCTCCTGCGGGAACGATGAAGCAGAATGGGCCGGTTCCTATGCCGGTCACAGTCACCGTCTGAGGGCTTCCCGGCGCGTTGTCCTCCAAACTTAGCGTTGCCACTCGCGTCGCGGTTGCCACTGGTCCGCACTCGGGTTTGAAGACAATTTGAATCGCGCACGTTCCACCAGCTGCGATGCCCGCTCCGGTTCCGCTGCCTTTGCAATTATCCGTCTCGCTGAAATCATTTCCGTTTGTGCCGGAGAACGTTAACCCGCCGACTACCAGCGGGCCATTGCCGGAATTTGTAACCGTCACACTGATCGCTGAACTGGCGATTCCGACGGGCTGATTGCCAAAATTGATCGATGCTGAGGAAAGTGTCACGGCCGCTTGTGTGGCGGTTCCGGTCAACGGAATCTGTTGCGGGCTGCCGGCTCCGTCGTCCGCGATTGTAAGGGACGCCGCGCGCGCGCCTGGTGCCGTCGCGTCGAACACGACACTCACGACGCAGTTGGCACTTGCCGCGAGGCTCGGCGGACAATTATTCGTTTCGCTGAAATCCCCCGCGTTTGTTCCGCTCACGGAAATGCCGTTCACAGCGAGCGCCGCCCCACCGGTGTTCGCGATCGTTACCTGTTGCGCGGTGCTTTTCGTTCCGATCGCTTGCGGCCCGAACGTCAACGCAGTTGGCGTAACTTGAACCGCCGCGGGTGGCTGTGCTGTGCCCGTCAGAGAGACCGTCTGAGGACTTCCAGCGGCATCATCGGCGAAAGTCAGGGTCGCGGACTTCGCGCCTGCGGTTTTCGGCGCAAACTGCACGCCCACGGTGCACGACGCACTCGCGGCTACACTTCCGCTTCCCTTCGGGCACGGCGTGTTTCCTGCGCTCACGGTAGCGAAGTCAGTCGCGTTCGCGCCTGCCAGGCTGATCGTTGTCACGTCTAGCGCTGCGTTGCCTGTGTTGGTCACTGTGACGATCTGCGCTGCCGAGGTCTGTCCCACGGTCATGCTGCCGAAACCCAAGGACAAAGGAGACAGTATGACCGCAGGTGACGCAGCGGTTCCTGTGCCGCTGAGCGGAATTATCTGCTCCTGTTCGGAAAGGCCGTCAAAGTGATACTGAATGTCCACGTCCGCAGTGAACGACCCTGTGATCGTGGGAGCAAAGGTGATGAGAACTGAGCACGTGCTTTCCGGCGGCATCGGTGAGAACCCCGTTCTGCACGACAGCGATGTGTTTGCCGGTATAAACATCTCGGGCTCGGAACCGCCTTCTGCAATCGAGTCGATATAGAGGGTCGGCTCGCCCGCCGTGTTCGTCAGGGTGATTGCTTGAGGACCGCTTGTCGTTCCTGCGGTTTGGGTGTCGAAATTAAGGCTGGTTGGCGAGATGCTCAGTCCCCCCCCAGTCCCGACCACCTCCAACACTTGAGGGCTGCCGGACGCATTCGATGTGACTTGAACGAAGGCCTCTTCCGGGCCCGCAACACTGGGAACAAAGCTTACTTCGAAAGAACACAGGCCGCCCGGCGCAATCGCTGCGGACTGGCAACTCGTCCAATCGCTCAACGCAAAGTCATTGCTGTTCGGTCCGATGATCCCGATATTGGTGATGTTCAGCGTCGCCTCGCCGCCGTTCTTGATAGCCGCAAACTGCAAAGGAGCATCCGTCGCGCCAATTAGCCAATTTCCGAAATTCAGCGGAATTCCCGGCCCTGCAAAGTAGAGGCTCGGGAGTTGCTGCGTCGCGTTCTCTTGAATCTCGGCAACGAATCCGTCCGGCGCGAGAGTCGATTCCTGGCAACTGCCGCAAATCTGCTGGAAACCGTTTCCGGGATGGCCGGCGCTTGCGAAATCAAGCGATGTCGTCTGTCCCGAGAGCCACACGTTCCCAGACGAGTCCACAGCGACTGCGCTCGCTTGTGTGCCCGCTTCGATCCCGGCCGGTGAGGTACCGCCAACCGGCGTCGAATAAATCAGCCCCGCCGCGTCTGGCGTCGTTGTGTCGAGTTTGGCCAAGAACGCGTTTCCATATCCGTTGAACGGCTGAAAATTGTCGTGCCATGGAAAATCCCAGGAGTTCGCGGTGCCTGCCACATAGACTGCGTAGGGTTGTGCGGCCTCGATGCCGTACCCGGTATCCGACTGCGATCCGCCTAAATAAGTTGAATAGGCGAGCGACGTCGTTCCCGTCATCGCGTTCTGCGCGATCACACTCACAAACGCGTCCGAAGTCGCGGTAGTCGCATTCGACGGAAGCGTTGGCTGAAATGCCGCTACCGTGCCGTTTATCGGGAAATTGATGGAACTCGTCGTCCCGGTAATATAGATGTTCGGCGGGCTCACCGAGTCCAGCGCCACCGCGAGCGCCTTATCCGAATTGTTTCCGCCCAGCAGCGTTGCATACGTAAGGTCTTCCGCACCGTTTCCCGCGGGCGCGATTTTCATCACGAACGCGTCAAACGCGCCCCCGCCGAAAAACGGTTGTACCGCATTCGCGAACGGAAAATTTGCATTCGCGTCGTTGGTAAATCCTGCGATATACGTATCACCTGAAGCATCGACCGCGATACCACCAACGCCCGTAATGCCCGTTACCCCGAGGTACGTACAGTACTTCAGAGCGGGCATTGTTGTTGGTTGAAACACCGCGAGAAATCCGTCTTCTCCCTGTCCGAGCCCGACGTAAGCCGACGCGGCCGCGTAGGCCCCTGAAGTAACGGGCAGGTCCGGCGAATTGGTATCGGACGTGACGAAAATATCTCCACTCGAGTCGAACGCGATTCCCCCGCCATTCTGTTGCGATTCTGCGCCGCTTCCGCCAAAAATCGTTGAATAGAGCAGGTTGCTTCCGGTGGGATCAAGCTCGCTGACAACTGTGTCGTTCGTTCCAGCAGTACGAGTGGTAGCGTCCGTCACGGGGAAATCAGCCGACGATGTGGTGCCCGTGATCGCCACGTCTCCTGCGCTATCGACTGCAATCAGGCCGCCCGCCTGGTCTGTGCTGCCGCCCAGAAAAGTCAGATAAGCCAGCGAATCCGCGCCCGTTTTAGTCGGATCGATTTTCGCAACGAAAAATTCTCGCGCTGTACTGCCTGGACCCGGGTTTGCAGGCAGACCAGGGCCGAGTTGCGCGGTTGTTGCTTCGGGAAAGGTGGTTGGTGCGGTCGTCGTTCCTGCAACGTAGACATTTCCGGATGAATCCGTGACGACGCTATTCGCGATGTCGCCTCCCGCCCCGCCTAGAAAGCTCGAGTACGCCAGCGAAATGGTTGGATCGATTACAATCGTCGCGCGAGGATCATGCTGTGTTACGCGGAATCCAATCGTTCCGTCGGGCTCAAGCACGTAGCTGCTTTCAAGAGCCCGTTGGCCGGCCACACGCGATCCGTAGCTTACGGAATGTTCCGGTTGCCTCGGCAGCGCATTGAGGCGGTACGCGGCGGCCGAGAGCGCAGTCTCCTTATAGACGCCGGGCTTGTTCATCCGAAATTCGGCTGCGCCGGCTTGAATGATCAAATTGCCGTTTCTATCTAAACTCACGCGACGCGCGCCCGAAACTGCCAGCCGAATCTGGGAGGCATCAGCGCCCGGAGGCACGCGCAAATCGTATTCGACGGCATCTCCTCGCGTATACACGGAGATACCGGTCTTGCCTTCGACTGCTTCCACGCGAGCGTAACGCGCAACGTGCGTCCGCCACTTCGCCCGATTATTTCCAACCAGGTAGTTCGTTTCGGCGCGCAGTCGCTGGACGCCTCGCCACCGCAGATTTCCGCCCATGTCTACGAGATTCCCATGTTGAAGAAATCGCATGGATACAATCGAGACGCGCGAGTTTGTACGCGTGCCGGCTCGCGGAGCCAGTTCAATTCCTTGGCGCGTCAGCGCGATGTCCATTCGTGCTCCGTGCGCGACGAATTGCGCCACAGCCCCCGAGCCCGACGACTCCGGTGCCTCGGGCTCAAACGCTAATGGCATCGAGAATGGCCGTAATCGTCGGCTCGATCCCTCTGCGTAGCCTTGCGCGGGTCGTGTCGCTGCATGGCTGCTCGCCGAATTGGGCTTTGTGTTCGCTGTTTTCTTTGACGATTGTGCTACGGGAGAGAGAAGGGCAATTACGCCCATGCAGGGCACAACAACACGCATCCAGTGATGCTTGGCCATCGTTTAGGCCCTCCTGCAAAACGCGGCTTCGTCGCCGCTCTCGCGTTGGGCAGCTCATTGCGAGCTAACTGCAATTAGTAGTTGTCGATCCCAAGTTTCCCGCTCTCGCGGGAAGCCTCTCGCATGCAGACAGACGCGCAGACTATCCGTCCGTAAAATCCAAATGTCAATACTGTTTTGTTATATAGACAGGAAGGTATGACGCGTGGTTGCGCACGCGAACAAAGGGCGACGCCCAAACGTTCACGCCGTGCGCTCTTGCCTGGCTTCATTGTTTGTCGTTATGCCGCCGTCTTCTGTCCTGTTCCGTCCGCCTCCTGTGCGTCCTATGCCTGCTTTCCCTCGCCATCCGTGTTCCACGCGAAATTCTCTTCACCCAGTGCGATCGGTAACATACCTTCCGCCGGCAGCACATCCACTGGCAGTCCCGCCTCATTCAGCGCAATGCGCAGCAGCAATTCGCGGCGATCGTGCACGTCGAACAATTCCCGCGCTACCCCAACTTCGAATATTTTGCCGTATGCCGCTTGCACCACCGCTTCCGGTTTCAGCAGACACGCGCCCGCCTGCTCGACCACGCATCCCTTCAGCGTGCTCTTCTCAACCAGCAGTGTGATGCGCGTCTCGCGCGAATCCCACAACGTGATTCGCAGTTCGAAGTCAGGCATCTCGGCCAGCGTCTCTGCTACGGGATCGATGCGCAGAAATAGCTGTTCTGCTCCGAACCCATAGAAGAAATCGCCGAACGCGAAAACGCGGCCGTGCATCGCTGAACTTTGCCGTTCCGCCGCATAGAAGCCCGCGCCGAGCCACTCGAAATAATTGCTTTCGCGGCCGTCAACCTTCACATCCAGCAAAGAGAGCGGCGCTTCGCGAAGCGCCCGGTCGGGCGCGCGTTTGATCGGATGGGACAGCGCGTCCGGGGCTTGCTCGCCCAGTGCGGCGTACACCTCAGTCAAGTGCTTGCGATACAGTGCATCGAATTCCGCGTCGTTCGACGACGCATGCTGGGGTCCGTACCACCACGTCCAATCGCTGCCTTCAGCCGCCAGAAGCGATTCGTACGCTCGCGCCAATTCCACGGGATCGTGCGGCGATCCATGCTCGGCGCGCTGCGTGGCGCGCGCATACGCGTCGCGTGCATCCCGCAATAGGTCCCACGCGCGGACGTCTTCCTGATCGCCGATCCACACGTCAAAATTCGCGCCGATCCACGACGCGGGAAAGATTCCTTGCAGCGAAGGGCGTTCCGGCATCGCTTCGAACGCTTCCGTCGCTGTCAGCGCGCATATCTCCGGATCGTTCTGAATGCGCCCGTAGAATTGCCTCAGGAATTCCCGGCCGTTCCCTGGATAAAATTCCCACGCATTCTCGCCATCGAGGATCAAGCTTACTGTCGCGGTGCGCCCCGGCGGTTCCCGATCTCCGATCGCGCGAATTCGGCGATGCAAGTCCTCTGCCGCTGCACCCCCGTCCATCCGGCTATAGACGAATCCCACCAGGTCGGACAAATAGTGATCGCGGAAAAATCCCGTCATTTCGCCTTCACCACGGCTCAGTCTCCACGGCGTGTACAAATCGGGCCCGTTCTCCGGATAACCGCTCGCGTCGCGCCAAAAGCCAACGTTACGCGTCCTTCCGAGGACGCCTTCGTCCGTCGCAAACCAGCGGAAGCCCAGGCCCATCGCGATTTCCAGCGCCTCGTCGGAAACTGATCCCTCCGAAGGCCACAATCCTGCCGGTTGCCTGCCGAAAACACGTTCATGCAATGCTCGCGCCCGGGTCAATTGCTCGCGCGCATCTTCCGGATAGCGGAACGCCGGATGGGGAAGGGGAGTATGCGGATTGGAAACGCGCGCAATATCCGAATCGCACAGCAGCGGCAGGATCGGATGGTAATACGGCGTTGTCGATACTTCGATCTGCCCCCGTTCGGCCGCTTTTCGGTACTCGGGGAGCACCAAATTGAGCACTTCGTGCTGCTTTTCCCGCAGCGCGCACTTCTCCCCTTCCGTGAAATCACGTCCCTTTGCCGCCAGCCCGCTGACCACCGGGTCTTTCGTCAAATACTCTTCGTCCATCCACGCAAGCTGCGACAGTGCCTGCAAATCGCGCCAATCGCGCAAACTGAATTGCCCTGCGCACGCCTCCGCTCCACGCGACTGCACCGCATCGCGCAATTCCGCATACCGCGGCCAGCGCTGCAGAAAATTCTGGTTGACGTGAAATGCGCGCTCCAAGCCCTCGCGTTTCTGCTCGGGACGCAACTCCTCTGCCGGGGCGAACACGATGTCGTACCACGGCTCGCGGAAATTCCCGCTGGCGTACTCCTCGATTTGTGCGGCCAGCAGGGGAACAAAATTGAACGTCGCGTGCACGCCCGGAAACTCCTGCAGGATCCGTACCATGCCCCAATAGTCTTTCGTCGCGTGCAAGCGCGTCCATGGCAGCACGTAAGGGCCGGTCGATGGATCGCGATACTGCGGTTGGTGCATGTGCCACAAAATCATCAGATTCACTCGGCTCAAAGCTCTGGCCCTCCCCTCTGGCACAGTTGCTCCGACCCGTTGTCAGCTTCGGCCCCGCGGTCCATCGTCCTCCCTTTCCTTGCCTGGTTATTCAACACGGGCTAGCGCTTTATCACGTTTCGCGCGATCGACGCATGCAACCTTCCGCCTGCCCGCACGTTTCTCAGTTGCAGGGACTTGAGAAATCGCACAGCCGGCCCCACTATTGCCGTATCCGTCCGGACGGCCTTCCGGAAACTCCATCGTTAACTCACGCACCAGCATCCAAAAGCCCGTGCTATCATTTCGACGCGCGAAAATGCGCATCCTCGATCGCTACATTGCCCGTGAAGTAGCTACCCACTCACTGCTGGGACTTGCCGTCTTCACATTCGTCTTTTTTGTCCCGCAACTCGTGCGTCTGATGGATCTGATCGTTCGCCACGCGGAAGGGGCGGGCTCAATCACGCTGTTGTTCCTTTCCATCTTGCCGCCTGTGCTCGTCTTCTCCATTCCCATGGCCGTCCTTGTCGGCGTCATGATTGGACTTGGCCGCCTCTCCGCCGACAGCGAGATCGTCGCGCTTCACGCCTGCGGAATCAGCCTGCGACGTTTGCTCGTTCCGATCGGATACGTCGCGGCAGGATTCGCGTTGGTCGCGCTGTTCATCACGCTGTGGCTCAGCCCGCTGGCGATACGCACGCTCCGCGGGCTAGAAGACGAAATCCTTTCTTCGCAAGCGCCCTTCGCCGTTCAGCCCCGTATCTTCGACGAGCGTTTTCCCGGCTGGGTATTATACGTGCAGGACGTGAGCGCTGCCGCGACGCATTGGCGCGATGTTTTCCTTGCCTCGTCGGGAGACTCGCGAACGACCAGCATCACCACCGCCCAGGACGCCTCGATCGCCGCTGCTTCCAACAGGCACGAAATTGAAATCCGCTTGGGGTCTGGCTCGACTCAGGCATACGACCCTCGTCGTCCTGACCGCTACAGCATCACCACGTTTGGCGCCACGGACATTCCGATCACCCTTTCCAAGTCTCCTGCAGCAGCTACCGCGGCCCTGACTGCCTCGGCAACGGACGCCGAGAAATCATTGTCCGGTCTCCTTGCATCGGCGAGTGGCCCTGGCTGGCGTGCCGCTCGCATCGAACTCCAGCGTCGCTTTGCCTTTCCCGCGGCGTGTCTCGTCTTCGCGCTGCTTGGCATGGCTGTTGGCGTCCGGCCGCGCCGCGGCGGCCGCGCAACGGGTATGATTCTCACGCTCGTACTGATTGGCGGCTATTACTTCATTTTCGTCACCGGAGATCACTTCGCAAGGCAGGGCAAGCTGCCTCCCTGGCTCGGCATCTGGGCCGCTGATATCGTTGCCGCTGTCGTCGGCATCATTTTTCTCCGACGCATAGAGCAGATTCGCCTTCCCAGCCGCGTGCTCGCCTGGCTCGATTCACTTCGCCGGCGGGGAGCCCATCTGCGCGCCGCCCACGCGAATGGCGCTATTGCACCCATTGCCAACGGACCCATCGGCAATGGCGGCGGTAATGGTACGAAGAACGGCTCCGTGCTCAATGGCGCGACGTCTGTCGCCCACTACGCCTCGAAATTCCGCACCAAGGTCGTTAAGCGCACGCTCGGTTTCCCGCTGCTCCTGGATATCTACCTCCTGAAACGCTTCTTTTATTACTTGCTCGTCCTTCTCGCCGGCTTTGTTCTGATCTTCGACGCCTTCACGCTCTTCGATCTGCTCGGCGACATCTCGAAAAACCATGTCTCCATTTCTGTTGTGCTGAATTACTTCCGTTACCTCATCCCCTACATGCTCTACGTACTCGCGCCTCTCGCCGCCCTGGTGGCGACTCTGATTACGCTCGCCATGCTCGCGAAAAACAACGAAGTCATTGCGATCAAAGCAAGCGGCATCAGCCTGTATCGACTGATTCTCCCACTGGGTTTGGCCGGCTGCCTCGTTGCCGGAGGAATGTTCGCGATGGGCGAAACCTTTCTGCCTTACGCGAACCAGCGCCAGGATGCCTTGCGCAACGAAATCAAGGGGCGGCCGCCGCAAACCTACTTCCAGCCGGCTCACCAGTGGATCTTCGGCGAGAATACGAAAATCTATAACTACGAATTCTTCGACGCCGAAGCCCAGCTCTTCGGCGGGCTCAATGTATTTGAACTGGATCCTGCGACCTTCCAGATCAAGCGTAGGGTTTACGCCGCTCGTGCAACTTGGGATGCGTCTGAAAATACCTGGATTCTCACCGGCGGCTGGATTCGCGATTTCCAAAACGGCCAGATCAGTCGCTATACGCCGTTCCGCGCCTACTCGCTTCCGGAGCTTTCCGAGTCGCCCAGCTACTTCCGCCGCGAGGTTTTGGAATCCGACCAGATGAACTGGCGCGAGCTGAGCGCCTATATCAAGAGCCTCCGTCAGGCGGGTTTCGATACTTCGCGGCTTAGGGTGCAGTGGCAGGAGAAATTTGCGTACCCACTGATCGCGGCCATTATCGTTTGCCTCGGTGCGCCGTTCGCGTTTATGGTCGGGACGCGCGGCGCGATTGGCGGTCTCGCGCTTGCTGTGGGCATCGGCATTGCTTACCGGGCCGCCGCCGCGTTGCTCGAGTCAATGGGCACAGTCGGATTACTCCCAGCGGTTCTCGCCGGCTGGGCCCCCGACGCAATCTTCAGTTTCCTCGCCGTCTATTTCTTCCTCAAAATGCCGACATAGCAAAGGGACCGTTCAGATCGTCGTTACAGGAAGCTCAAAGAATCGTGCGCTGTGCTCTGGACGAGCCGTTCTCCTCTAACTCCTCAATCTCCTTTACTTCCTTTACTTCCTTTACCTCCGATTTTCAGAATAATTTAATCGCCAAATCCCGCGGCTTTCCTCCCAGCGGTATCAGCGTCATGGGACCGGGCGGCGGGTCGAGCGTGCCTTCCGCTGGCGCGCCCGTCCGCGTGCGAATCACTGCAAGGTCATCCGATCCAGCATCGATTACAAGAAGTTCGTCGCCGCCGGGAGTCAGCGCACACGCGCCTGGTGCCTGCCCAACCGGAATCGGATGCGTGATTTGGCGCGAATTAATCGCGATGGGCACTATGTCGCCGCCTGCGGTGTCGGAAACGTACAGCATGCCGTTGTTTGCCGACAGGATTCCCGCTGTGGGTGACATCCCCAGCACCAGGAATTGCGCCACTTCGTTGCTCTGCGTGTTCACAATCAGCAATCCATGCACTTGGCTCGACGGAATGAAAAGTTCGCCTCCGTCCGGTTTCAGGATCAGGTCGTCGGCCCGGCCGCCCAGAACGATATTCGTCAACAGCACCTTGCGCTTCAAATCCACTGCCGAGACTTGGTCGGTTGTGTCCGAACTGATGAACGCTTTCGACGAATCCGGCAGAATGACCACCTGGTCCGGATGCGGCGCCACCTTCACCACCGCAAGCGATGCGAGTGTCGACGCATCGAGAATCGAAACCGTGGAATCGTCGTGATTCGATACGACGAGCAGCTTCCCGTCCGGCGACACTCGTGCGATCGATGGACGCCGACCCGCGCGGCCCCGCGCAATCACGTGGCGCGTCGCACAGTCGATCGCGACGACTGCATTAGATCCGGAAGCTGCCACGTAAGCCGTAGATCCGTCGGGTGAAAAATCGAGCGCGTATGGCTGCGCGCCGACTGCAATTCGGGCCACCTCGCGACTCGATTCCGTGTCGAGAACCCACGCATACCCGCCTGCGGAACTGAGCCCCCAAATTTCTTTTCGAGTGGGATGCGCGCGAATACCGGTCGGCCCGGCGCCGACGGGAATAGTTGCGACGGCCGCGAGCTTGATCAGGTCGATCGCGGTCACCGTCCCGTCAGACGTATTTCCAACATAAGCGAAAAGGTGCAGCCCCGGCCGCAAAAACGTGGGACGAAGCTCCAGCGCGATCTCCCGCGCGGTCAAGCCGCCGAGCAAGAGCACTAGGAACACGAGCCGATAATTCAGCCGAAATTTCAGCTTCATTGACGGCCGTTCAGCCTCATCGCGTTAGTCATTTCGGCGGACTCGAAGATACAGGAACGTAGCTCTGCAAGAAAGTCAGCCTCCAGACACTGCTGCCGGCCTCCGGCTTTTT
>DASUJR010000446.1:0-17126 GCA_036279175.1 Candidatus Acidiferrales bacterium | reverse complement strand
TCAACGGGAGCGTGACGCGCAATTCAACGTAAAGCTGTCAGGGCCTGGCTGATGAATATCCGCCATGAGATCTAGTTTTCGGCCAAAGATCCTCCCTGACGGCCAAGGGTGGATCTGGAAGTATTCTGACGGAAGGCGGCGCAGGAGGCCGCCCAGAATGCCGAAGCACCGAAGAAAGAGGAGATCACCAAAGCGATCCCTTGCCCTTCCTGATCTCGAGCAGACCAAGTCTGCAGTACTGAATAGCTTGACATCTAAAAGCGGCCAGCGAACGTACGATCACGCCATCAACGAGTTCGTGGACTGGTACTGCTCGGAACCGCGACTTGCCTTCAATCGCACCGTTGTCCTCAGATATCGAATTCACTTGGAACAGCGACGCCTTGCTCCAACAACGATCAACCTCCGTTTGGCCGCGGTCCGGCGCCTGGCGTACGAGGCAGCTGATTCCGGCTTACTCAGCCCGGAACTTGCCGCCGGCATTCGTCGCGTGAAGGGCGTTCGCCGAATCGGTGTGCGACTCGGGAATTGGCTCACTGCCGATCAAGGCCGCTCACTGCTGCTGAAGTCGCAGGGCGACGATCTTCGGCGCAAACGGAATTACGCAATTCTCGCTCTTCTGATTGGCTGTGGACTGAGGCGCGGTGAACTCCTCGCCCTTTCGGCCGCGTCCATTCAACTGCGAGAAGAGCACTGGGTGATTGCCGACCTCCATGGAAAGGCCGGGCATATTCGAACGGTACCGATTCCATTCTGGGTGAAGGAGGCCCTCGATCGCTGGACCGAAGGAAGTGGAATTAAGGACGGTTGCCTATTTAGAGCGATCAATAAGTCAGGAAAGATCTGGGGCGCGGGCATGACGCCGAAGATGCTTTGGGAGATCGTCAAGAGAGCGGCCGAGGCTGCTGGGATAGAAAAGCTGGCGCCCCACGATCTGCGACGCACATGTGCGCGTCTCTGTCATTTGGCTGGCGGCGACCTCGACCAGATCCAGTTCCTCCTCGGCCACGCATCGATCCAGACGACGGAACATTACCTCGGCTGCAAGCAGACGCTCCGATTCGCCGTGAACGACAAAATTGGCATCGAACCGTAGGATTACCCATCCTAGTCCAGGATGCGACAGGCGCGGGCGGCCACCAACCGCAAGTCGCCGACCGGCGGGGCAGCGAATGGGATACCTTTGTAGATAGCCAACCCGCCTTCGTTTACCCCGGATATCGGGCCGGAATCCGTCAACAGTTCCTGCGCGACCAGCGTCGACGTGCAAACAACGCTACAAAAGCTCAATGCCAAAGCCACCCATGCCGAGGATTTCGTGCCTTAAACTACGCTAAAATGCACCAATTTGTTCAGATTGGTATCAGGCGACTAAATTGAGACCTCCAGAACATGAGTCCTTGCCGAAATCGCGATTCGTTGATTCGTCAACGCACCTGCAGACGTCCAATGCCTATGGAGTTCAACGGGCTTTAATCACAATTACGGTCGCGTCAGCATGGGAACGGCGCGCCTAACTGCATCTCACTGATACCCGTCCATAGCAATGACCTGGAGCGAATATCACGAATCTACCAAGCACAGCGTTGGATCGCTGAGGCGAGCGCCGCATCTTCTCGACTGGGCAAACATGCCCGATCCGTTCCGACATTATGAGGGCGTACCGGTGCTGGACCTTCCAGCCGATCCGCCCGTCCCTAAAATCTCCGCCCTTGCAGTGCTTAATGGTGTCTCGGGCACCACTTCGGCCAGTGATGGTGCGGCCTTCCTTTCGCAACTGCTGTTTTATTCCGCTTCGATCAGCGCGTCCAAGCGCGTTCCGTCCACCGGAGATCTATACGCTTTGCGCGTGAATCCATCCTCCGGTAATCTGCATCCGACCGAGTTTCACTTCCTCACACGGGGCCTGAACGGGTGGCCCGACGGGCTCTATCATTACCGTCCTTCTTCGCACATGGCTGAGCAGCGTGCGCTGGGTGATCTCAATTTTAATTTGGCCGACAGCGACAGCTCCGCGCCAGTCGTGTTTGCGCTCACCAGCATTGCGTGGCGCGAGTCGTGGAAGTACCGCGACCGGGCATATCGTTACTGCCTGCACGACATCGGGCACGCCTGGCAGGCACTCGCATTAGCCGCGCAAGCCATTGGATGCGACACTTTTGCGTTCGGTCGTTTTCGCGACGATGAAGTCTCCCAGTCCTGCGGCCTCGAACCGGACGAGTGGCCGATGCTCATTGTCGAGCTGCGCGGTAGGTCCATTCCAGTCGGCGAACGACAAGCCTGTCAGCTTATTTGGTACGGCGGGCGCGCGAACCAGATTTCGACGCAAACAATCGCTTACCCATACATTGAAGAGATTCACACGGCGACGAAACTCAACGGGCACGCGGACCGCGGCATTTCCGCGGCCGAGCCGTCTCCCACTGGCTCCGGAGAAATCAAGCTGCCATCTGTCGCTTCATCTCAGAGAGCCTTTGGCGAAGTAGCCCGAAGGCGGCGTTCAGCGCTCGACTTCCAGGGCAGCGGAATGCACTCGATGTCGTTGGCGCAACTCTCGGCAATCCTCTCGGTCGCAAGCCGGCCATTCTCTTCTGATTTCGTCGGTGCACCTTTTATCCAGCTCTATCTGTACGCCCATCGTATCGACGATCTGGCGCCTGGTGTATACCGGTTGTGGCCTGATCGTGCTGAGTTGGAGCAGATCAGGAGTGGCGACCAGCGCCTCACCGCCGCCGGTTTGAGCCTTGGGCAGGATCTCGCGGGTAACGCATGCGTCGCCTTCTCGATGATCGGCGATCTCGACCGTGCCGTCCGCGCCCATGGTGATCGTGGTTATCGTTATGTGCATTTTGAAGCAGGCGCTATCGGCCACCGGCTCTATCTCGCGGCGGAAGCCCTCGGGTTGGCGGCAACCGGCATTGGCGCGTTTTATGACGAAGAGGTGCACCGCTATCTCAACCTCACGTCCAAGCAGGGACAAGTGGTCTACCATTTCGCGATCGGTTATCCGGTTCCCGATTACCGCCTTTCGGCATAAGATCGCGATGGTGGGCATCCTGGTGTATGGCGACAATCACTTCATCGTTCGCGGTCCATTGCCTGATAGGGAGGTTGCACTCGCACTCATTCGACACTGGTGCCTCATTCAAATTGGAGCCACAATACCGGCCCATCTCGGTCAGTGGGAGATCACCACGCACGAGCTCAGGGAAAATTTGGAGTGGGCAGTAATCGTGCCAGAAAACACTGAGATCTCACCAGCAGTGAAGCAGTTGCTAAGCGAGCTGTCGGCACGGGGAATCACCATTCACGAATCCGGCTTCGGCCAACGATAACGCACGTGAGCCAGCGAGCTGCTGAAACCGCATTCCGGGAGATGCTAAAGCGCAAATTACCGTGTAACGGGCGGCCCCTTCATGAAAAGCGATCCTCCTGCGCTGAGCACCGGTCCGACATGCCGACTTCCTGACAAACTGAAAGGATGAGAGCTGCGTTTTCAGCAATCAACCTGCCCCCAAAGCCTCGAGATCCAACATCCTCTGAACGAACTGATCGCGCGGCCGTTCTGAACCGCAACATCCTTCCAAAGAATATGCTCAGCGACAGTGCGCACGGTGTAGCGTAGAGTATGGACAAAAGACTAGAGAAGCGACACAAGGGTCAGGTGGCTCGCGCTAAAAAGAAGCTGAGGCTGTCGGAACCTGACGTAAGGACGCGGGAACAGATTGAAGCAGCCAGAGAAGCGAGTCGCGCTGATACCAGCCGTGGCAACAAGCCCAAAGTAGCCGTCTCAAGGGGGGTTCCGAAATACCTTTGCCGCCACTACTGGCAATGCGGCGAAAACTGATAGTTAGGCGAGTTCCCAGCAACTTCACCGCTCACCGCCTCGTAATAAGAGATGGTTTGCCCAGCTGATTACGGATTACCCATCCCTTGGTGACTACCGGCTTCTTTCCGCGAAAGCCGGATGGATTTCGCCTTTCGGTAGTGGCGCTTACCGTTCACCAGGTTTACTTATTTGGCCGGCCTGCCGTGCTCCACGCACACCTCCACCAGATCCGAGATATTCGCCTCGCCAACGCACATGACCGTATCCGCGCCACCCCAGTAAATCTTCACGGTTCCATCGAGTTCCGGAACAGCCCCACAAGTGAACACGACGTTGTGAACATAGCCGGTTATTTCCCAAGGATCCTCCGGCTGTAAGATCCACGAGTCTCCCACGCCGATGATCTTTGCCGGATTCCGAAGGTCGTGAAGAGCAACCCCCAAGCGATAGATAGATCCATCC
This sequence comes from Candidatus Acidiferrales bacterium, assembly GCA_036279175.1. Lineage (GTDB taxonomy): Bacteria > Acidobacteriota > Terriglobia > Acidiferrales > UBA7541 > Palsa-295. Next base: position 12,835 of record DASUJR010000446.1, on the reverse strand, counting down.
ATCGTTTGGAAAACTCCGTGGTAGATAGAAAGCCATCCGCGGTCCGTTTTGATCGGTGGCGCGCCGGGACCGATCTTCATTTCGTCCCAGTGATAGGGTTCAGGCTTCATAATGAGCTGCGATTCGCCCCAAAAACGCAGATCCGGAGAATAAGAAATCCAGATTGACCAAGGGCTGATCTCCGAATGCGGCCGGTCAAGCCGCGCATATAATCCATCAAACTTCTCCGGAAAGATCACTACGTTTCGATAGTCCGCTTCCGTGATGAGCGAGATTCTTTCCACCTGCCTGAAGTCTTTCGTCTTGGCTAGTGCGATCCGCACTCCATTTCGCGAATAGGCGCTGTAGGTGATAAAGTACTCGCCTTCGAGCCGAGTCACGCGTGGATCCTCTACGCCGAACTCTTCGTAGGCGGCAAACGGGCTGTCCCGTGCGGGAAGCAGAAAGGGTTCCGGATCGACGGTGAAGTGGAAGCCGTCGGGACTGCGCGCCAGGCCGATGATGGAACGGCCGGTACGGAGATGCGAACGGAAAAGCATGATGTATTGGCCCTCATGCTTCACCACCGCCGCATTGTGGACAGTTTCCACCGGGTAAGGGATCTCCGCCTTAGTAAGGATGGGGTTATGGCTATATCGCCTGATCATGTCCGGCTTCATGACTGTCTCTTTTCTTCCAGGTCAAAAATCTTCGAGTAAACGCGCTCGTACCCCTCAACCATCGTCTCGATCGAAAAGTATTGCGCGACCCGTTGCCGGCAAGCGCTGCGATCGATTTCGGGGAGGCGCTCCAGGGCCTCGATGGCCTCGTTCACGTTCGCGACCAGAAATCCAGTCCTGCCGTCTTGGATCACCTCACGGCAGGAGCCCCGGTCCATGGCAATAACTGGCACGCCCGCTGCGTTCGCTTCAACCAGGACCAATCCGAACCGTTCCGGGATAGTGTTCAGATGGATTAGGGCGTAGGCACGCGCGAAGAGTTCATTTTTTTCTGCTATACCCACCGGCCCGATATAGCAGATGTTGCGATCGTCGATGTACGGTTTTACCTTTTCATAAAAATAGGACTCATCCTGGATAATGCCGGCGATAATCAAGCGCCGGCCGCTACGGCGGGCAACTTCGATCGCCAGATGAACGCCCTTGTCCGGGTGAATACGGCCAAGAAAGACTAAGTCATCACCGCCGGCTTCCTGAAGAAGATATAACGAGAGATCGATCCCGTTGTAGACTGTCGCAAGATAATTCAGACCCGGGGCGCGATCGGAGTCACTGATGGAAACAAAATATCCGTCACGATACTTCTGATAGACGGGCATGATCTTGGGCGACGAAAACCCATGGATGGTAGTAAGAATTGGTGTCTTGATCAGCCTCGAGTAAGTCAGCGCCATGAAATCATAATGGCTGTGGATCAGGTCGAACTCGGCGGCGTGCTCAAATACTTCAGAGATGTGAAGATATTCGGCTACTTTGGGATCGGTGGCGCGATTTTCTTCATAACCCTGGTCCACCACAGAACGCAGACTAGCGCGGGTGACGGAATCCCCGGTGGCGAACAAGGTCACGTCCCAGCCATGAGCCACGAGTCCTTCGGCGATGTTGCTCGCGACCGTCTCCCAGGCGCCGTATTGCCGGGGAGGCGTTCGCCAGGCTACCGGCGACAGAATAGCCACCCTTTTATCGGGCATTCTCATGCTGCGGCGTTCTCATCGGTTCATGGCGGCCAGCACGTCGTTGAGCGGGACGGTCGCGAAGCCAGTGGCGTGATCGGCCAGGCCATATGGAATGATCAGTTCGCCGTTGTGGACCAAAGCGCCGCACGTATAAACGACATTCGGCACATAGCCTTCCCGTTCGTTCTCATTGGGTTTGAGCAAAGGCTCGCGGAGACGGCCGATCACTTTGGCCGGATCGTCGCGGTCGAGCAGGAACGCCCCGATACAATACTTGCGCATGGGGCCGACGCCATGGCTCAGAACCAGCCATCCTGCATCGGTTTCAATCGGAGATCCGCAGTTCCCAAGCTGGACCAACTCCCAGGGAAACGTAGGTTTCAGCAGCACTTTGCGTTCGTGCCAGAAGTAAACACTTTTGGAGAACATAAGATAGATGTTCTCGTTGTCCTGGCGGGAAAGCATCGCATAGAGGCCGTTAATCTTGCGAGGAAAGAGCGCCATCCCTTTGTTTTCGGCCGCGGGACCATTCAGGGTGATAAATCGAAACAGGAGGAAATCTGATGTCTCGACCAACTGCGGCATGATCACCTTGCCATCGAAAGCCGTGAAGGTAGCGTAGTAGACCTGCGTACCGTCATCCTTTGAGAAGCAGACGAACCGCGCGTCCTCAATGCCATTTCGTTGCGAGGGCGTGGCTGGGAAGAGTATGCGTTCGGATAGCGACTGTTTGGGCTGGAACTGAACTTCGTAGTTGGATCGGGCAAGCATCCAAATGCCCTTCGCGGCGTCTTGATCGTCGCATGTTGTTCCATCCGGCAGCCCTGATTGCGCCCTTTCGCTCTGGAGGCTGGACCGGAGTTCTTCGAGTGAAAATAACGCGCCGAGTTTGCCGATGACCCGGGCGGTGAATTCGTTTGTCAATCCCAACTCAGAGAGTTTCTTCGTGAACTGCGGCTTCTCATACAACGGATTTGGCACTTGCCGCGGCTCGGTGAGGAAGCCGGCGGCTGTGAGTACTTCGATCCGATGATCGGCATGGATAATACCTGTCCGAAAAGTAATGGAAGAAATGTGCCCTTCCCCAGTGGCACGCAAGCTGAGAATGAATCGCAGAGCGCCGGGTGGCAGGCCAGTTTGATCGGCGTGCGGAACGATGGAAGGATTGAACAGCGCGGCGGATTCTAGAGAGTATTCGGCCAGGAAATAGGAGCCGATCAACAACTGCCTTTGCTCGGACATCTCCTCGTCCGTAGACACTAGCTTGCGGAGTACTTCAAATCGTTCCAGAAAAAGTTTGCGAATTTCATTGTGCCGCTGGGAAAATTCAGCGGAGACTTCACTCAGCAAGTGCTCGATCTGGTCTTCCGGGACCAACATGATCCTATCGATAATCCTCCCGATGCGTTTCGGATCTCCCGGGTTGAATGGGCGCAGAAGAACGCGCGACTGGTTGGGCGTGAGTATCGTGGTGGTACGTTTGACGTCGATTGACATGATAAGTACTTACTCTTCGACGGCGATCGGCTGCTTAAAACTCGTAAGCATGTTCTGCGCGAGCCGCATTTCCGCTAAAGAGAGTAAGAAAGCCAAAGTGGACTCCGCCCCCTGGTTCCCATTGACCCGATCCACGTGCAACCCGTCGCGGCAGCCGCCAGTTTCTGGCGAGTAGAGTTCCAAACCGAGATCGTTCCAGCCGATGAACCAGTCGAAGGCACGTTGTGCCTGTTCGTACCACCAGACGTCCGATGTGGTGCGATAGGCTTCGAGACACGCCGATACCGTCGCGTGCGCCTCAATTGGCTGCTGGTCGAAGTTGGCGCGCGTGCCGCCACGGCGGTAAAATCCGTTACTGCCGATGGGCCGAAAGTGACCCTTCTCGGACATTTGCAATTCCGTCAGCCACCGTAATGCCTCGAGTCCTCGCTTATACACGGCCTGTTGTCCGGTCGCGCGCCCGCTCAGAATCAAGGCATGGGCGAGTTTGGCGTTATCGTACGACAGCTCCTTTTCAAACCAGCGCCAGTCCGGCTCGGCATTTCTGTCGAAAAGGTCTACGAGCCGAGATGTGAGGCTCTCGCGAGTTTGGGTGACCAGGCTGTCGCCACTCAATCGGCGCAAGTATTCGTGAATGCCGATGAGACCAAACGCCCATGCACGCGGCGAAGTGAACTGCGTCACGGTCGGTAGCGCCAAGGCAAAGAGCTGTCCCGCCATCATCTGAAAGCTTCGGAAGGGAGAACGTCCCACGCCGATACCCAACGCCCAGAGCGCGCGCCCGTGGCAATCCTCCGAGCCTTGCTCGTCGAGCCAGCGGCGCTCAAAGCTCATGAAATTATGGAACCGATTCTTCTTTCTATCGAACGCGTGATGAAGGAAAGCTCCGCAAGTGGTGGCCACGGCCCGACCGCGTTCCTGGTCCTCTCCTAATTCATCGAGCAGCACAGTCAAGATAAAGGCGCGGGCATTGTCGTCCGTGCAATATCCTTCGGAAAAATTCGGGACGCTGAAAACGGCATGTTGGAGGACCCCGGTTGAGTCGGTCATCTGCAAAAGATGGTCCAACTTCAACTCCGGCAGCTCTCGCGGCCTTTGGTCGAGCGTCTTCGTAAGAAGAGATTTCCGGGAGAGCGCCGGTCCTTCCAGCCGCGATAATTCGAACGAGCGCATGTAGAGCTGCGCGACGTTGCTCCAGACCATTTCACGTCCGATCCGGTAAGCGTTTTTGCGCATAGCATGCCGGCGCGTGTCGTCGCGCAGCAAGCCAATCACCTCGCGTGCGATGGCCGGCGCATCGCCAAACGGCACTAATACGCCGCGGTCATCCGCTAATAGTTCCGCGGCGTGCCAGTATGGCGTGGAAATTACCGCTTTACCTGCGCCAAAGGTGTAGGCCAGCGTTCCCGACGTGATCTGCGCTTCATTCAAGTAAGGTGTTATGTAGAGGTCCGCGGCGCCGATGAACTCCTTCAGGTTCTCGAGATCCACGAACCGGTTGTAAAACACAACGTTTTTCTCTATCTTATTTTTCTTAGCAAGGATTTCGAGGCTGAACCGGTAGGCTTCCCCATGTTCGCGCATTTCGTTGGGATGAGTGCCACCCAGGACAATGTAAACAACATCGGGAAACTCCGCCAAAATATCCGGCAGGGCGTTGAGTACATGTTCGATCCCCTTATTTGGCGAGAGTAGACCAAACGTGAGGAGCACTACCCGGCCTTCTACACCGAACTGGTCCTTGAAATAAGTCGGATCCACGAACCCGACGTCGGGAATTCCATGCGGGATTAGATCGATTTTGACCGAGGGAGCATTGTAAATCTCTCTGAGCATCTGCCGCCCGCGCTCCGCCATCACCACAAGCCGTGTCGAAAGCGAGATCAACTCCTGCATCACGCGCCGCTGGTCAACCCTCGGCTCGCGCAAAACGGTATGAAGCGTGGTGACCACAGGCATCCTCAATTCGCGCAGAAATGCCAGAATGTGACCGCCGGCAGGGCCGCCGAAAATACCAAACTCGTGCTGCAAGCAAACCATGTCCACATTGCTGATGTTGAGGAAGTCCGCGGCACGCAGATAAGAGGAAAGGTCCTGCTCCTCAATCTCGAAGCGCACTTCTTCCGGGTACTCGTATCCTTCCTGAAGATCGTTAACCGATACGGAGAGGCACTGGCTTTGCGGATGGGCGGTTGCCACGGCCGCCAGCAGGTCGGATGTGAACGTCGCAATGCCGCACTTTCGAGGCAGGTAGTCGCCGACAAAAGCAATTTTGCGGAGTTTCGAATTTTCTTTCATGATGTGGCCGTACTCTCTCGATCGATCCGGAAATGTAACGGGTCTCTAAGATTCTGGAGTTCCCGGTAATAGTAGATCGGAGTAGGCCGTTTCCCCTTGAAACGCAGTCTCCGGAGAAACTCTATTTCCTCTTCGGTGGCATCGCCGCCCAGGGACGTATCCCTCAGAAATTCTTCCAGTCCAGGCTCTATTCCAAAGTGTTGTTCAGCCTCACGTTCAACGAATTCGAATCGCTTCGGATGGCCAACGGCCAACCTGCGGTTCAAGACAATTTCCATGCCGAAGGTTTGCAATTCAATGTCCCAGGACTCGATCAGCGGGTCCAGAAATGAGACGCAGTTTTCAACCGATACGTGGAAGACATCCGTATCGAGAAACTCGAGTATCGCTACTCGCGTCTGCTCATAACTCCGCTCGCTGAGCTGCGCGATCAGGCGGAGCCACTCTTCACTTTCTAATTCCTCTTTGGCGATTCTCTTCGCCGTATCCAAGAGCTTCTGCGTGATCAGGCGCTCTAGTTCCCCAAATGGTTCCTTCTCGAAAATCCTGCGTATTTCCTCTCGCCGCTCTGAGCTGCATTTGCGGAGAATCAACTCTCTGAATTCTTCAAACAGAGGCTTAGGCGGCTCCGCTATCTTCTTCCTTAAGTCTTCCTGCCGCTGCAGCTCGGCCAGTTTCGAAAGCTCCTCGTCCGGAAGCTTCAAGAACTTGCCCATCTTCTCGTAGATATCGGTGCGACCGGGCGCTGGAGGAGCCTTCTTCCGCGCCAGCAATTGCGAGATGTAGGATTCTGTGACTTGGGCGGCCGCGGCCAAGTCTTTTTGGTCAAGACCCAGTTCCTTTAAGCGGCGCTTGATCACTAGCGGGACATCCACCACGCCTCCCGTAAGCCTGAAATTAACTGACGCAAGTAAAGCAGCTTTACTCAATATCGCATTTACGGCTTGACAAGTAAAGCAAATTAACTTATATTGGTTAAGTGCCAGCGCTTTTGCCCAGTCCGCAGGTCGCTTGGCTCCGCATCAGAACCTGGAGAAAGCTCACAACATTATGAATATCCGACCTCTGTCCGACCGCATCGTGGTGAAGCGGATCGAGGAAAGAGAAGCCACGTATAAGGGCCTGATCATTCCCGATTCAGCCAAAGAGAAGCCCCAGGAAGGCGAAGTAATTGCCGTCGGACACGGCAAGAGGCTCGACAACGGCGAACTGACCGCTCTCGACGTCCAAGCCGGCGACCGCATCCTCTTTGGAAAGTACTCCGGCAGCGAGACCAGGTTGGATGGCACTGAATACATCATCATGCGCGAGGACGACGTCCTCGGCGTTCTGAGCTCGGGAGCTCAGGCGGCGAAGAACGCCGGCTAATTCGAATTTCGACTCACAAGGAAACCCTCAATGGCAAAACAGATTATTTATAGCGACGAGTCCCGTCAGGCAATTCTGCGCGGCGTCAACCAGCTCGCCAACACAGTCAAGGTGACACTCGGTCCTAAAGGCCGCAATGTCGTTCTCGACAAGAAGTTCGGCTCGCCGACGATCACCAAAGACGGTGTCACGGTCGCGAAAGAAATCGAGCTGAAGGACCCGCTCGAGAACATGGGAGCCCAGATGGTGCGTGAGGTTGCGTCGAAGACCTCTGACATTGCCGGCGATGGGACCACCACCGCCACCATTCTGGCGCAAGCCATTTTCCGCGAAGGCGTCAAGGCGGTTACAGCGGGCGCGAACCCGATGGCCATCAAGCGCGGTATCGATAGGGCGGTCGAAGTGGCCGTTGGGGAAATCAAGAAGCTATCGAAACCCGTCTCCGGCGGCATGATCGCGCAGGTCGGCAGCATTTCCGCCAATACCGATTCCACCATTGGTGACGTGATTGCCGAAGCGATGAAGAAGGTAGGCAAAGACGGCGTGATCACGGTCGAGGAATCCAAAACCACGACCACAGAGCTTGAGACCGTGGATGGCATGCAATTCGATCGCGGCTACCTTTCGCCGTACTTTGTGAGCGACGCCGAGCGCATGGAATGTGTTCTCGAAGATCCGTATATCCTGATTCACGAAAAGAAGATCGCCAGCATGAAGGACTTGCTTCCGATTCTCGAGCAGATCTCTCGCGCGGGTAGGCCGTTATTAGTGATTTCCGAGGATGTGGAAGGCGAAGCTCTGGCCACGCTCGTAGTCAACAAGCTGCGCGGAACGATTAATGTGTGCGCGGTAAAGGCGCCAGGCTTCGGCGACCGCCGCAAAGCGATGCTCGAAGATATCTCGATCCTCACTGGCGGGAAAGCCATCATGGAAGAGACAGGTATCAAGCTCGAAGGCGTTCGGTTGGACGATCTGGGCCGAGCCAAGCGCATCACGGTGGATAAGGACAACACCACCATTGTCGACGGCGCTGGAACGCAAAAGAGTATTGAAGGCCGGATCAAGCAACTCCGCACACAGGTCGAAGAGACCACCTCGGACTACGATCGCGAGAAGCTGCAGGAGCGGCTGGCCAAACTGGCCGGAGGCGTGGCGATCATTAAAGTCGGTGCTGCAACTGAAACCGAGATGAAGGAGAAAAAGGCACGCGTGGAGGATGCTCTGCATGCCACGCGCGCGGCGGTTGAGGAAGGCATAGTGCCGGGCGGCGGTGTTGCGTTGTTGCGCGCGTCGATCGCACTCGCTGAGTTGAAGCTCGAAGGCGATGAACAGTTCGGCGTCACCATCGTACGCCGCGCGTGCGAGGAGCCAGTCCGCCAAATCGTTCTCAATGGCGGGATCGAAGGCGCCATCGTCGTCGAGAAGATCAAGACTGATAATGATAAGAACTTCGGATTCAACGCTTCCACCGGCGTATACGAAGACTTGGTGAAGGCCGGCGTTATCGATCCCACGAAGGTGACCCGCACAGCTCTTCAGAATGCTTCTTCCATCGCCTCTCTCATGCTGACAACGGAAGCCATGATTTGCTCCGCTGTGGAAGATTCAGGTAACTAATCGGATGACACTCATCACCTTGAAACTCACGCTTGAAGAACTGGAGTTGATGACCACTCTGGTATCGGATCAGCTATTTCGCAGAGAGTTCATCGACCCTAAAATGCCGGGCCACAAATCCAACTCCGAAGAGATGAAGCTCGGAAAGGCGCTGCTGGCCCGCATGAAGCTGATGGTCGATCCGGACGCTGCAAAGAGGATTCCACTTCCGACGATAAACATGTAACGATTCCGGAAGGAGCATAATGTGCAGTTCAGTCTCATAGGGTTCCATCAAGACACGGGATTCCGCGTGTTTACATTTGAAGGCACTGCAGCGGATCACACTCGGACCGCATACACGGTCCGGGCCGATCTTGCTCTGACGAGGAAACATGGCATCCGCATCCAGGAACTCCCCTTATTGTGCCGGGGACTCCTCGAGCGCGCAGGCGAAGGCGAACAGAAGTACACGGCGACCTTTACCGAGGAGGAGATGAGCCTGCACGCGGCTGCGCGAAACCTGGCGGTTCTGAAAAGGAAGTCGTCGCACAAACCGATCACCGGCCAAGCCGGAAGGGAGACATAGTCGCTATGTTCTCTGTACGTTGCCCTCATTGCCGGTCGATTGAGTTTAGAAATGTAGGCAGCAGAAATGCTGTTGAAAGAGCTTTCCGGTGGATCATTCTGCCATACCGCTGCGCTCTCTGCGGCCGCCACTTTTTCCTGTTTCGATGGCAAACTACGCTTTTCCGGATTGCTTAGCGGTGGCATTCAAGGCGCATTTGATGTGTTCCGCGGCCGTAGCCTTCTTAGATTTCGGGGGTCGGAAACGGCCCGAACTCTGGTCGCCAACACCTTGTCGCAACCCATGGCGAATTGATGCTTGATGTGTGGTGTTCTCGCAATCTTAGTTACCCCTGCAGGATTGCTCCACTGTAACGGCTTAGCATTTACGAATCCACTTTGACATATAGTCGCCCGTCGCGTTGATTGAGATCGCATGTGCGTGGCGACAGACGCCCGACGCGGGTGATAAGCCCAATGGCTATCCTTGGCAAACGAAGCCGAGTCTCAGCGCTTGTCGACTAACACTGGATAATAATACGCCGCTTCCTGTTGCCCCTGTTCTTCTCGCCTGGTTGCGAGATAGTAGCGGCCTGGCTGGGCTGCAGACAGATCCAGTGTTACGACGAGCTTCATCTTCGCACCGCTTCCCGTTGCCGTCGCTGAGCCCAACGCAATGGCGGCGTTCTCGGACGGCGATTTCAGAATCGCCAACACATATTGGCCTGGAGGGCTGAAGAGCGGAAGCGTGATGTGCAGCTCGTCCAGCTTTCGGGGCAGCTTTGCCAGCACGCGAGCCGTGTCCTCAGTTTGGCCGCGGAATGTGCCGGCGTTAGTCAAGTCGACCGCGATCACGGCTGTTCCGCGGGAACTGCCGGTGCGATTAACAAGGATGACGGCAATCGCAATCAGGCAGGCACACGCGACGGCCGCCGCGGCCCACATCGAAACCGCCCGCTTGCGCTTGGCACGACGCTCAGCGCCCTCGACTCTCGCGAGGCGCGCATCGCGGATCTCTTTGAAATCCGCGAAGCACGGCGAGCAGTGCCAGATGTGGTTCCAGGCCGGATCGTCCCTTCCGATCCGTCGCTCGGCGAGCGCCTGTATAGTTTCGCGCGGGGGGCAACCTACTCGCTCCGGGTTGGGGAACCCGTGAAGCAGGATCTCCTCAATCGGATTATCGTCGTCCAGGGGTTCAGCGGCCACGCGATCTCGTTTGACGCCCGACCTTTTCGCTCAGGACCTGACGCAAGATAAGCTTACTGGCGCGGAATCGAGCTTCGGCGGTACGCGGCTTCAGATTCATGTCGCGGTCAATTTCGGCGCCGGTATCGCCGGCCATTCTTCGAACGAAGATCTCCCGATCCTGAGCCGAAAGGGCATCCAAAGCCTCGCGAACCAGGAGTTGGTTCTCAATCCGGTCCCGCCCGATCCGATCCGGTATCGTTTCCACCTTGTACTGGCAAACCGGCCGGTCCTTCACTTCTTGCCGAATCGCCGCACTTTGCAAACCCGCATAAATGGCGCGGGTTGCGTAGGCGCGCAAATTCTCGACGAATTGCAGCTTTCGCACGACCCGCTTGGCAGCCCGAATCACCACACCGGGATCTTGGTCGCTGTTCAGAATCGCCTTCCCTGCTACGTCGAGAATCACTTCCCGGTCTGCATCGGAGAGAGGGAACCCGTTGTCAGTGCGGAGATCGATGGTGTCCCAAGCCATAACACGTCAACAACACCCTTCTTGCAAAGCATTGCTGGCGCGCAGAATCGCGGCAGCACACCCAATTGTAATCCGGGTGGATTTCCGAAACAAAAAAATATTTTGCCTGGTTTACGGAAATGGCGAATTCACGCCCATCTGTGTCTGTGAGGAGGCTGTGCGCGGCACTGAAATCGACATGCTGCCTATATCCAGCGAAAACAGCAATTCCAAGACGAAATCTTTTGTGGTGCAATACCACATTCGGGGGCGGCGGAAGCGGCGGCCGCTGACTACCAGCTGCTACACGGTCCAAGATGTGATTGAGCTCGGACAGGAATCCTTCCCGGCTTTTGCAGATCGCAACCCGTGGATCTGTATTGATTCCAAGCACGCGACGGTGTTCGTTGGGCTCGATCCAGAGCGCGAACCGCAGAAGAGCCGGGTTCCAGATGAACCCGCCGTGCGAAATGGTTCCCTAAACGAGGAGTCTACTGAAAAATGACCAGAAATCTCGGGATTTTGTCTCTAATTACGGCGGTCTGTCTGCAGGCAGGGCAGGTGGCTTCGATCTCGCACCCTGGCAGTATCGGCACTGTTTATCTGGCGGTGCTCAATCAGCTAAAGAAGGACGGTGCCGAGATCGAGTCCGCATCGAAGGATGCTGGGATCAAGACCGCTGTCACGATCCACGGCCACTACCGGCAGACCGGGTCGTATCTGCAAGTCACGTTCATTTCGGATAGCCCGGCCCAAACTACGGTTCGCGTGGCCGCATACGAAGATAAGCGCTACAAAGCACTGACGACAGAGCCGTGGTCCACGCCGAAGGTGAACACGAGAAAGTCAAAGGCCGAGGCAGTGAAGCTCAAGCAGGAACTAGGCTGGTAGTGGCCGGCGCGAAGCGTATGGGTCAAACGATCGCCTTTATTGCGTGTGCGAGTAAGGGCCAACTCTTGAGCTCCTGTGCGATCCCGCCAGACTCCCGGTTCGCCGCATCATTTTGGCGGGCTTGCAGGCTTTGCATACCGAATGTTGCTGGTTACATGAGCTCGCTGAAAGTCGCTGTTCTCTAGCGATATGGTGTATGTGCGGCGGTAGAACATCAGAATCTTGATGCGAAATTCCGTGCCGAAGCTCGTGGGGAACCAGACGCCGTCCGCCTGGCGGTGGTATTGCACGTTGAACCCAAGTCCCGGCAGCGCGGCGAGAAACGTCCGGACCGCAAAGGGAAGACGGCGGGACAGCTTTGTGAAAACATACACAGGCTGGAACTCGCTCTCGTCGATATCCGCTTCCCCGGCCCAAGCGATATCCTTCTTGTCCTTGGGCCTGAAGCCGATGCGGTAAACCTTTCTGCCATCCAGAGTCGTCACGCCGATAAGCTTGAATTCGTCTTTCTTTTGCTGCTCGGTCGTGAGCGGAAAGAGATCCTTTGCGATGCCGTCTTTCGAGTGCTCGTTGGTAAAATCGCCTGCGAAAGAATCTACGATGCTGCAGTCGATGCTTTGGTCATGTCCTTGGAGCTTTTTGCTGAAGCTCACGTACCGCCGTTTGTGCCAACAGCGCCCGCTCAGCACTTGAAGCTTCTTCGTCGTACTGTCTGCGCCGGGGATAACGAGGTAATCCCGTCTCTCTTCGCACATCAGCTTGCCATTGGACTTTCGCGATGCGACGTGTATCCGTTGGCGATAGATGTAATCGGCCCGGATCTGATTGCTGCGGTCCTGGTTTTTCGCCACCCGCGCCATAATGGACGCTGCCGTAGGTCGCGTGCTTGGAGAGGCGTCGCCCGTCAGCACCGCCGCCAGAATCCAGAATCCCAGAACCATTAGCCCTCCTTAAGGGATACGTAGACACCGGCGGCGGTGTTTCGTCAATTGCGGCCTTGACGTCTGCCCAAGAATGAGCGATACTTCCCCTAAACGGCTTATGCCAAAGCAACCAGAATCCGGCGATCTCCTGCAAGGCACGCTGGACATGCTGATTTTGAAGACATTGAATCGCGGCTCACTTCACGGCTATGCTATCGCCGAGTTCATTCATCAGACCTCCGAGGATGTATTGAAAGTCGAGGAGGGTGCGCTCTACCCGGCGCTGCATCGCCTCGAATTGCGCGGAATGCTCGCCTCAGA
>DASUJR010000445.1:0-15845 GCA_036279175.1 Candidatus Acidiferrales bacterium | reverse complement strand
GCCACGAATCCAACCGCCGAAGGCGAAGCGACCGCAGTTTACCTTTCGAAGCTGATCAAGCCTCTGGGAGTGCGCGTCACGCGGATCGCCATGGGTATTCCGGTCGGCTCCGACCTCGAGTACGCCGACGAAGTGACGATGCTGAAGGCCATGGAAGGCCGCCGCGACTTGTAGCTATTGGGAAGGCTCTCCTTCGTGTTTTGCCCTTGCACGCCCCCCAAATCAGATCGCCATTGTTGCCGCTCTCTGACGTGCGCTAAAATGCACCGTCCGCTGGCGAAACTTGGAGGTTTGTTTGAATTCAGTGCCCAATAAGGCGGCCGAGTCACAGCGCAAAGGCGAATTTGAGAAGTCGTTGGCGCGTCTCGAAGAAGTCGTCAAACGCCTGGAAAGCGCAGACCTTTCTCTTGATGAGGCGATGGCCCTTTTCGAAGAGGGCGTAAAACTCTCGCGCGAGTGTCAAAAAAGACTGGAAGAAGCTGAAGGCAAAGTTGAGATCCTGCTGAAGAAGGCCGACGGGAAGATCGCTCCGGCTCCTTTCGAGTCGGATGAGGAAGGGTCCTAGGACGCAATCCCGTTCTCCAGACCACATTGCGACGCCCTCACGTATGACGCTCCCCGATTTCTTTGAAGCCGATCGGTTGCTCGTGGAAAAAGCCCTCGAGCGGATTCTCCCACCGGAGAACACGCGTCCGCCATCGATTCATCGCGCGATGCGTTATAGCGTCTTTGCCGGAGGCAAGCGATTGCGGCCGGTGCTATGTATCGAATCCGCGCGAATGTTCGCGGAAAACGTGAGTGCCGCCGTTGACGTCGGCTGCGCGCTGGAATTCATTCACACGTATTCGCTCATCCACGATGATTTGCCCGCGCTGGATAATGACGATCTCCGCCGCGGCAAGCCGACAAACCACAAAGTGTTCGGCGAAGCGATGGCGATTCTTGCGGGCGACGCGCTTCTGACGCTCGCCTTCGAAACGCTCGCCAAGACGGCCCTTGAACCGGCTCGCCTCGTGCGCCTGATCGCCCAAGTGGGCGCCGCAGCGGGAACCGTGAACGGGATGGTCGGGGGCCAAGTGGCGGACATCGAGGCCGAACGCAAGACGGTTGATGAAGCGGGACTCGAATACATTCATCGCTCGAAAACTGCCGCGCTGATTTGCGGATCGGTTGTCGCCGGCGCGATTTCCGGAGGCGCGACCGACCATGAAGTGGAGCGTCTGGCGCGCTTCGGCGAAAATATCGGCTGGGCATTTCAAGTTGTCGACGACATACTCGACGTGGAGGAATCGTCGGAATCGCTAGGCAAGACGGCGGGCAAGGATCAGACGCAGCAGAAAGCTACGTACCCGGCGCTCTATGGCCTAGAAAAGTCGCGCGCGATTGCCGCCAGCCTGGAAACGACGGCGCTGAAAGAACTCGCGCCTTTCGGCGAACGCGCGAACAATCTTCGCGTCCTGGGCCAGTATCTCGTCGCGCGGCGATCGTAGTCCAAACGAACGGTGGTGTTCACGTTCGAAGGGTGCGTCAGGAAGATGACACGACGCAGCGGCTCACTGCGTACAGACGGTACCGCTAGTGCGGCGGTGCACCGACCGACAGGCCGCGAACCATTTCAAAGAAAATCCAATCCGACAAGGTCAGGCTCGACCTGCTGCTGGTTGAGCGCGGGCTGACACCTTCGCGCGAAAAAGCACAAGCATTGCTTCTCGCGGGACAGGTCCGCGTCGACGGACAGACCGCCGCGAAGCCTGGGACCCAGCTTTCTCGCGACGCGGCAATCGAGATTGTTGGCGACAACCTGCGCTACGTTGGGCGAGGCGGGCTGAAACTGGAAGGCGCGCTTGACGATTTTCAGCTTTCACCCCAAGGACGCGTCTGCCTCGACGTGGGCAGCTCGACGGGTGGCTTCACCGACTGCCTTCTGCAAAATGGGGCCGCCAAAGTTTATGCGGTAGACGTGACCATCGCTCAGCTGGATTGGAAGTTGCGACAGGACCCGCATGTGATCCTCGTTGAGCGTAACGCGCGATACTTGGAGTCCTCGGATGTTCCCGAGCCACCTTTGTTCGTGACGGTGGATGTCTCGTTCATCTCGCTTTCCAAGATCCTGCCGGCGGTCGCGAGCGTTGCGGCGCCGGTTGCCGATTGCCTTGTCCTAATCAAACCGCAATTCGAGCTGGAAAAGCGCAAGATTGGAAAAGGCGGAATCGTTCGCGACCCTGCGCTTCACGATGAGGCGATTCGTCGAGTCACCGAAGCTGTTAAGCAGTGTGGTCTCGAAGTTGTCGGCGTGCGGCCCAGTCGCGTGGCCGGTGCAAAAGGCAATCTCGAGTTTTTTCTCCACGGCCGGAAGCGCGAATAAAGTAGAATCCCGTAACTATGATTCGAAAAGTCGGCATCGCATGCAAGCCGATCAAGGACGTCGTCTGCAGCGTTGTTCCGCCGCTGCTCGCGTGGTTGCGCGAGCACAACATCGAAGTAATGGTCGACGTCGAGACGAGTAGTTGCATCGACGCAGGCGTGGACGGAATGCCACGCGAAGCGCTTGCGGACAAGATCGATCTGCTTTTAGTGCTCGGCGGCGACGGAACGTTGCTTTCCGCGGCGCGCGCATTACGCGGCCACAGCATTCCAGTCCTCGGAGTGAACCTTGGCGCCCTGGGATTCTTGACCAGCGTCACGCTCGACGAGCTTTATCCCGTTCTTGACCGTGTTGTCGCTGGAAAGTACAGCACAAGCGACCGAATGACGCTGCAAGCGACAATTTCTCACGATGGACAGTTGGCTGGCCCGCATCTCGCGCTGAACGACGCCGTCGTCAACAAGTCCGCGATGGCGCGCATGCTCGACTTCGACGTTTACGTCGACCAAAACCACGTCGGGCGTTATCGCGCGGATGGACTGATCGTCTCCACGCCCACCGGATCAACCGCGTACTCTCTCGCTGCCGGCGGGCCAATCGTTCATCCCGATCTCGACGTTCTTATCGTCACTCCCATTTGCCCTCATATGTTGACGAATCGTCCGCTGGTGATTCCCGGCACTTCACAGGTGAGCGTGGATTTCTCCGCGGCGGACGAACCCGTCTATCTGACGCTCGACGGCCAGACGGGCGCGCAACTTGGCTTGAATCATCGGGTGACCGTCACCCGATCTGAAACCAAGGTGAGATTGGTTAGACCGACCGGCAAAACGTACTTTGAAATACTGCGCAGCAAGCTGCGCTGGGGCGAACGCTGATGAGCGCCATCGCGATTCGGAAGGCCGCGAGGCCCAAAGGAATATTGGAGCGAGAAACCTCTTCGGGCGAGAAGTTGAAGGTGCTGATTCGCAACGCAGCGATTCAAAAGCGTGTGCGCGAAGTGGCACGCGAGATTACAAGGGATTTCCCGGGCCAGCGTGTCCATTTGATCGGAGTGCTGAAGGGCGCGTGCATTTTTCTGTCCGATCTGGTCCGCGAAATCGATCTTGAGACATCGCTCGATTTCATCGCGGTCTCAAGTTATGGCAAGGGCAAGGAATCTTCCGGCCAGGTGCGGCTACTGAAGGACCTCGACAGCAGCATCGCAGGGTTGAACGTGATCCTGGTGGAAGATATTCTCGACACGGGTCTGACGATCAGTTACCTGCTGCGCATCCTGCAGCAGCGCAAGCCCAAAACGCTGCGAGTTGCGGCGCTGCTCGACAAACCGTCGCGGCGGTTGCAACAAGTGAAGGGTGATTACGTCGGCTTTTCGATTCCGAATGAGTTCGTCGTCGGATACGGGCTGGATTACGGAGAGCGGTTCCGTAATTTAAAAGACGTCTGCGTGCTCACTCTTCCGACGACCTAATGCCGCTCAGTTCGATTCAGAGGTTGGGCATACAATCGCGTGAACGCAAACTTCGAACCCCGACGTGTTGCCCGGCTGATTGACCACACTTTGTTGAAGCCCGAGGCGAGCCGCGAAGACATCCGACGAATCTCTGAAGAGGCGTTGCAGTATGGTTTCGCCACGGTTTGCGTCAACCCGACGAACGTCGCTCAAGCCGTAGAAGTTTTGCGCGGAAGCAACGTGCACGTGTGCACGGTGGCCGGATTCCCGCTCGGTGCCACGCTGCCGCGCGTCAAAGTGTACGAAACGGAACAGGCGATACTGCTTGGCGCGGAAGAGGTCGATATGGTGATCAATATCGGAGCGCTGAAATCCGGCGACTATGCTGCGTTTGAAGATGATATTCGCGGCGTAGTCGACGCGTGCCATCGGGGCGGAGCCATTTGCAAGGTGATCCTCGAATGCGTCCTGTTGACCGATAGCGAAAAACAAGAGGCTTGCCGGGCGGCGAAAAACGCGGGTGCCGAGTTTGTGAAGACGTCGACCGGCTTCGGTCCCGGCGGCGCAACGCCGGCGGACGTCCGGCTACTGCGTTCAGCGGTCGGCGCGGAAATGGGCGTGAAGGCCGCAGGGGGCATCCGAACGTTCGAAGACCTGAAAAGAATGGTCGAGGCAGGCGCGACGCGGATTGGCGCGAGCGCGAGCGTAAAGATTATCGAAGAAGCGCATGCGGCTGCAGCCCGGAGAAGTTGAGCAGCTCTCAGCCTGAACAAGCCATCGCCTAAATTAATTCCGCCCGGTAACGACTGTTTGCGGAGTCATGGGAATCGGATGAGCCGCGACATCCTTGAATCCCGCGCGCTCGTACATATTCGCGAGTTCTCGAAAGGTATACGCATCTCCGGCCGGAGTGGAAGCGAGCATGGTCATGCTGAAGCCTGCGGCCATTGGAGGCGAGACACGATCTTCATTCGGCACGAACTCCAGAGTTGCCGCCGTTCCCCCCGCTTTGAGCGACCCTTTCACTTTTTTTACTATTCCGACGCACGTTTCAACATCGAAATGGTGCAGGAAATTCGTCAGCAAGACCACATCGTATGGGCCACCGAAGTTAACGTCGAAAGCGCTACCGGGCAGCGTTTCATATCGATCCTGGACTCCTGCTTTGCGCGCATTTTCCAGAGCCACTTGCAACACTGGAGCCCAGTCAAGACCCGTCACTCGGGCCTGTGGATTCTGTTTCGCTACTTCGATCCCGAACAGTCCGTGCCCTGCTGCGATGTCCAACACTTTTAATGGGCCGCTTCGACCGTCGAGCACAATTTTTGCCAGCGCCCCGGCAAGCGGGGCCATCATTGGGGCCATATTGCGGGCGAAAATGACCCAGATCGGATTTTCGGGCTCGACGCTACCGTCGCCGGGAAGCGTAGTTTTGCCGCTTCGAACGATTTCCGCCAGATGGTCGTATGGCTCGCGAAAAGTAGGATTACCAATAAAGTTCGCGATGGAAGCTATGCAACTTGGCGACGACGGATCAAGGAAGGCGGCGCTCGACGCCGTGTGCTCATACTTACCGTTCACCTTCTGCAGGATTCCCATAATCACCAGGTAGTCACAAAGAACACGGATGCCGCGCTCGGAAGCGCGTACGTGACGAGCGATTGAGGCAACATCGCCCGCTCCCTGCCCTATTGCTCTGAACACATCCAGTTCGATCGCGGCTCTGAGCGCGGCGGTGCGCTGAAAAGCCTGCAGATTTTCGAAGACAATTGTTGGGTTTGGCGGTGCACTAGCGCCGTGGTTGCTCTGCATTCCACTCTCCTCATCCAATTCGAGTTCACGTCGACCGGAACCAACAAGTATAAGCACTTGTTGTGCGCCGTCAAAACCAACAGGCAGATTCTGCAAATCCCGCCGGACCAGTTGCCATGGTTTCTTTCTCGCGTCCAAACGAAGTTCTCGCGCGGCGCGACTGATATAATGGCCCTTCGACATCGCACCATGCGAGCACGTTGAACGCGGATGCCGTTTGCAACGGCAAAAGGCGATGTGCATGCTTGGACGGCCCGGCCCGATCAGAGAAAGTGCATTCAAGTCACGTGGACTCGACTGAACTCAACTCGAAAACCGAGATTTCTGCCGATACGGTAGCGATTCTGGCGGAGCTCGTTCAGGAGATCAACGCGTCGCTAGATCTCGATCAAGTACTCAGGACGGCGGCGCGACAAATCAAACGCCTGATCGACTACGAAATATTTGCAGTACTACTGTCCGAAGAGGGAACGAATCAGCTTTACTTCCGTTTCGCGATCGGACACCGGCCCGAGGTGGTTGAGAACTGGCGCGTCCCAATAGGCGACGGGATCATCGGAGCGGCCATTACGACCGGCCAGGCTGTTCGAGTCGGCGATGTCACGAAGGATCGTCGGTACCTAAATGCCATGGATTCCGTGCGCTCCGAACTTGCCGTGCCGCTCATCGCGCGTGGTCGCACTGTCGGCGTACTGGATATCGAGAGCAGTCACGAAGACTACTTCACTCCTGACCAGCAGAACATTCTGACGCTGGTGGCGAGCCGCATTGGAACCGCCGTTGAAAACGCACGGCTGTTCGAAAACATACGCCGGCAGGCGGAAACTCTCCTGCTGCTGAATGAAGTTGCGCGCGAAACCAGTTCCACGCTTCAGGTTGAAGAGGTATTGCGCCGAGCAGCCTCGCTGACCAAACAGCTGATCGATTATCAGATTTTCAGCATTCTTCTATACGACCCTGTGGACCATGTATTTCGGCACCGAGTGAACGTGAAGTTTGGCCAGAGCATGCAGGAGAAATTCGCGGTCTCGCCACACGAGGGCGTCGTCGGTGCGGCGGCCACGTTGCGCAGGCCAATTGCGGTGCCGGACGTCCGGCTCGATCCGCGCTATATCAAACTGAATCCCGAAACGCGTTCCGAACTGGCCGTACCGATGATCTACAAGGATCGCGTCATCGGCGTGATGGACCTCGAAAGCGTGCAGGACAACTACTTCACACCCGAGCACGTGCAAGTGCTTTCTATTCTCGCATCGCACCTCGCTGTTTCCATCGAGAACGCAAATCTGTACGAGCAGGTGCGCCGCGACGAAATGCGCATGGAACGCGACCTGAACGCGGCTCGCCGGATTCAAGGGGCGTTGCTGCCGCTCGTTCCTGGCCCGGAGTATGGCCTAGAAATCGCTGCCCGAGTTGTATCGTCGCGTGAGTTGAGCGGTGACATGTACGACTTTCTTCGCTACGGCCCGCAGGAGCTCGGCATCGCCGTCGGCGACGTCAGCGGCAAAGGCAGTGCGGCTGCATTGTATGGCGCCGTAGGGATCGGCACGTTGCGGAGCCTGGGGGTTCAGAAGCCGCGTCCGGCCAATATGCTTCGTGCGATAAACGGTTTCTTGGGCGAACGTCTGATCGCCGGCCGCTTCATGACTCTATGCTTCGCCACGTGGCATCGCGGCCGGAAGCGCCTACGCATCGCGAACGCGGGCCAGGAGCAGCCTTTTTTGCTTCACAACGACCGTTGCGAAAAGCTTCGACTGGAAGGGTTTCCTCTCGGCATTTTTGAAGACGTCAGTTACGACGAGCGCTCGTTCCTGTTGGATGCCGGCGATATCCTGGTGTTCCATTCCGATGGCATCGGTGACACGCAGAACTCGGCCGGGGAATTCTTTGGGCACGAGCGCCTGGGGCAGTTTATCGTAAAAAAACAAGGCGCGTCGGCCGACCAGATCGCCGACTACATACTCGAGGAAGTTCACAATTTTTCCGGCGGACAGCATCCGTTCGACGACCGCACCCTCGTCGTCCTCAAAGTAAAGTAGCTTCCACCCGTTTGCAGCGAGCCTCGCGATCCGAAATCGCGGCGACAACGAATTTTGGCTGGTGTGCTTCCTATCCCTACAGAATTCGCCGGATAGCTCTCTGCAACCTGTGAGCGCAGCATCTTTAGTGTCGGAGTTTTGCACCGGCGAATATTTGGAATACGGGGAGCTGCTGATGCTCAAGAAGATTCTAATTTCGTCAATCGGAGCGGCTGGAACGGCTGCAGCAATGATGTTCTTTTTGGATCCGAAGCGTGGCCGCCGTCGGCGCGCGCTCGTCCGCGATAAAACATTCCATTTCACGAGAAACGCAGGAACATCACTCGGCCGGGCGAGTCGCGACTTGGGCAATCGTGCCCGGGGAATTGCCGTGGCGACGTGGTCCTGCGTGCGGCCGCACGCGTCGCCCGACGATGACGTGCTCGCCGAGCGCGTCCGATCGAAGCTTGGCCGCGTCGTGTCCCACCCGAGGGCGATTGAAGTTTCCGTCCGTGACGGGATCGTTGCATTGCGAGGCGATATCGTGCAATCCGAAGTTCCGCATGTGATGCGCCGAATCTATTCAGTCCCGGACGTGAAGGACGTCCGAGACGAAATGAGGACTTACCGCAATGAAGCCGATATCCCGGGTTTTCCGATCGCCGGACACGGCGGAAATGGCGGGTTCCGCCGCGCTCACTTGCCTGGCGTCCGCCTGGCGTTAGGCGCCGCCGGCGGAGCGATGGCTGTGGTAGGGAGCATCTACCAGTCGCGGCACACCCATCCCGTGCTTGGCAAGGTGCTGTCCGGCGCTGGAGTTAGTCTCCTGGGGACGGAAGTCATGAACTCAGGCGTGAGCCAGCTTACTCAGAAAAGATGAATACCTGACGACGAACCTTCTCAAGTTTGTTTTTTGGGTGAAACAGATGGCCCCGGAACAGCGTTGACGGGCACGCATCCCTTTTTTAGAGGCGGACACGAAACTGATCTGCGACGCAAGCCAACATGGAAATCCGATTCCGCGGAAATTCGCTTGCGACGGCGAGAATATTTCGCCGACGTTTCGCTTGGAAGACGCACCCAAGGCGACAAAGTCTTTTGCTCTGATTGTTCATGACCCGGACGCGCCCAAGCACGAGTTTTTTTCACTGGCTGCTGTACAACATCCCTCCTACGATCACTGAGATTCGAGAAGGGCTGGCAAGGGCACAAGAAGAAATCGATGGGCTCGGCACGCAGGGCGAGAATGATTCGGGGACGATCGGTTATATCGGCCCGTGCCCGCCATCGGGCTCGCATCGTTACTTCGCGCGGCTACACGCGCTCCGTGAAGAACTCGGCATCGGACCAGGCGCAACTGGGCAGCAGGTGCGCGCCGCAATGGAGGGCTTGGAAATCGAAGAGGCGGAGACCATGGGCACCTCTTCGCGCACGCGTGCCCAAACAGCTTAAAGCCACCACGACATCACCCTTGTACCGTGTCTGAACGAGAGTAGGGCGCTATTTCTTCACGCGATCTTTCAGCAGGCCCTTCAGTTCGTCCATGAATTCCTTCACGTCTTTGAAATCGAGGTAGACGGACGCAAAGCGAACGTAGGCAACTTTATCGAGCTTCTTGAGCCGGTTCATCAGCAACTCGCCGATTTCTGTGGTTGTACGCTCGCGGTCCGTCGCTTCGCTGACGAACGCCTCAGCCTCGTCGACAATCGCTTCGAGCTTCGGCACGGCTACCGGACGTTTCTCACATGCCTTCAGCAAACCCTGCAGAATCTTCTGGCGTTCGAACTTCTCGCGGCGGCCGTCTTTCTTGATCACCATGTAGGGAATTTCGTCGATGCGCTCGTAAGTGGTGAACCGCCGCGCACACTTCAGACACTCGCGACGCCGGCGAATCAAATCGCCCGTGCGGCCTTCGCGCGAGTCGATTACCTTGTCATCGAGGTGCCCACAGAAAGGACATCTCACGAGCCTTGGTCTCCCGATATAGCGGACTTGCGCCCAACGGCGGGCTTGCCGCTATTATTCCCAGCTTCGTCGAGCAGGAGAGCCGCTCCCGCTCGTTCTTCCTCCTGCGCTATTCGGCGCAGATCTCCCATCGACCATCCTTCATGAAACAGCAGAGGCAGCCCGACGATGCAGCAACCCGCGAAGCCGATCAGCCACACAACGATGGACATCGTGGCGGCCGGCTCATCTTTTATCCCGAAAATCAGCGTCAGCACAAGAAATGTAGCGAGCTGTGCGCCCCCGCCTACGCCCGGAAGCTGCACCGCCGAGCCTACCATCGTAAACGCGAGTACGAGAAGCGCGCCCGCGAACGTTATTTCAGCCAGCGTGCCGCCAAAAGCATGTGCGACCCACAGATAAACGAAAACCACACCAATCCAGTGGATCGCCGTATAGAGAATCAGCACAGTCAAATCGCTCGTTTTGCGAATTCCCTGCAGGCCATTGCCGAAGCCCTCGAGCAAAACGGCGGCCTTTTGGCGCCAGCCGCTCCGCCACTTCGAATTTTCCAGTCTCCGCGACAACCATGCCGAACCGTGAAATCGAAAATAAATCAGAAAAGCAATCGCGACCACGAGAAGAGTCAGCAATATGATTCCAGCCGAACGAGCTTCGGAAAGGAAATGTGCCGCCGACCCCAGCGATGCGCTTCGCTTCCATAGCAGCAGCGCTGCGCCGGCAAGGACCGCGGTCGCTGCCATGTCAAAAATTCGCTCGAGCACATAAACGCCGAACATCGACGCAATCGGCAGCGATTCCTTCTTGCCAATCAGGACGGGGCGAATTGGCTCACCAGCCCGTCCCAACAAAAAGGTGCAAGAAAAACCCATCAGAGTTCCCGCGTAAACATTCCAGAAATGCGTTGCGAATCGCCCTTCACGGGTACCATATAGGGTGCGCGAAAACCGAATCCAGCGCAGCGCTCGCACGGCAAAGCATCCGTAAATGGCCGCCAGGCTAAGCAGGAGGAGATCCACGTGCGCATGACGTAACGCTCCGCCAACGGCGGACCAATGAAACCCCTGGAGCGCAATCGAACTCCTGAACTTATAGGCGAAAAAGACGACCACAAGCACGCCTATGAGGAGTATCAGATAACGTCGAACGGATTTTCGCATCGGCTTCGCACCGTAGCAGTTTGCCGCGAACGGCGTCAAGTTGAGCCGGGCCAGTATTGCCGCAAACGCTTGGCGGCTTTGCGAGACACCGTTACGCGCGTCAGTAACAACGTGATTTCATAGCGTGCCCTGCGGCCCTACTCGCTTGACCGCGCTCAACGCACCCATTAACCTGAATCTTCAAGGCCAAGATGGGTAGGTAAGGCTTTTGACGGCTCAATGATCTATCTCGATTACAACGCGACAACACCGCTGGACGCGCAGGTCTTGCAGGCGATGCTTCCCTGCATGGAACGCACGTTTGGAAACGCAAGCTCGATCCATTCGGCCGGCCAGCATGCGCGAGCCGCAGTGGACCGCGCGCGCGAGTCAGTCGCAGCACTGATCGGCGCAAGTCCAGCGGAGATCGTGTTCACCAGCGGCGGAACGGAAGCCAATAACCTGGCGCTGCTGGGCTTGGTGTCTGCGGCATCGTCATCGACGAGAAGGCATGTGATCGCCACCGCCATCGAGCACCACGCCGTTCTGAACGCCTGCCAGGAATTGGAACGCCGCGGCTTTGATGTCACCTATCTGCAAGCCCGTTCAAATGGAGTTGTTGACGCGCAGGACGTTCGCCGAGCGATCACTTCCGAAACCGTTTTGATCAGCGCAATGCATGCCAACAATGAAATTGGCACGATCCAGCCTATCGAAGAAATCGGCCGGATCGCGGCGGAAGCCGACATCTACTTTCATTGCGATGCGGTGCAATCCGCGGGCAAACTGAGACTTGATGTGAACCAACTCGGGGTCGATTTGCTCTCGATTTCCGCGCACAAGTTTTATGGTCCGAAAGGAGTTGGCGCGCTGTACGTGCGCCCCGGCACGCCGCTCGAACCGCTGTTCTTCGGGGGCCATCACGAACGCGATCGCCGCCCCGGAACGGAGAATGTTCCGGGGATAGTCGGAATCGGCAAGGCTGCCGAGCTTGCCCGAGCATGCCTCGACGAAGACACTTCGTGGATCGCCGCGCTGCGAGACCGGTTCGAAACCGCGCTGGTCGATTCGATTCCGGATGCACGCATCAACGGAAATCGCGAGACGCGCGTCTGCAACACGACGAATGTCACGTTCACGGGTGCGGGCGGTGAAGCGCTTCTGATCGCGCTCGATTTGGAGGGCATCGCCTGTTCGACAGGCGCGGCGTGCTCGTCGGGCAGCGTTGAGCCATCGCACGTGCTGACGGCGATCGGTCTTTCTGACGACGAGGCGCGGTCAACTCTGCGGTTCAGCCTCGGCCGCGGAACGGCCGCCCATGAGATCGATCGAGCAATTGAAGTGATCCCGCGTGTCGTCGAACGGATTCGCTCCCTTTCACCTCGATCGGATTTATCAGCAAAGGACGCACGCGCACGAACCGTGCCGGTTCGCTGATTACTATGCAAGCGCCAAACGCAATCCAAATCGAGAACGCCGTTGGCTCGACCGCTCAGCCCCACGCGGGATGCCAGGCTCGTATCGCTGTGGCCATGAGCGGGGGCGTTGACAGCTCGACCGTCGCCGCGATGCTTTACCAGCGGGGCCAGTCGATCATCGGGCTTACGATGCAACTGTGGAATCATCGCCGATTGCCGCAACTTCAGGGAGATGGCGCGATACAGCATCGTTGCTGCTCCCCGGATGACGTATACGACGCGCGGCGGGTAGCCGAATATTTCGGGTTTCCTTTTTACGTGGTCAATTTTGAACGCGAGTTTGAAGAGACTGTAATTCGGCCGTTCGCGAATGACTACCTGGAAGGGCGCACGCCAATTCCCTGCACGCTGTGCAACAACCACGTAAAATTCGACCAGTTGCTCTCGACGGCCCGCCAGATCGGCGTCGACAAAATCGCAACGGGACACTATGCGCGCATACGTTTCAATCCGGACAGCGGCCGCCACGAATTATTGCGTGCGTGCGACGAGAGCAAAGATCAGTCTTATTTTCTGTTTGGTCTCACGCAAGAACAACTTTCGCGAGCTGAATTCCCGCTAGGTGAGCTGACCAAGCAGGAAGTACGGGAAATCGCGCGGAGCCTCGCCGTGCCCGTCGCCGAGAAGCCTGAGAGCCAGGAGATTTGCTTCGTGCCAAGCGGCAATTACGTCCGGTTTATCGAGGGGTACTTTCAGGAACAGCGCATGCCGCTTGCAGACGAACCGGGAGACATCGTGTCGATGTCCGGAGAAGTGCTCGGCCGCCACGACGGTCTGCGTCACTATACGGTTGGGCAGAGACGCGGGCTGGGATTTGCCACGGGACGTCCTACGTACGTCGTCGAAATCGATCGTGCGCGGAATCGTTTGATCGTTGGCGAGGACGCGGCTCTACACCAAACGGCGTGTGAAGTCCGCGACGTAAACTGGATTGCGTTCGCGTCGCCATCTGAATCCATTGCAGCGCGCGTTCGTATCCGGCACCGCCACGAAGCGGCCGAAGCTATTATCGAGCCTACCTCGCACGACACGGCGCACGTCACATTCCGCGAGCCACAGCGAGCCATTACGCCCGGCCAGGCCGCTGTTTTTTATCTGGGTGAACGCGTCTTAGGTGGCGGCTGGATCCGGTAACACGCAGAACTCTGCCGGGTTGATACAAAGAGATCGTCAGGATGGGAAAACGCTGCTCGAATGCTTGCAGACAATCAGCCTCAATCAGATGAAGAGTTCTTCGTCTTGCTGCACCGCGTCGGATTTAGGACGATTCGAGGAACGCAGGAACTCAAGCCCCGCCTTTAGGCCTTTCAGCAGCGCGGACGCCTGCTGGATCGGCATCCATACACTCCGACGGAATTTCGATCCCGCATCTTCGATCACTTCAAGCGTTCCGGTAAGAATCTGATCGGTGCGGATCACCTGCAATCTGAGCCGCTCGACTGCTTCCGTAAACACGCGGTCGACTTTCTGCGCCTGGCCGCGGGCTATGCGCGTGATTTCCGCCGCGTCGCCCATAATGCTTGAAATACGATCCTCGGAGTCATCGAGAATCCGCGCCGTACGCGTGAGAATCGGATCGATGCGGCCGTGCAGGTCGTTCGTGATCTTCAGCAGCCGCTCGACCGACGAGCGCATCTGAACGGCCATCACCATCAGGATGACGGCCTGCAGAAGGATCGCCAGACCCGCGATTACGATGAACGCTTCGACCCAGCCCGACATATGCGCACCACCTGAGGCTCAGGAAATCTTGCTTTCGCGCTTGTACGTCTCTCGCCCCGCGTCGACAGCCGAAGAAATGGCATCCTTCTGTTTGGAGACGACGTCCTTGCCGCGCTGGAGCAGATCGTCGGCTCGCTCGCGCAACTCTCGCGCCTTTCTCTGCGCGTAATCGCGCCCTTCATCCGCTTTTGACGAAAGAAAGTCGCGCGTCTCTTCGCCAGATTTGGGAGCAAACAGAATGCCCAACAACGCTCCAATGCCGAGACCGACCAGGAAGAAACTAACCTTCGAGCTTCCGTTGCCGCTCATTCCGAACCTCCGAAACCTTGCTTGCTGCAGACAGAATACCTGCAGCAGCTAGTCTACAAATAACGGTAGCACACCCCCTACAACGCAGCAAGCAACGCGCGTCGGATCATGAACACTCGCTATTGCCTTCGTCAGCTCGCAGAACGCGCACTTTCGAGTTGCAAATATCGTGTCTCGAGAATCAGTCGATGGTGAACCACATGGCCAGCGATCACATATGCGAGCGCTCGCACCGTGAAGGGGTTCTCGCTCGCAATTCCTTTTCTCAGCCAGGCCTCGGGCGGGAGGTTGCGAAAAAGGGAGAGCGTTGCCGACCGAACTGCTATGAAATCGTCGATGTGGGTCGCCCAACAACACTTATCGGCGTTCGCCGCGTTAACCGCGACGTTCTGGTCGAAACTCGGCATGGGGGTGTCAAACCGCCGGGCAAACCAAAATGCGCGGGACGCAAACACGCGTTCCGCGTCGTTGATATGCCCCAGCGTTTGGCGGATGCTCCATTTGTCGGGCGCGTAACGATGGAGCGACTTGTCCTCCGAAATTCCGCGCAGGAACGCGGGGAAGCTTTCCAGTTGACCTTCGAGCTCGGCGACAATGTCGGGATTCTTGATTCGGTCGATGTAAGTGAAGTAGTACGGAGCAGCTTCGGTTCGTTCCGGTGGTCCGACCATGCTGGCATTCTATGCTCGGTCACCTCTCGACACAATCAACGGAGATCGAGAAAAAGTGTCACACTTATGCCGCGACCGGCGTTATTGCAGATAGCGAGGCAGAGATTTGAGCACAGAAGCGGCGGGGTTGGAAACGCGAGCGATGGACCGGTCGGCGGCGAGTGGCGTGCCACGCGAGTTTGACGGCCTATTTCGCCAGCAATATCCGCGGATCTCTCGAGTAATCGCCAGCGTTATTCGTGATGCCGCCAGGGCTGAAGATCTCGCTATCGAGGTGTTCCTCAAATTTTGGCGAATCAACTCAAGCGACATGGAGAAACCTGAGGCATGGCTGCACCGAGTTGCGGTTCGCAAGGCGATCGACGAATTGCGCCGGCAGTCACGCCGCTCGCGATACGAAAGCTTCTTCAGGCTTGCCGACCACACGCCAACGCCCGAAGATCTGCGAAATACGGCGGAAGAAAAAGAGCGTGTCCGCGCTGTTCTGGCCAGGGTCAACAAGCGCGATGCGGAACTGTTGCTCCTGCGCCAACGAGCTGAGCTACGACGACATGGCGACGGCTCTTGCCCTGAATCCCGCATCCATCGGCACCTTGCTTGCCAGAGCGCAGTGCGCTTTCCGAAAGGAGTACCTCAGACGATATGGCAAACCATGACCGAATCGACGTGGGTGAATGGGTTGACCGCCGTTTTGCAGAGTTGGCGCCACCCGACGACTGGCGAGCGAACACAGAGCATGCGCTGATTCGGTTGCGGGAAAAAGATCGGGCTCGCAAATCGCGGACTGTCACAATCACGGCCCTTGCGGCGTCAATATTGCTGACAGTGATCGCCGCGCTGCCGACGACACGGCACGCAGCCGAGCGCCTGTGGGTAGGTTCGCGGATCGTCAACATCGGCCAAGTATTCGCTG
>DASUJR010000444.1:0-41756 GCA_036279175.1 Candidatus Acidiferrales bacterium | reverse complement strand
GTTGCCACTGGCAGAACCTCTTCATCAACTCCCACCGGATGCCACGACCGCCACGGTATCGCGCCTGCGATCGCACTGGCGATTGGCACCGATCTGGCCGAGATAAGTGCCGTTTCAACCAGTTCTGCATCGGCTGGCGGGTTGTTTTGCCGCAATCTCCTGAGGAGTTCGCGCGCTGCCGGTGCGGCTGCGTTGTCGGGAGCGGATTTCACGAACGACGTGAGGACCTGGAAGGCCTGGTCACGCTGGCCCTGAGCAGCCAAAGCCTCCCCTATGAGCAGTCCACTGCTATTGGCGGCGGCTTGGCCGAACTGAATCGCTTCGCGCGACTCCGCAACGGCAGCGACGAATTCGCGCCGGGCCAGATCGACACTGCTCAGCAGCAGGTGTGGCGCCCAAGCCGTTGGATTGATCGAGATCGCCTTCTTAAGGGCCAGCGAAGCGCTTTTGAATTCACCCTGCTGAATCCGTACGCGCCCAAGCGCAGTCAGGCTCGGGACGTGGTCCGGATCGAGTAAGGTTGCCCGCTGAAGCGACTGTTGTGCTTGGGCAAGTTGGTGACACTCCAGAAGAGAGACACCCAACAAAAAGTTGAGGTCTGGGTTTCGAGGCGCTAGCTGGAGGGCTTTGTTGAAGAACTCAACCGCCTGCGGATAACTGCCGGATTCGAAGGCAGCGAGTCCTTTTTCCGCCCGTGCGGCGGCGGCAGGGCTTAGTGAACTTGTGGCCTCGGCCTTCGGAGCCGGTTCAGGATCCAGGCGAAGAATGGCCTGATAGTAGTCGTCGTGATGGTACGTCTGCAATTGGAGTTCGGCCGTCTCGTACCCCGCGGCGCTGGCCTTCACCGTGTATTTATGGGACTCGTCGGCCAAAAATCTGGCAGACGCGGGTCCGTTGGTGATCGCCGTGCCGATTGGGTCTGCAGTTCCATCCAGGAGCTGAACGAATGCTTGCTCTCCGAGCGGCGCACCCGACGAATCTACGACGCGCACGACTATCGTCGCGCCGTTCTTGGGGGCCGATTTGGAGCGCGCTCCGCTTGTCGATTTCGAGACGGTTAATTTTGAAAGTGTTGAGTTGGCTTTACTTTGTGCCGTTGTGCTTTGGGCGTTGAAAGTGAACAGTAAAACCGTGATGATCGCCGCGCCGGAGAACTTCCAATTCATCAGCAGAACCTCGCTCGGCGCGAGGGCGGAACATACCTACAATCGGGCCTTCGCATGCGTTCATCAATCCGCTGCTACCCCGGAATGACATCCTTTTTCCTTGAATTTTCGCGCGTTCAAACACCGACTCGACCGCGTTACGTTTTCTCCAAAGTGAAGAATGCGGCGCGGGCAAAGCAAACGCGCCACTTACACTTGCCGGCCCCCGATCCGACGCGAAACAGCGATCTCGGGTTCGGTTCCTTTGCAAATTGGCCCTGGAACGTGCAAAATTGACTGTGGAGGCCACGACCCGCATGGCGACCGAAATCGCGAAGGGTGTCACACTCGAAAAACCAGGTCAGGACGAGAACTTCCTGAAGGACGAAGGCATCCTGTTCGGTTCGCTCGACAAGGTGGTGAACTGGGCCCGGCGAAGCTCGATCTGGCCTATGTCCTTTGGATTGGCCTGCTGCGCGATCGAAATGATGTCGATGGCAGCATCGAGATATGATGTTGCACGGTTCGGCGCCGAGGTGTTTCGCGGGTCACCGCGGCAATCCGACCTGATGATTATTGCGGGACGGGTGTCGCAGAAGATGGCTCCCGTGATTCGTCAGCTCTACGATCAAATGCCCGAGCCGAAATGGGTTATCTCGATGGGTGCGTGCGCTACGTCCGGCGGCGTCTTCAACAACTACGCCATCGTGCAGGGCGTAAATCAGGTTGTTCCAGTAGATATTTATGTTCCCGGTTGCCCGCCGCGCCCGGAAGCCCTGCTCTACGGCATTTTGCAATTGCAGAAGAAGATCGACGGCGAGCGTGGCAGCTTCCTGAGATCGCTGAACCTACCCAACAATTAGACGGCTAATAGACGGCTAAATCTACAGAGCGCCGATCGTTGGAGCTTACGCTCCAGTGCCGCTCGTTCTTTCCCCAACTGGCGATTCTGAACCCAGCACAGTGGCTTTCCTGTCTTCCACTTCTACCATCGTACCGGGCGACGTGTAGTCGGCGCGCAAGTAGCCCATACCAATGGAAGTACCTGCTGCGGGCGAGAATGCCGCGCTTGTCACTTCGCCGACGTCCAGGTCGCCCACATGCAACATCGCGCCGCGGGCGGGCGGGTCGAGTGCCGTTGCAAAGGACAGGCGAACGCGGCGACGATTCACGTGTCCGCGAGAGCGCACTCGTTCGACGATTTCCTGGCCGGTGTAACAGCCTTTCGTGAAGCTCAGGTGCGTTGCTTCGAGCGAGGCCTCTTGTGGTATCACGGTATCGTCAAAATCGACAGGGAACCAGGGGATGCCGGCCTCAAGCCGCAACGCGTTGAGCGCCCTCATACCAAGCAGCCCACCATGGAAAGCGTGGACCATGCCGTGAAGTGTTTTCCAGATAGCCTCGAGCTGCTCGATGGGCGCGACGATCTCAGCACCAGGCGCTCCGAAGTGCGACCGGCGCACCACGTAGCACTCGATTCCTGCAATTCTCGCGCGCTCGCCTTGGAACTCCGCAAACCCCGCGAGGGACAGGCCAGTGGCCTCTGACATGACGGCTTCTGCATGAAGCCCTTCGACGGCGAGAGTGCCCATCCGGTCCGTCGCGTCTTCCAACTCCACATCGTCCATGATGATGTATTTGTCGAGCGTAGCCATCGTGCGTTCGCGGGCTGACGCATGCGACAGGACGATCAAGCGGTCCGGTTGAACGTAGATTTCGAGCTCCGCCAGGATATGCGCGCGAGTATCGAGCAGTAGCGCAAGCGTGCCGTGGCCCTCTGCAAGCGACTGGACGTCGTTCGACACGATCGCATTGAGATAACGCACTCGATCGGGGCCCGTGAGTATCGAGGTTGCGTGCCAGTTCGTGTCGAGAAGTGCGACCGCCTCTCGCGCGAGGCGCCATTCGTCCTTCCAATCTGCAGCAAAGGATTCGGGCAGCCTGCAACCGGAGAAGGTCGCGATTGTCGCGCCTTGAGCTTCATGATGAGCGAAAAGTGGAGAGTCCATGATCGGCTTCCGAAATTTCAAGTCAACTTCAATGTTATGTTAGCAGACCTTTTGGGCGCATGGTGGGCTGGTCATCGCTGCGTCGGGGGGGCGAGGGAAGTGGCTGATGCGGACGGAACGGCCGCAAGCCCGTTTTCTTGACAGCTATAGTACGAGGCAGTATCCTCAATTTGTCGAACGAACGTTCGACAAAATACGGCTCGCTCGAAACGGGACTTTTGGGCCCCAAAGCTTATCGGCGGCATCTGGGCGGGACTTCTGATTTTGAGAGAAGGATTTGCCTGACCTTCAATCGCGACTTTTCGTGCCGGTCGGCAGACAGGCGCAAAGAAAACTAAAGCGCATCGTGCGCGCGGCTGCCCGGGTATTTTACGAAAAGGGCTACGAGGGCGCTTCCATCCGCGATATCAGCCGCGCATCGGGCGTATCTCTCGCCGGCCTTTACTACTACATTGACAGCAAGCAGAAGCTGCTCTATCTGATTCAGGCATACACGTTTAAAACGGTGTTGGAACGGCTCGAGGAGCGGCTGGCGGGCATTTCCGATCCTGTGGAGAAACTGAAAGTTCTAGTTCGCAATCACTTGGATTATTTTCTGCAGCACCCAGTCGAGATGAAAGTGCTCTCGCACGAGGACGAAGCGCTCGAGGGTGAATATCGCAAGGAAATTCTCCGAATCAAACGGCGATATTACGCGATTGCGCTGTGCATATTTGACGACATGCGGGATCGCGGGCTGACTCGCAGAGTGAACCCGAGAGTGGCTGTGCTGTCCCTGTTCGGGATGATGAATTGGGTTTACACCTGGCATCGGCCAAGGACCGACCCGGGAACGGATACTTTGGCGGAAACGATGGCTGGAATGTTCTTGCACGGCGTTGCGAGTGGCCATACGCTGTCGCGGGGAAAAGAGCCTCGCACAATTCGTTCGCGCAGGGTGGCGGTGGCTGGGCGCGCGGCATAGAAGATTTGCGATCTTAGCTGGAGGAGTCGATGGCAACGATGCAGGCAGTGGAGCAGAAGCAGTTGATTCATTATTCGGTCGATGCAGGCGTGGCGACGGTCCAGATGGACGATCCGCCAGCCAATACGTACACCTACGAAATGATGCAGCAGTTCGACGCGGCAATTCTTCAGGCGCGTATGGACGAAAACGCGCACGTGATCTTACTCCGCGGAGCGGGTGACAAATTCTTCTCCGCCGGAGCAAGCATTCCGATGCTGGCGAAGGCCGATCCGCAGTTCAAATACTACTTTTGCCTGCACGCGAACGAAACGCTATCACGGCTGGAGCAAACGCCGAAACTGGTGATCGCGGCGCTGAACGGCCACACCGTCGGAGGCGGCCTCGAGATTGCGCTGGCCTGTGATATTCGGATTGCCAAAAAAGAAGGCGGAAAAATCGGCCTGCCGGAAGTAAATCTCGGCGTTTTGCCTGGAACCGGCGGTACTCAACGGCTCTCCCGAACCATCGGCCGGGCGCGCGCCATTGAATTGATGACCACTGGCCGCACCTTCAGCTTCGAAGAGGCGCTCGAGATCGGGCTGATCCACTACATTTACGAACGCGAGAATTTCTGGGACGACGTCATGGCTTACGCGCGGCAGTTCTGCCCCCCGAACAAGGCCTCACGCGCGGTAGGTCGTATCAAGAGGGCGGTTGTGACGGGCTCGGAAGTGTCGTTCGCCGAATCGTTGGGCATCGAGCGCGAACTTCAGCAGCTTTTATTCACGAGCGAGGACGCGAAGGAAGGGTTGAAGGCTTACGTCGAAAAGAGGCAGCCTGAATTCAAGGGCAAGTAGAAACTTGTGTGATTGAGACTCAAACTGACGCACGTGGGAGACGCTGAAGAATTCGATGCGCACACTGCCTGATTATCTTCGCAAAGGAATGAAGCTCATTATCGTTGGCTGCAATCCCGGCGATCGCTCCGCACGCGTTGGACATTACTACGCAGGACGAACCAATCAGTTCTGGCCGATGATGTACGAATCCGGCGTAATTCCCGAGTCGTTGGAGTACTCCGACGACCGGCGGATATTAGAGTTTGGCATCGGCATGACGGACCTGGTCAAGCGTCCGACGCGCGGCATTGAGGAAATCGAGCGCCAGGAATTCGCCGAGGGATCGGTGTTGCTTGCGCGAAAACTGGAGGAGTTCCGGCCTCGTGTGGTCGCGTTCAACGGCAAAATGGCTTACGAGAAATTTGCCGGTCGAGTCTGCAAACTCGGTTTGCAGAAGGAACTGCTATATGGAGCGCGCGTTTTCGTCCTGCCGTCGACGAGCGGCCAAAACGGCGGCACAGATCGCGGCGTGAAAATGCGGTATTTCAAAAAATTGGCTGCCTTGCTTCACGGTATCGACAGCTAGCAGAGAGACGAGATGACGCCGGTCGCGCAACAGACACCAGGCACAACGGTCTTGGAGGAGCGTTCCGGCGCGGTGACCACGATTCGGCTGAACCGGCCGGACAAGCTCAATGCGCTGACTCCCGAGCTGGGACGCGCCCTCGTCCACGCGCTGCTCCGCGCGGCCCAGGACAAGACGATTCGCGTCGTTGTGATAACCGGAGCGGGACGAGCATTCTGTGCGGGCGGCGATTTGAATTTGCTGCGCGACGTGCGCGCGCGGAGGGCGACCCGCGAACTCGAAGGTCTGTTGATCGCCGGAAAGGAAATCTGCCTGGCGATCGCGACGATGACGAAGCCCGTGATCGCTGCCGTGAACGGCGCAGCGGCAGGCGGAGGAATGAATTTGGCGCTGGCGTGCGATATGCGCATCGCGTCCAGCGAGGCGAGATTTGCGGAGTCGTTCGCGAACGTTGGTTTGTATCCCGATTTCGGTGGAACATATTTTCTGCCCCGGATTGTCGGTTCAGCAATGGCGGCGGAGTTGTTCTACACGGCGGAGCTGCTGACGGCCGAGGACGCGTTGCGGCTCGGGATCGTCAATCGCGTGTTCGCCGCGGAGCAGTTCGAGGAAGAAACGCGGAAAATGGCCGAGAGTTTGGCCGCGGCACCGCCGGTTGCCCTTCGTGACGTGAAGCGGACCATTCTTGCCGACGATCGGTGCACGCTCCAATCCAAGCTCGAGGAAGAAGTCCGCCTGCAAATCCATTGCTTCGAGTCGGAGGATTGCCTCGAGGGATTGAACGCGTTCTTTGAAAAGCGCAAGCCGAATTTCAGAGGTTTGTGACGCAAGAACGCAGATGGTGAAGATTTTAGAGAAGGAGAGTTTTATGCCCGCAGCACGCATTAGTACTTTTGATGACTGGGTTGATCTTTTTGGCGCCTGGAGAAAGGACATCGGCGTCAATTATCCCGAAATCGAGGAATACAAATTTGAGGCGAAGTTCGGACCGACACGCTCGAACGAGATCGAATTTGGAGCGTTCAAGGGACGCCCGAAATGGCGGCGAATCCTCGAAATCCCCGATCAGCGGATTCGAGATGGCTTGTTGAACTTAATCATCTATCAGGGCGATACCGAATTCGCCTCGGTGGAGCAACAGCGTCGCCTGTTTCAGTATTCGCCCAGCGAGCACGACCGGAAGTCGCTGTGTCGGGTGGTGACCGAAGAGATGCGGCACGGATGGCAGATGTGCCATCTGCTGATCAGCCATTTTGGCTATGGCGGACGCGTGGAAGCCCAGAAAATGCTCGAGCGTCGAGCCTTCGAGTCGAAGCGATTGCTCGGTGCATTCAACCAGATCGTGGATAACTGGCTCGACTTTTTCACCTACACGGACTTCGTGGACCGCGACGGAAAGTTCCAGCTCACGATGTTGAGCTATTCGGGATTCGAGCCTTTAGCTCAGTCGATGAATCCCATGCTGCGAGAAGAATCGTTTCATCTCGGCACGGGCCACGATGGACTAAAGCGCATCGTCAAGGCCGGAGTTGTGCCGCTCAATATCGTTCAGAAATATGTGAACAAATGGATTCCGGTGAGCTACGACCTGTTCGGTGTCGACCAATCGAGCTCGGCCCACTGGTTCTACGTTTGGGGGCTAAAGGGACGGTATGACGAAGCCCAAACGCAACAGGAAGCCGAGCTTGGCCACTTGAACGAGCACAATCGTCACCTTTATAACCAGGAGTGTGAGAGGCTAATCGACCAGATCAATAAACACGTCCCGGCAGGCCAGCCGAAGCTGTATGTCCCGAGCCTGAAATTCAACCGGCACATTGGCGAGTTCGCGAATCAGCCGTACAGCGTGACGGGCGAGCTGTTATCCCCGGACGCTTACACGGAGCACCGCAAGGAAGTTCTGCCGATGCCGGAAGACATCAAGCTGGTGAATGAAATTCAGGTTGTCGAGCCCAAGTGGGTGGCTCCGAAGGGGAATATGGACTGATTTCTATGGCCAACGGTTCGAACTCGCATATGGAAATTGACCCGAAGAGCGTGAAAGAGATGCTCGACCGGGGCGAAGTTTCGCTGTTCATCGACGTTCGAGAGCCGTGGGAGCACGAAACGTCACGCGTCGAAGGCGCGACGCTAATTCCGTTGCAGCAGATCCCTGCGAACTTGGCTCGGTTTCAGACCGCCAAGGAAATCGTCGTGTTCTGCCATCACGGAAGGCGCAGTTTGAACGCGGTCGCGTGGCTGCGCTCGCAGGGAATCGACGGCGCGCGCTCGATGGCAGGCGGGATCGACCGCTGGTCTGTCGAAATCGACCCGCAAGTGCCGCGATATTGAAAAAGGTGAAAAGAAGGCGCGAGCAGCTCCAGCCGGTGCCGACCGAATGAGCACATCGAAAGTTCGCTTCCTGCACAAGCCGACTTGAACTTCCTGCCGCAAAGCAAGAGGTCTCTTGCAGGAAAAGGGAATCGAGATGGAATTTCGCGATCTGGACAAGAACCGGCTCACGGTCGAGGAACTCGACCGTTTGATCGGCGATCGCGACTATCGCGAATTTCTGAATTCGAGGAACGATCTCCATCGCGAGCGAAACATGAAAGAACGTCCACCGTCACGCGCGGAAGCGTTGAAATTGATGGCTGCCCACCCGAACCTGATCCGCAGGCCGGTCGTAATCGCAGGCAAGGAAATCATTCTGGGGTACGACGAGCCCAAACTGAAGGCAATAAAGAGATGATGCAGAAGCAATTGCTATGTTGCAGGGTAAACGGCGAAGAGCGTCAGTTTGCGGTGGCGCCGAATCGCCTGCTGCTTGACGCACTGCGCGAAGATTTGGAGCTAACGGGAACGAAGCGTGGTTGCGACGATTCCAGCTGCGGCTGCTGCGCGGTGCTGATCGACGGTGTCCCGATGCTGTCGTGCGCGACGCTGGCGGTGAGTTGCGAAGGCGCTGAAGTTACGACCGTCGAAGGATTGGGCGCCGCGGGGGCGCTTGATCCAACTCAGGAAGGTTGGGTGGAGTGCGCAGGTGCTCAGTGCGGCTTCTGTACGCCCGGTTTTCTGATTACGACCGTCGCGCTGCTACGACGCAATCCGAACCCGTCGCTCGACGAAATCCGCGATGCGCTTTCCAGCAATCTCTGCCGGTGCACGGGCTACATGCAAATCTACGAGTCCGTGAAATATGCCGTTGAGAAGCATCAGAAGTCCACGCCAGTACCAGCGGGTACGGCCGCGGCCCGTTAATTTATGAGCGCCGCTGACCACAACACGGCAACGATCGGCAAGCCTATGCCGATGACCGATGCGCGGACCAAAATCCTGGGTCTCGGCAAGTATGCCGACGATCTTCACGTTCCCGGGATGTTGACCGGCCGCATCCTGCATTCGCCGCACGCGCACGCACGCATCGTTTCGATCGATACGTCACGAGCAGCCGCACTCCCGGGGGTGCAAGCCATTGCCACGGGCCAGGACGCGCCAACTCCGTACGGAATTCTTCCGATCGGCCACGACGAGTGCGTCTTCGCCGTCGATAAGGTGCGTTACGTCGGCGACAATGTCGCGGCGGTAGCCGCAACGTCTGCTGAAATTGCCGAGCAGGCGCTCGACCTGATTCGCGTGGAATACGAGCCCTTGCAACCCTGGGTCGACCCCGAAGAGTCCATGAAGGCCGAGTCTGACTGGATCCACGGATCGCGCCCGCACAATATCGAAAAGGAATATCACCATTCGTTCGGCGATCCCGAAGCGGGATTCTGCAAAGCCGATTTCGTAACGGAACGGCGCTACTTCGCGGGCGAAGTAAATCACGCGGCGATGGAGCCGCATTCGACGCTCGCGATCTGGGAACCTGACGACCGTCTTATGGTTTACTCCTCGACGCAAGTGCCCTATTACCTGCACCGGACGATTTCCGAAGTCTGTGCGATGCCGATGAATCGCATTCGTGTGATCAAGCCGCTGATCGGCAGCGGTTTCGGCGGCAAGAGCGAAGTGATTCCGATCGAAATCGCAGCGTCGGTGCTTGCGAAGAAGACAAAAAGGCCGGTGAAGATTACGTACACGCGTGAGGAAGTGTTTTACGCGCACCGCGGTCGCCCGCGAACCATCGTCGATCTGAAAATGGGAATCACGCACGGCGGAAAGATTACTGCCGTGCAGGCGCGCGTCGTTCAGGACGGCGGTGCTTACTGTGGTTTTGGCCCGGTCACCGTGCTCTATTCCGGCGCGCTGATCGGCGCAATTTATGACGTGCCTGCTGTGCGTTTCGATGGGTATCGTGTCCTGACGAACAAGCCGGCCTGCGGAGCGATGCGCGGCCACGGAACGGTAAACGTTCGCTTCGCCTTCGAATCGATGATGGACGAGCTCGCCCAGAAGGCGTCTCTTGATCCTGCCGACGTGCGCCGCACGAACTTGCTGAAAGCCCCTTGCGTTACGGTGAATGGGCTTCGCGTGACGAGCTATGGCCTGCCGGAATGCATCGAGAAAGTCGTTGACCGATCGGACTGGAGCAAAAAGAAGGGCAAACTGCCGCGAGGGAAGGGCATCGGTATCGCTTGCAGCCATTACGTGAGCGGCGCCGCGAATCCAATCATCCGCTCGAACATGCCGCACACGACCGTTAACATAAAGGTCGATCGCGACGCAGCCGTGACTGTCTATTCCGGGGCTTCGGATATCGGCCAGGGCTCGGACACGATGCAGGTGCAGATCGTCGCCGAAGTGTTGGGCGTGCGTCCCGAGCGCGTGAAGCTGATTTCAGCGGACACGGAGCTGACTCCCATCGATTTGGGCAGCTATTCGAGCCGAGTCACGTTCATGGTGGGGAACGCGTGCATCGACGCGGCGAAGAAAATCCGCGAGCAGATTTTTGCCGCGGTCGCGAAGAAGTTCGGCTGCAGTCCATCCGAACTGGTATCGGCGGACGAAACGATCTACAAGCGGGACGACACACGGATGCGCGTCACTTTCGATGAGGCTGTCGTCATGGCCATCGAGTTTCACGGAGCGCTCGTCTCGCAGGGATCATACGCGCCGCCGGAAGATGCCCGCGGAGGGAAGTTCAAGGGCGCGGGCGTCGGGCCGTCGCCATCGTACAGTTACGGTGCCCAGGTTGCCGAAGTGACTGTTGATCCCGAAACAGGTCATGTTCGGGTGGACAACATCACTGCAGCGCACGACTGCGGCAAGGCTTTGAACCCGCTGGCCGTCGAAGGACAGGTGATTGGCTCGGTCTATATGGGTTTCGGTCAGGCGATGCAGGAGGAGATGGTCTGGAACGGCGCGCGGCTGATGAATCCCTCGCTGCTTGAATATCGGATTCCCACAACGCTCGAAAACCCGCAAATCGAATGCATGATCGTCGAGAGCAACGATCCCGAAGGGCCGTTTGGCGCCAAGGAAGCCGGCGAAGGCTCGCTGGCTGCGACGATCCCCGCAATCGCCAACGCGATCTACGACGCCATCGGCGTGCGCCTGGACACGGTCCCGTTTTCGCGTGAGGCGGTGCTCGAAGGCCTGCGCAAGAACGCGGGCGTGACCCCCAAAGCCAAGGCTCGCGAGGGTAATGGTTCTGCGCGCGCGGTGAATGCCGCGCCGTGTTCTAACAATGGAGAGAGCCAGAAGTGATCGTGACGGATTTCCGCGTCGTCAGGCCCCGCAGCATTGACGAGGCCGTTCGCGTTTTGGCCGACCACGGCCCCGAGGCCATGGCCATTGCGGGCGGGACCGACGTAATTCCGAATCTTCAGATGCGGCTCTTCGCGCCGCGGGTTCTGGTCGACCTCAAGCTCCTGCGTTCGCTGTCCGGAATCTCATTCTCGGAAGGTGATGGCCTGCGTATCGGCGCGCTGACGACGCTGACGAATTTGCTGGCCGCAAAGACCGTGCGCGACAAGTTTCCTGTGCTGGGCAAGGCTGTTGGGACGATTGCCGGGCCGCTGCAACGGAACATGGGCACCATCGGCGGCAATCTTTGCCTTGAAACACGCTGCCGCTGGTACAACCAGTCCCACTTCTGGCGCCAGTCTCTTGGCGGTTGCTTGAAAAAGGAAGGCTCAGTCTGCCACGTCGCTCCGGGCGGCAAATCCTGCTGGGCGGCGTGGTCGGGAGATTCTGCTCCAGCATTGCTCGCCCTGGATGCGGAGATCGAGATTGCTGGGTCGAACGGTGCGCGGAGAATTCCCCTGCGTGATTTCTACAAGAACGATGGCATGGATCGCATCGCTCTGGGACGCGGCGAAATAGTGACGGTTATCCACGTCCCGGCGCGCATGGCGGGCCTGCGCGGCGCGTATCACAAACTTCGGGTCCGCGACTCAATCGACTATCCGCTGGCCGGCGTCGCGGTAGCGATGGACGTTGACGCAAGCGGGACATGCCGTGATGCCCGCGTCGCGTTGACAGCCGTTAATCCCGCACCCTTGATGCTTCCGAATGCGGCTGCGCACCTCGCAGGCAAGAAATGGAGCGAAGACCTGGTGCAAGAAGTCGCGCATCTCGCGATTCGCACCGCAAAACCGCTGACGACCTCCGCCTCCACTCCCGTTTACCGTCGCGAGATGGTGAACCTATTCACTCGGCGTGCGCTCGAAGAAGCCTGGCGCGGTTCGGGCAGCTGATGGCGACAGTTTACAACAGCGGAGCGCCTGACTAGTGCCTGTCATCGACATTCACATTCATATCCAGCCGCTGGAAATGTTCAAACCGCACGCTCGTGAGCTGATGCGGAATCGTCGCGATTACGCGGAGGTCGAAAAGTACAGCTCAAGCCCCGTCGAATTTCTGAAATTCCTCGATGCCGCGGAAATCGAGCGCGCCGGCCTCATCAACTACGTCAGTCCCGACGTGATCGGCTTCACGACTGAAGTTAACGATTGGATCGCGCGCTATTGTTCTGCGAATCCGCGGCGTCTGCTGGCTTTTGGGTCGGTACATCCCAAATATGTTCCCGATGCTGCGGCGGAAGTCGATCGCCTGAAGAAACTCGGCATCCGAGGCCTGAAAGTGCATCCGTCGCACCAGCTTTTTGCGCCGAATGAATATCGCAACGGATTCGGTCCGCTGCGGGCCATGTACGAGCAGGCCGAAAAACTAAGTCTTCCGGTGATGATTCACACCGGCACTTCGATTTTCGAGGGTGCGCGCAATGTCTACGCT
Source organism: Candidatus Acidiferrales bacterium (assembly GCA_036279175.1). Classification (GTDB taxonomy): domain Bacteria; phylum Acidobacteriota; class Terriglobia; order Acidiferrales; family UBA7541; genus Palsa-295. The sequence continues at coordinate 29,073 of DASUJR010000444.1, read as the reverse complement.
CAACCGATCCTGGCAGACGACGTGGGCATCGATTTTCCGGATCTCGTCGTGATCCTTGCGCATGGCGGACGCCCGCTGTGGATGGAAGAGGCGTTCTTTCTCGTTCGGCGCCACAAGAACATGTACATCGATATTTCAGGTATTCCGCCGCAGAAGTTAATGGAATACTTCCCGCGCATCGAAGAAATCGCGGATAAAGTGCTGTTCGGGACAGACTGGCCTGGGCCTGGCGTACCGGCAGTTCGCGGAAATATCGAGAAATTCCGCGCGCTGCCGATATCGCATCCCGCTCAACAGAAAATCCTGTACGATAACGCTGCGCGGTTGTTTCCTGTATAACTGCTGCCGGGCGAACCCTCGAAATGGAAATCAAGACAATCGGCGTGATTGGTGCGGGAACGATGGGACGCGGCATCGCATATGCCGCCGCAAGCGGCGGCTATCGCACCGTTCTCGAAGACGTGTCGGCGGAAATGCTCGAACAAGGAATGGATTATATTCGCCGCGCTTTGGACGATGGCGTCTCGCGCGGCAAAGTAACCGATCAGCAGCGGGAGAATGCTTTAGCAGGCTTGTCCACGATGCGCTCAGTCGATGCTGTCTGCCGAGAGGCGGACCTGCTGATCGAAGCGGTGCCAGAGGACATGGAGCTCAAGCTCGAATTGTTTACGATGTTCGACAAGTTCGCCAAGCCAAACGCCATTCTCGCGAGCAACACCTCTTCGCTTTCGGTTACGGAGCTGTCCGCGATAACGTCGCGCGCGGACGACTGCATCGGGATGCACTTTTTCAATCCAGTGCCGAAGATGAAGCTTCTGGAGATTGTCCGCGCGCTCGAGACTTCCGAAGCCACCGTTTCGGCCTGCGCGGAAGTCGGCCGCCGGATGGGCAAGGAAGTCGTAATCGTCCGCGAATCGCCGGGATTCATAACGAGCCGTGTCAACGCCATGATCGGTAACGAGGCGTTCTTCATGCTGCAGGAGGGAATTGCAAGTGCGGCCGACATCGACAAGGCGCTGAAGCTCGGGCTGAATCACCCGATGGGCCCTTTCGAACTCGTCGATCTCGTCGGCCTCGACGTTCGCTTGAGCATTCTTGAATACCTGCACAAGTCGCTTGGAGAAAAGTATCGCCCCTGCCCGTTGCTGGCACAGTATGTGAAAGCCGGAAGGCTCGGGCGCAAATCGGGGCGCGGCGTCTACGAGTATCCTCCGGACGGAGAGAAGAAATCATCGTGACACCAGCCAAGAGAGCGGAATCCAGCGTCGCCGCCAAAATCATCCTGATGCAGGGCGATCTCACCGAAATGGACACGGACGCCATCGTCAACGCCGCGAATAACGATTTGCAGCATGGCGGAGGCGTAGCAGGAGCGATCCGACGTAAAGGTGGCTCGATGATCCAGGAGGAGAGCAATGCGATTGGCAGCATTCCCGTCGGCACTGCGGCAATTACTTCGGGTGGACAACTGAAAGCCCGATACGTGATTCACGCTGCAAGCATGGAATTGGGAGGCAGAACCGACGCCAAAGCGTTGCGCGGCTCGACTGTTCATTCACTGCGCATCGCGAATGAAAAAGGGCTGAAGACGATCGCGTTTCCGGCGGTTGGAACCGGGATCGCTTACTTTCCGACGGAGCAGTGCGCGGAGATCATGTTGCGTGAAGTCGTCGAACACTTGAAGCGTGGGAGCTCTCTCGAAAAAGTCTATTTCGTTCTGTTCGACGCTCAGGCGCTCACAACATTTGAGAAGGTCTGGAAGCGAGTAAAAGAAGAGTCTGCGTTGTCGGGGGAGGCTTAGCGGAACGCGTAAGGTACGTATTCCGCAAAAGAGCGACGCCTCTCCGAACTCCAACGCACGGAATGGCATGGCACTGCAGCACCCTATTGGTTTTGATTGTTCTGGTCGTCCTGCCCGCGCCGCTTCAGCGTCGGACCGTTTGATTTAGCCGGAGCCGCTTTCTTCTCAGGTGCTTTCGTCGTGGCAGCACCGTTCTGTGTCGGCGAAGCTGTGGCGGAAGCCGTTTGTGTTTCGTTGTAAGCTTTTTGCAGATAGCGGCCCGCTTCTTGCTGCGCGCCGGCTGTGTCGTCGTTCGTGTGCTGCGCCAGGCTGTATTCATTCACGGCGCGGCCGCGTTGTCCCAGCAGATCGAAGATCTTTCCTAAGTAAATGTGACTCCACACGTCGACCCATTTCGGATCGAGATCGCCGCCGAGCGACGCCCGGAATGAGTTGGCGGCAGCCTGATAGTTTTTCTGATAGAACATCGCCTCGCCCATTCGGAAATCGGCGAGCGAGCTGTTCGGAGCCAGGTCGAGCGCCCTCTGATATTCCTGGATCGCCTCGTAGTATTTCCCGCGCATCGCCAGCCCCTCTCCGCGCGCAATCGCGGCACGAACGCGCAGTTTTGGGCTGGACTTCAGCAGGTTGTTGTTTGGGTCGATCACGATTCCGTTCGGTTTCGGTTCGCCGAACGTATCGATTTCGAAGGGCGAGGACGTTCCGTTTACAAGGATCTTTTTGGATTCCGGATTGCCCTGCGTCCGTACCTCCACTTCAACCGGCATCCGGAACGTGTCGAGGTCCTGATGAATTTTTCCCACTACCTTAAAGCCCCGAATCGTGCGGTATACGATGTAGTTCATGTTGAATTCGGGCACGCCGGTGGAATTCAGCCACTGTGAAAAGAAGGCGACAAGATTCAGAGGGGGATCACCGGGTTTCGGGGCGGGCATCTTCGTCGCCGCCAGGGTCTCGAACTGGTCGATGCTGGCGGTCTTCCCGGCGTGCTGGCCGTAGAAATCCTTCAGCAACGACGCAAAATTATCGTCTCCCAATTGCGTCCGCAGCATGTGGAACACCATAGCGCCCTTGTCTTCCACTACCGATTGGTATTGCTCCGAATAAGGTTGCAAGTGCTGCGCTTGCGCGATGGGCGTTTCGTTCTCATACATCAGCGCGCCGACGGCAAAGTTTTCGAGCGCATCGTGAAGTCCGGCAACGCCGTTTGCCTGCTCCATGTACATCGCTGCTGCATAGTAGGAGAGGCCATCCGTCAGCCATAGATCGTTCGCGCTCGCGGGCAAAACGCTGTAACCCCACCATTGCCCGGCAGCGAGCTGCGCCAGTAGTTGCTGATTTGGTTTTTGCGCCCACATGTGCGCGCTGATCAGCAGCAATCCTGGCGCGGAAAATGCGTCGACCGATCCGTCCGGCATCTGCGCGATCGTCACATTTGGCTGGTGCGGCAGAGCGCCGAATGTGTCCGTGCAAAAGCTCAGAATCTGCGCAAGCGTGTCGCCGTACGCGTGAGCGGTGGAAACCTGTGCTGGCGGCGTGTAAACAGAGAAATTGTACCCCTCGGTCTGAACGGGAGTCAGTTGCAGTTGCCCGGCGACAAAGGAGCCGACAGGACCGGGAACATCGTTCGTAAACGTGTATTCGGCTTGGGCCTCTTGCGGATGGCCGTTGGGACCGGGAAGGCCGGGCATGCTCGTCGGCGGGCCCGCCGATTGCCCCGTTCCAACGACGGCAAAATTTGCGGGGACCATGATCTTGAACGTGCCGGTATACCGATTCGAAGGATAATCGGTGAGCGGAAACCAGCGCGCCGGCACCAACAGGTATGCGGAATCCTTGTCGATGTCGCCGAATTTCAATCCTTTCGTCGGGCTGTCGTCCTCATTCGAAATCGGTCCAGCGTAGTCGAACGTCAGCGTGAACGTTTTGCCCGGTGTAGCCATGTCCGCGAGCCCAACGGTCAGGTATAGCGGGTCGGAGTTGTCGCGCTGAAAAGTCAGTTCCTTCCCGGACGAGTCCTTCACGGAATTGATGTGCAGGTCGGGGTGGAGTTGCACCAGGACCGTCCGTCCCACCTCATTCGCCACAAAGTCGACCTTCGCCACCGCCGAAATGGTTTGAGTCTGCGGCTGGAGTTGGACTTCAACGTTGTAGTTCACCGCACGAAAGGGAAACGCGCGCGGAGCTTGCGCCGATGCTCCCGCAACCGCCAGCAACACCAGGACCACCAAGCTCATCAGGCGGCATGTTTTGCGCAAGTGAAGACCTCTCTGGAAGGCAATGACCTTCAACAATATGATACCGGAGGAGGCGTTGCAGTTGCCCATACCAGACTACAGCATGGACGCAAAAATGTCCGCCGCACGGTCGATCGCTCCACCGGGACCAAGCTTCGCCCGCACTTCAGCCAAAGCCAATTTCGCTTCTTCGCGGGCTTGCGGTGACCCGATCAAGTGCCGAATTTCCCGCTCCACAGCTTCCGGCGTGAACCCATTCTGAAGAAGTTCCGGCGCCACCCGCCGGCCCGCAATTAGGTTGACCATACCTATCACCGGAGTCTTCAGCATGTGTCGCAGCACCATTGCTGTAGCCGGTGCCACGCGGTACACGACCACCATCGGCGTGCCGATCAGTGCTGCTTCGACGGTTGCTGTCCCGCTGGCCACGATGGCGCAATCGGCGGCGTTTAAAACGTCGTATGTTGCGCCCTCGACTCGTTTCAGCGCCAAGCCCGGTCTGCGAAACGCGTCCCAAAATGTAGCGCTAATCCCCGGAGCGGCCGCAAGGATGAACTGAATGCCCTCAATTGCGTCCTTTCCGTTCGCGAGCTGCGCGCAGGCATCGAGAATCGCCGGAAGATTGCGTGTGATTTCACCCCTTCTGCTGCCCGGAAGCAGTGCAACCGTCGGTCGCTGGGGATCAAGGCCATGCTCGGCGGCAAAATCTTCACGGGTCTTTGTGGGCCGAACAATATCGACGAGCGGGTGTCCGACAAAACTGACGGGCACGCCTGCTTCGCGATAGATCGCCTCCTCGAACGGAAAGATTACGACCATGCGCTTCACGAGCCGTTTCACCACGCGCACGCGGCCCGGGCGCCACGCCCAGATTTGCGGCCCGATGAAATATCCGACGGGAATTCCCGCATTCTTTACGCGCCGCGCCACTCCCAGATGCGTGCCGGGCGAATCCACCAGAATTGCCAGGTTCGCTTTGCGACGCACCGCTTCGCGGGCCAGGCGCCGTTGAACGCCGATCACCGTAGGGATTTTGTGCAGCACTTCCGTGATCCCGACGACAGCCACTTCATGATAGTCGGCAATCAATTCGACTCCTGCTTCCGCCATCTGTTTGCCGCCCATTCCGAAGAGGTTCGCTCCGGTGCGTTTTCGAAGCGCTGTTGCCAACTGTGCGGCATACATGTCGCTCGAAGCCTCGCCCGCCGAAAGCAGGATATTCGGCACCGTCATGGGCGGCTCGCGGTAAATTCGAGAAATGAAATTTCGGGACCAGGATGAAGCGGCGAAGGGCGCGGCGAAATGACCGCGTCGGCGTCAATCATCGGCAGGCATCGACTGCGAGAATCCGGCGCCGCTCGCGCCGGTCGGAATCGCCAGTTCCTGCTCTTTGTACTGAAGCTGATACAGCCGGTAATAAATCCCGCGCAAAGCCAGAAGCTCCTGATGCGAGCCCTGTTCGCGCAGCCGGCCTTTGTGGAACACGAGGATACGGTCCGCATGCTGAATCGTGCTCAGGCGGTGCGCGATCACGAGTGCCGTCCGGCCCTCGAGCAATCGGTCCAACGCTTCTCGGATCAGAATTTCTGTCTTCGTGTCGACGCTCGAAGTCGCCTCATCCAGAATCAGGAATTTCGGATTGTGCGCCAGGGCGCGCGCAAAACTCAGCAACTGGCGTTGTCCTACGGATAGCGTCGCGCCGCGCTCCGTTACGGCGGTCTCGATTCCTTGCGGGAGCTGGTCCAAAAACGACCCGAGCCCCACGTCGCGAATCGCGCGCTCTGCCGCGGCGCGGTCGATCTGCTCCGTTCCCAGCTTCACGTTGGATTCCATCGTGCCGGTGAACAGAAATGGGTCTTGCAGCACGATGCCGAACAGTTGCCGCAACCTCTCGAGATTCAGCTCGCGGATGTCCACGCCATCCAGCAGGATCTGTCCACGCTGGATTTCGTAGAACCGCAGAAGCAGTTGAATGATCGTCGTCTTTCCGGCGCCCGTATGTCCAACGATCGCGAGCGTTTGTCCCGGCTCAATTCGGAACGAAACATCGCGCAGCACCCAATCTTCCTCGCGCGGAGTTGCGCCGCCGTTGTACGCAAACCAGACATCGCGGAACTCGATCCCGCCGCGCGGACTCGTCAATTGCCGGTTGCCTCCCGCGACTCCCAGGGGTTCGTCGAGCAGCTTAAAAATGCGTTCGGAAGCCGCCATCGCCGTTTGAAGGATATTGAATTTCTCACTCAAGTCCTGGATCGGACGGAAGAACCGCTGCGCGTACATCATGAACGAAATCAGAACTCCGATTTCGAGCGTGCCGCCAATCACGCGCCCGCCGCCCGCCCAATAAATCAACGCAATGCCGCCCCAGCTGAGGAATTCCACGCCCGGATAGAAGAAGGCGAATGCATCGATCGCCTCTTTGTAGGCTTCCATGTAGGCGCGATTGTGACCTTCGAATTGCTTTCGCGATTTCTGTTCGCGGTTGAAAAGCTGTACGACGGCCATCCCGCTGATGTGTTCCTGCAGGAACGCGTTAATGCGCGCGATCGTCGTTCGTATCAGGCGGTTCGCCGCGCGCACTTTGTTCCGGAAAATGTAGGTCAGAATGACCATCAGCGGGAGCGGGGAAAACGTGACGAGTGCAAGCAGCCAATGCCACTTCAGCAGTACGACTGCCATCGTCACCAGCAGCACGAAATCGTTCAGCATCGCTACGACGCCCGAAGCGAACAGGTCGTTCAGCGCGTCAACGTCCGTGGTTACGCGCGTCACCAGGCGCCCGATCGGGCTCCGGTCGAAGAAGCTCATGGGCAGATTCTGCAGGTGAGCAAAAATTTCCTTCCGCAGGTCGTACATCGTCTCCTGCCCGACCGACTGCATGATCCGCACCTGCGCGTATTGCAACACGAAGCTCAGGAGCAACGAAGCAGTCAAAACAAGCGCGACCCATATCAGGCCTGTTATTGCCGCATGCTGGGAAATCTTGCCGGCGAAGCCCGGCCCCATGTACTTATCCACGCCATAGCCGAAAGCGTAGGGTGGTACCAACTCCATCCCGGTGACACCGAGCGTGAACGACACCGCCAGCACCACCTGCCACTTGTACGGACGCAGGTAATGCAGCAAGCGGTGCGTAAGCTGCGTGTCGTAAATCTTTCCGAGCTTCTCTTCTTCGCGGAAATCGCTCATTCGCGTGCCAGTTCTTCTTCGAGCAACTGTTTTTGATAGAGATCGGCGTAATAACCGTTCAGCGCCAGGAGTTCCTCATGCGAGCCGCGCTCCGTGATCCGGCCGTCGCGCAGAACGACAATCTGGTCCGCCATCTTGATTGTCGAAATCCGATGCGCCACGATCACGGTGGTCCGGTTCCGCATCACTTCGCGGAGGCGCTGTAGGATTCTCTCTTCTGTGTCGGTATCGACGCTCGCCAACGCGTCATCCAGGATCAAAATCTTCGGCTGGCGCAAAACCGCCCGAGCGATTGCGGTCCGCTGCTTCTGGCCTCCCGAGAGAGTGATTCCGCGCTCGCCGACCATCGTCTCGAATCGCTTCGGAAATTGCTCGATCTCTCCGGAGATGCTGGCGATCTCCGCCGCCTGATAAACATCTTCATCTACGGCGTCGCTCACGCCGAAGGAGATGTTCTCGCGCAACGTGTCGCTGAACAGGAAAGTGTCCTGGGGGACGTAGCCGATCGCGGCGCGCAATTCACCCAGCGGATATTCGCGGATTGAGCGCCCGTCGATCAGCACCGATTCCTCCGGCGCTTCCCACAGACGCGCGATCAGGGCGGCCAGAGTCGATTTGCCGCTACCCGTCGGCCCAACAATCGCCAGCGAACTTCCCGCCGGAACCACCAGATTGATATCGGACAGCACCGGGCGATTCTGCCCCTCACCAGTCGGGTAGCGGAACGTCAAGTCGCGAAACTCAATTTCTCCGCGAATTTCGGAATCGCCCATACCGGCAAGCACCGCGGCTTTGCCGCCGCCATTACTGCCTGTGCCGGCAGGCACAGGGCCGGGCGCAGCTTGAATATTCGGTTCTGCATCTAGGATGTAGCTGAGCCGCCCCATCGATGCCGCGCCTCGCTGGAAAATGTTCGTCACCCAGCCGATCGCGATCATCGGAAACGTAAGCTGAATCAGGAAACTGTAAAACGCGATGAGCGTTCCAAGCGTCACGCGCCCGTTGACCACCTCTTTGCCGCCGAGCCCCAGCAGAAGCACAACGCTCAGCATGATGAGCACGGACAACGCCGGGAAGAACAGGCTCCACGTTCCGATCAGCTTGATGTTCCGGTCTACATATTCCCGGTTCGCCCGATCGAATTGCTCGATTTCAGCCTTCTCCTGCGTGTACGCGCGGATCACGCGCATGCCGGTCAGATTCTCCTGCGCCCGCGTCGACAGAACCCCCAATGCGGCTTGGATGATTTCCGATAGGCGGTGAATCGTGTCTCCGAAATACCGCACGGCGAGCACGACGAACGGAACAGGAATCAGCACCCACAGCGTGAGCACGGGCGACAGCTTGAACATAAAGAACAACGCCATTGCCATCGTGATGATCGTCGTCGCGCTGTACATGATTCCCGGACCCAGCACCATGCGCACCGCGTTCAAGTCGTTCGTAGCCCGCGACATCAAATCGCCCGTTCGGTTGCGCACGTAGAATTCCGGATCCAGTTTCAGCAACCGCGCGAGCAAATCGTCGCGCAGGTCGTACTCCATGTCGCGCGACATCCCGATCAGAATCCAGCGCGTCCAGTAGGAGAAGAATCCCTTCACCGCCATCACGATCACGAGGAGAAGGCAGAAAATGCCCAGCGCGGAATGACTATGCGGCTCATAAATCGCAAATAACGGATGCAACATGCGTCGCGAGAATCCGGTCAGCGTGGAAAGGGGCGCGGGAGATCCCTTCAGCAGATCCACAATCACGCCGATAATCAGCTGCGGCAACGCGCCAACCAGCCCCATGATCGCGAGCGCGGCCAGACCAATGGCGGTCGTGCGCTTGTACTTCAGCAGGTAGGGAACCAGCGGCTTCAGGTTATCCCATCCGCTCGGTTTCCGTTCGGGCCGGACCGTTCCTCCAACGGTTTGGGCTGCTGCGCTCACATCCTCACCGGAACGGTGGGGATTTCGAGCGTGGGCTGCTCCATCAGGAAATGTTCGTAGCTCGGATCCATCGTTTCATACCGCTTTACTTCGGGGTTCCATCGAACGCCGAGCGTTTGGATGTACCCGCCCGCCGGCTGGTTCAGCGGCGTGAAATACATCTGCAGGCCTTTGTGGGTATCCTGCTCGTATTGCAACCGCCACGATCCGACGGCCGCAATCGGCTGGCGGCCCAGGTAGCCTTTTTGATTTTCCAGGTGTTCGTCGCAGCGAAAAATCTCGTTCCACTTTCCGTTGTCGTCCTCGATCACAGAGACGCGCGAGATCAAAATGCCAGGTGCGGCCGTCTTCGGCATCACCTTCAGCCGGTTGATCACCAGAGCCTGCGTCTTGCCTGTTTTGGCCAGGTCTCCCCAAACGAGCACCTCGGCCTCGGAGCCAAGATCATTCTCCGCCGCCTTCTGGATATTGTCGGGCACCTGCGGCGTTGCAGGCGCGGCCGCGGCGGCTTCGCTCTTCGCTTCAGGCTGTGAACTGCCGCACGAGACGCACGCGAGCGCGGCTGCCAGTAATACGCAAATTTCCAGCGTTCGTTTCATAGTGTGGATTCGGATGTATCGGATGCGCCAGCCTGTCGGCTTGATGCGCGCAGCGGACGCTCACACAAACGCAAGGACTCCGGTTCCCTTGCACGCATTCTTGAGGGCACAAGAGCGATTCTATAGCTAGACACTTCCAATGAAAAGAACGGAGCCAGCACCTGTTTCGTTACGTCGAAATAGTTCTTTCCCCGAACAGTGATATCTTCTCACCAGTGTTTGCGACAGCCGCTGCCACCAACGGCTATCGCACCGCGAGAATCTCTTCCATCCGCGCTTCGAAATTCTCCTCCCCCTCGGACCAAAGCTTCACCTGCGCTACCTGCACCGCCTTTTCGATTCGCCGCACCCAATCGAGCAGCTTTCGGATGTTCTCGCGAGTCTTTTCGTGATAGGTCTGCAGATTTTCCGGCCAGGCCATTGCTTCCAGGAACCGCGCTTCTTCGGCGCTCTCGGCCGACGCGTTGCCGAGCTGGCGGATTCCGAGCAGTCCTGCGTGACCCGTAAAGAGGTGCTCGAATCCAAGGTTCACCTGGATGTGTCCGTTCTCGCGCCAGAAGCCGTCGTCATAATCCTCACCGTGGCAGAAAATCTCAAGTGCCTCCGGCCCGTTTGCCCATTTCGCAGTGGCTGCATCGAATTCCCACAAATCCCAAGTTGAATGCACTTCGTAAGAGCCGTCTCTGTGGATGTGCTCGCCAATGATCGCGGTGATTCCGTTTGCGTCGAGCGGCGCGGCGCGCAGATCGTCTTCCACGACTGGCGTCTCAGACGCATCCACCGCGCGGACCGTCACATAGGTGAAGCCTGGCCGCGTCGTAGAGAAGGGGACTGTCGTAAGAAAGGCGCCGAACTGCTCCAGCATCCGCTGTTCGCTGAAATCCTTGCACCACACACCGAGGTACGCCTGATTCGCCATGCAGACATTATATCGATAGACGAGACTGAGAGCAGCAGAGACGGCTCGAACGCACAATGCGGAATTGCACCAAGCTGGTGCGGCGGCCAGGATCGACAAGAACGTTGAAAAGTGTGTCCATCAATTTTCGTCGTTTTGTTGATTAGAAAAGGCTTACGCGGAAAATTGATGGCAAGGTGTGTCCATCAACGACGTCCGTTGCCAGCGGCGTAGTCACAGGGGTGCAGCAACACGTCTGTGTTGATTTCGCCTGACTTAGTAGCGGTGCGCGCGGGGGAGCGACCTGCAGTGCGCGGCGGGGTATTTTTGTTACGACTCCGATTTTAGGCGGGTCGGCAGGTGCGAACGAACTCTGCGGGCGTTTTTTGCCCCGCCTGAACGGTCCAACCGTCCAAAAGCTACTTGGGTTTTGACGGAGAGCCGGGGCCGGGCGCGGGTTTGCCCCAGGTGACCTGGCCGGGTGTGGGGAGCTGTGCGCGCGACCAACCGCCTCCGAGGTATTCGATCAGCAGAACGCTGGCGACCATCTGCTGCCCGCGCAAATTCACCGCAGTCTGCCGGTTCGTGAGCAAAGTAGTTTCAGCAGTGATGACGTTCAAATAGGGATCGATGCCAAGCTTGTAGCGTTCGTTGGCGAGGTCGAGGTTGCGTTGGGCAGCGCTGACGGCCGCATTCTGTTGCTGAATCTGCGTAGTCAAAATCCGGAGCGCGGAGAGTTCGTCTTCCACTTGCTGGAAGGCGGTGAGGACAGATTGCCGATAGCTTGCGACCGTTTCCTCGTACTGCGCGCGAAATTGCTCGTTGGTCGCGCGCCGCAAACCTCCTTCGAAGATCGTTTCCGCTCCGGACGCGCCAATAGACCAGAAGCGGCTCGGCCAGGAGATCCAGTTGGCGAACTGCGAGCTCTCGAAACCACCCGAGGCGCTGAGCGAGAGCGTCGGGAAGTATGCTGCGCGCGCGATACCGATTTCGGCATTTGCCTGCGCCACGAGCCGCTCGTTAGAAGCGATATCCGGCCGGCGTTCGAGGAGCTGCGACGGCACTCCTAGTGGAATCGGCGGCGGCGCGAAATTCAACGGCCGCTGCGGGATCGACAGGTTAGCCGCGGGCGCGCCAGTCAGGGTCGCGATTGCATGCTCGAACTGCGACCGTGCGATGCCCAGGTTGGTATCCTCGGCCATGGCTGCGTTGAGCTGGGTTTGCGCCTGAGCGACTGCTTCCTCCGAGTCGATGCCGGTCTGGTAGAGCGCCTCCGTGAGGTCCAGAGATTGCTGGTAGGCTTTGACTGTCGAGTCGAGTAACTGCTTCAGAGAGTCCTGGGTTTGCAGCTGCAGATAGTCCGAAGCGACCTCCGCGTGGATAGCCAGCCGGACGTTTTCGAAGTCCGCCGCACTGGCCTGAGCGGCGTAGGCATTGCTGCGGACCGTATTGCGGACGCGGCCCCATAGGTCCGGCACCCAGCTCGCGTCAAAGGGCAGATCGTACGTGGTGAAGGTGGAGGCGCCCGAACTGCCGCTGCCGGTGACAAATGACTGGTGCAGATTCTGCGATTGCTGCTGTTTCGTAATACTGGGGCTGACGGTGGCCGTGGGAAACAATTGCGCGCGCGCTTCCTTCACCAGCGAGCGAGCGGCTACGAAGGAATAATAGGACGCGGCGATGGATTGGTTCGAAGCGTCGACCTGATCTTCGAGCTTGTTCAATTCCGGATCGTTGAACAGCGTCCACCAATCGCCGCGCATCAGCTGGTCGCTGGGCTGCGCAACCTTCCAGTTACCGACCTCTTTCATGTTGGCCGGAGTAACTTCCTTGTACTGAGCCGGTGTTTGCGCAGTTGGCGTGTGATATTTCGGGCCGACAACACAGCCCGCAAGAGACGCAGCGGCAACGACAAAGGCGGTGATTGAGATGGAGCGTGCGAAACGCCGAGTCATGGTTGTTGTCCTCGCGTGATAGTCGGTTGCCCGATCTGAGGCGTGCGCGCGCCGCGATTCATGAAGGCAAACGGCAACGGCCCTCGAACTCAGGCAGGATCGCATCAGTCGGCTTCCTGTCCGGCAGGCGCGATCGCGCGACGCCGCGCCCCGCGCAACCACCAACTGAAGCGGTCCATATAGAGATACACGACGGGAGTTGTGAACAGAGTGAGCATCTGGCTGAAAATCAGCCCTCCTACGATCGTGATGCCAAGCGGGCGGCGCAATTCCGATCCGGTTCCCAGTCCGACGGCCAGCGGCACCGCGCCGAAGAGAGCGGCCATGGTGGTCATCATGATGGGGCGGAAGCGCAGCAGGCAGGCTTGGTAGATGGCCTCTTTCGGGCCTTTGCCTTCGTTTCGTTCGGCGGCGAGGGCGAAATCGATCATCAGGATCGCATTTTTTTTCACAATGCCGATCAGCAGAATGATGCCTATGATCGCGATGACGCTCAGGTCCATTTTGAGGAACATCAGCGCCAGAACCGCTCCGACGCCGGCCGAGGGAATCGTCGACAAGATCGTGATGGGATGGATGTAGCTCTCGTACAGCATGCCGAGCACGATGTAAACGGAAAGAAGCGCGGTAATGATCAGCATCGGCTCGCTGGAGAGCGAGGTTTTAAACGCCTGGAAAGTCCCGGCGTACATCCCGTGAATCGACGTCGGCATGCCCAGGCTTTGTTCGAGATTGTCGATTTCGGCCGAGGCCTGGCTGAGCGCGACGCCGGGCGCGAGATTGAACGAGACGGTAACCGAGGGGAATTGGCCTTGATGGTTCACCTGCAGCGGAGCAGTAATGGCTTCATAGTGCGCGACTGCGCTCAGGGGAACCTGGCCGCCGTTCTTCGTCTTGATGTAAACGTAGTTGAGTCCCTCGGGTCCCTGCCAGAATTGCGGCGCGACCTCCATCACGACGTGATATTGGTTCCGCGCCGTGTACATCACCGAAACCTGGGCCTGGCCGAATGCCTGGTACAGAGTCTGGTCTATCTCCTGCGGATTGATCCCAAGCCGTGAGGCCGTGTCGCGATCGTAGGTGAGGCGGGCCTGCAGGCCGTTGTCCTGCTGGTCGCTATTGACCTCGGTGAATCCGGGCAACGCATGCATCTTGTCGGTCAGAATGGGACCCCACTTCTGCAGGTCGTCGATATTCTGGCTTTGAATCGTGTACTGGTATTGGGCGTTACCGCCGCGGCCTCCGATGCGCAAGTCCTGGCCCGCTTGCATGAAAACGGTCGCGCCGGGCACCGCAAGCAGTTTCGGACGCAATCGGCGGATTATTTCACTGGCGCTGGCGTTGCGTTCGCTCTGGGGCTTCAGCCCGACGTAGATAAAACCGCCATTCGTCGAACCGCCGCCGCCGGTGAAGGCCATCACGTTTTGCACGGCCGGATCGCTTTTTACAATCTGCACGAAGCGCTTCGTCAGCACCTGCATCGATTGAAAGGACGCGTCTTCGGCGCCGCGAATTCCGCCATAGACGGTGCCGGTGTCCTGTTCAGGAAAAAATCCCTTGGGAACGATGATCAGCAGGAAGACGTTCACCGCGACTGTGAAAATCAGCACCGTCAGCGTAATAGCGGCGTGATCGAGGCACCAGCACAGGATGTAGTCGTAGGTGCGCAGCATCCAATTGAAAAACCATTCGCTCGCTCGATAGATGCGGCCGTGCTCGTCAGGCCGATCTGGTTTCAAAAATTTGGAGCACATCATTGGCGTTGTGGTCAGTGAAACCAGCAACGACACCGCGATGGCGACGGAGAGCGTCACCGCAAATTCGCGGAACAACCGGCCTACGATGCCGCCCATCATCAGAATGGGAAGAAAGACGGCGATCAGCGACGCGGTAATAGATAGAACTGTGAACCCAATTTCGCGGGCGCCGCGCAAGGACGCTTCCATCGGCGACATCCCCTCTTCCAGATAGCGCGCGATGTTTTCGATGACGACGATGGCGTCGTCCACGACGAAGCCTGTAGAAATGGTTAAAGCCATGAGCGACAGATTGTCGAGGCTGTAGCCGAGCACATACATCACAGCGAAGGTCCCGATCAGAGAGACCGGGACTGCGACGCTGGGGATCAAGGTGGCTCGGACGTTGCGAAGGAAGAAAAAGACGACGAGGATCACAAGGATGACGGAAATGCCCAGCGTGATCTCCACGTCATCGACGGACGCGCGGATCGTGGTCGTGCGGTCCATCACTACCGTCAGTTTGATCCCGGCCGGTATCGATGCTTTCAGAGAAGGCAGCGCCGCTCGAATCGCGTCGACGGTATCGATAATGTTGGCGCCCGGCTGGCGACTGATGATGACCAGGATGGACGGGTTACCGTTAACGAATCCTGCCGCGCGAATGTCTTCCACGCTGTCCTGGACGTTGGCGACGTCAGAGAGACGAATCGCCGCGCCCTTCCGGTAGCCTACGATGAGCTTCTTATACTGGTCCGCCTTCAAAAGCTGATCGTTGTCGGATATGCTGAACAAATTCTTGCCGTTGTGAATCTCTCCTTTGGCCAGATTCGAGTTCTGGTTGCGCAGCATCGTGGCGACATCCTGAAGACTCAGCCCGTAGCTGTTCAGTTGTGTGGGATTCACGTCGACGCGGACGGCCAGAAGCGAGCTGCCGCCCACGGTCACCTGACCGACGCCTTCAATCTGCGAGAGCCGCTGCGAAAGGACAGTCGAAGCGGCGTCGTACATGGCGCCTTTCGTATACACATCCGACGTCAGCGCGATGATCATGATCGGCGCATCGGCAGGATTGACCTTCCGGTAGCTCGGATTCGTCCGCAAATTCGCCGGCAGATAACTGCGCGCGGCATTGATCGCCGCCTGGACGTCGCGGGCGGCGCCGTTGATGTCGCGATCGAGCTCAAACTGCAGCGTGATGCTGGTTCGGCTCAAATTGCTCGAAGAGGTCATCTCCGTGACGCCGGCGATGCGTCCGAGCTGACGCTCGAGAGGCGTAGCCACCGCCGAAGCCATGATTTCAGGACTCGCCCCCGGCAAGCTTGCCCCAACTGTGATGGTGGGGAAATCGACTTGCGGCAGCGGCGCAACGGGCAGTTGGCGAAAAGCAACGGCCCCGGCAAGAAAAATCGCCGAGGTGAGCAGCGTAGTTGCCACCGGACGCCGGATGAATGGAGAGGAAATATTCATGGCTAATCCGCCGGCAGAGGCTGAGGTCCTTCATCGGCCGCGCCCGCTCCCGAAAACCGGCGAGCGAGCCGATCGAAATAGATATAGATGACCGGGGTGGTGTACAGCGTCAGAACCTGGCTGATCAGCAGGCCGCCGACGATGGAGATGCCGAGCGGCTTGCGCAACTCGGAGCCGATGCCTGATCCGAGCGCGAGGGGAAGGGCGCCCAGCAGCGCGGCCATCGTCGTCATCATGATCGGCCGGAATCGAAGCAGACAGGCCTGATAGATCGCGTCGACTGAGTTCTTTCCCTCCTTGCGCTCGGCCTCAAGCGCGAAGTCGATCATCATGATCGCGTTTTTCTTTACGATACCGATCAGCAGGATGACGCCGATCAGCGCGACGACGCTGAATTCCGACCCGCATATGATTAACGCGAGAATTGCGCCGACACCAGCGGACGGCAGGGTCGACAGAATCGTGATCGGGTGGATATAGCTTTCGTACAAGACGCCAAGAACGATGTAGACCACGATGATGGCGGCGAGGATGAGCAGCGGCTCGTTTGCCAGCGAGGCCCGAAAGGATGCTGCCGTTCCCTGGAATGCGGCCTGGACGCTGAGCGGCATGCCGATCGATTTTTGAGCCTGGTCAATCGCCGTGGTTGCGTCGCCCAGCGAGTAGCCTGGCGCGAGATTGAATGAAATCGTGACGACAGGGAACTGGCCCTGGTGATTGATCGTCAGCGGCGCGGGAAGCGTCTCGAAATGCGCGATCGCGCTCAACGGGACGGCCGCTCCGTTCTGCGCTGTGGTGGATGGTGGATTCGCCGCGGCGCTCGGCGCGCCCGGATTTGCCCCGGAAATTCCGGTGACGCTTCCGGATGACGACGAAGCCGTCACGACGCCGTTCGACGCCGCACCCACGCCCGCGCCTGACGAGGTGGGAGCGAGCGCCGAGCGGATGTAAATGTTATGCAAGTTTGCCGGCGACTGCTGGAACTGCGGCATCACTTCCAGCACGACGTGGTACTGGTTGAGCTGCGTATAGAGGGTGGAGACCTGGCGCTGGCCAAACGCGTCGTAGAGCGTCTGGTCGATCATTTGGGGAGTAATGCCCATGCGCGAGGCGGTGATGCGGTCAATTTCAAGGTGCTCAGTCATCGCTCCGGTCTGCTGGTCCGTAGCAACGTCGCGCAGCTGAGGCATTTTTTCGAGTTTCGCCATCAACAGATTCGTCCAATGTTCCAGCTCAGCCGGGTCGGGATCCTCGAGTGTGTACTGATACTGCGTGCGGCTCACGCGGTCTTCGATCGTCAGGTCCTGCACCGGCTGCATATAGAGCGTGATGCCCTGCACCTGCTCCAGCTTCGACTGGAGCCGGCGAATTATGTCGGTGGCCGTCATTTTGCGCTGATCGAGCGGCTTGAGGTTGATCAGGATGCGCCCATTATTCAGCGTTGTGTTTGTGCCATCGACGCCGATGAATGACGAGAGGCTGTCGACCGCCGGATCCTGCAGGATCACCTTCGCCAGCGCTTGTTGATGCTCGGACATTCCTTCAAACGAAATGCCCGGCGGCGCTTCGGAGAATCCCTGGATCAAGCCTGTGTCCTGGACGGGGAAAAATCCCTTGGGCACGATCATGTACAGCCAGATCGTCAGAACGAGCGTTCCAATGGCCACGATCAGAGTTTCCGTTTGGTGCCGCAGGACCCACTGCAGCGTGCGGCCGTAGAATTCGATGGTGCGATCGAAAACGCGCTCGGAGGCGCGATAAAAACGGCCCTGCTCCGATGCCGATTTGTGCCGCAGGATGCGCGAGCACATCATGGGAGTCAGAGTGAGCGAGACGATGGCCGAAATGATGATGGTCACGGCAAGCGTGATGGCAAATTCGCGGAACAGCCGGCCCACGATGTCGCCCATAAACAACAGCGGGATCAGAACGGCAATCAGCGAAACCGTCAGCGAAATGATGGTGAAGCCGATCTGCTCGGAACCTTTGAGCGCCGCCTGAAGCGGCGAATCTCCTTCTTCGAGGAAACGGACGATGTTTTCGATCATCACGATCGCATCATCGACCACGAAGCCCGTGGATATAGTCAGCGCCATCAGCGTCAGATTGTTCAGGCTGAACCCGGCTAAATACATGACGCCGAAGGTGCCCACGATCGAAAGCGGCACCGCTACGCTGGGAATAACCGTTGCCGGCAGGTTCCGCAGAAACAGGAAAATCACTAACACGACGAGCGCCACCGTAAGCATCAACTCGAATTCAACGTCGTTTACGGAGGCGCGAATTGTGGTGGTGCGATCTGTAACAACCTGCACTTTCACGGATGCCGGCAGATTGCTTTCCAGGAATGGCAGCAGATTGCGGATGCGGTCCACCACCTGAATGATGTTTGCGCCGGGCTGCCGCTGAATGTTGACGATCACCGCGGGCGTGAGATTCATCCAGGCGGCTTGCCGCGTGTTTTCCGAGCCCTCGATGACGTTCGCTACATCCGACAGGCGAACCGGGGCGCCGTTGCGATAGGCGACGACAATCGGGCTGAAGGCAGCGGCTGTAAGAAGCTGGTCGTTGGCATCGATCTGATAGTTCAGCTTCGGGCCGTCGAAGTTTCCCTTGGCCGAATCCAGGCTGGTCTGCTGGATCGCGGTGCGGACGTCTTCGAGATTAATTCCGTACGACGAGAGCGCGGTGGGATTCACTTGAATGCGCACCGCCGGCTTCTGGCCGCCGCTGATGCTCACCAGGCCGACGCCCGGCAATTGCGAGATCTTCTGCGAGAGCCGCGTATCGGCCAGGTCTTCCACCTGAGTCAGCGGCAAAGTATCGGAAGTCAGAGCCAGCGTCAGGATGGGCGCGTCAGCGGGATTCGTCTTGCTGTAGATCGGCGGGACCGGCAGATCGGGCGGGAGATAGCTTTGCGCGGCATTGAGGCCGGCCTGCACTTCCTGTTCGGCCACGTCGATATTCAGGCTGAGCTCGAACTGCAAAACGATGATCGAGCTGCCCTCTGAGCTGGTCGACGTCATCTGGCTCAGGCCCGGAACCTCGCCGAACTGGCGTTCGAGCGGAGCGGTAACGGCCGAAGCCGTCACCTCGGGGCTTGCGCCCGGGTAGAAAGTCACAATCTGGATTGTCGGGTAATCAACTTCGGGCAGCGCGGAAATAGGAAGCTGAAAAAACGCAACCACACCAGCCAGCATGATCGCGGCCATCAAAAGCGAGGTCGCGATGGGACGCAGAATGAACGGGCGAGACGGACTCAAGGTGCCTCTGTCTTCTGTTTTGAAGGTTTCGACGTTTTCGCGTGCCCGTAGGGCTGGCCGCCCGGTCTGGCGCCGCTCGCAGCGGTGCTTGGTTGACCGTTTCCATTGTGGATCGCGACCTTGACCCCGCTCTGCAGCTTGTCGAACCCGCTGATCGCGATCGTTTGACCCGCGGCAACTCCGGTTTCCGCGGTAACGTCGGCGTTCGTAGTGCCGATTGTGATTGGCGCAACCGTTGCCTGGTGCTCCGGAGTGATAACGTAGAGGAACGCGCCTTGCGCGTTGCGCTGGATCGCGGAAGTGGGAACCAGGTTCATATTCTGCTGCGTATCCACCAGCAGACGCGCGTTGACGAACTGATTCGGAAACAGCATGTTGTCCGGATTGGTGAAGATGGCGCGCATCTTGATCGTGCCCGTGGTGGGATCCACCTGGTTGTCGATCGTAAGCAGCGAACCTGTTTCGAGCAGCGTTTCCGCTGTGCGATCGTAGGCTTGCGCAACCATCTTGCGGCCCGTACGAATTTGCTTCTGAATCTCCGGCAGATAGTCTTCCGCGATGCTGAAGATCACCGTAATCGGGTGCAATTGCGTCACGACCACCAGGGCGTTCGTCCCATTCGCCTGCACCATGTTCCCCAGATCAACCAGCCGCAGGCCGACTCGGCCGTCGATCGGAGACGTGATGTGGCAATAGTCGAGATTCACCTGGGCATTTGCCACCGCGCCCTCATCGTTCCTCACCGTACCCTCGTTTTGCTTGACCAGCTGTTCCTGGTCGTACACCTGTTGCTGCGAAATCGCGTTTCTCGCGAGCGCGGCGCGATAGCGGTCAAGGTCGATTCGGGCCTGGGCCAGAGTGGCCTGATCGCGTGCCAACACGCCCTGCACCTGCGTGAGTTGCGATTGGTATGGCCGCGGATCGATGTCGATCAACGGATCGCCCTTATGGACCGTTTGGCCTTCGCGATAGTGAATCGCGATGATCTGTCCTTGAACGCGGCTGGTTACCGATACGGTGTTAATGGGAGTGACCGAGCCGAGGCCTTCCACGTAGACGCCGATGCTCCCCTTTTGTACTACTCCGGTGGAAATAGGAACCTCTCCGAAGTTCCGCCGTCCCGCCGTGGCGTGGTGTGCTGCCTGCGCAGCTTGATACTGGTGATACATCCAGTAGCTGGCAGCAGCCAGGATCACGAGGACGATCAGCCAGACCCATGGATGGCTGCGCTTCGTCGGGTGCTCCGGCGGCATCCCCGGCGGCTCGTTAGAAAAGTCGGTGACGCGTGGTCTTCCTGTCGAGGTGGTTGTGGTGTCCATATTGTTGAGTCGCTTCTGCTCCACGATTCGTCGCTTCTGCTATAGGATTCAGTTGTTTCTGGCCTTAGGTCTGTCTGGCCTCTCCGACTTGCTCGCTAAGGATCCCTAATCTGATCGCTTCTGCGATGCGCGTTGCCGGATTAAAGTTACGCGATGATTGGCGTCACTGTCTTTGGACGGAAATGGACGCCTCGGCGTTACAGCATTGAGGGCTCGATTGCCGCGCCGCGGCGCTATTGTCGCACGGAACGTGATCGTGCAAGTGCCGGTCGTCACCTGGCTTTGGAGACCGGGTCGCTACTTTCCGGAGGGCGGCGTCCGCGGGTGCTCCGCAGCCGGTGAGTGCCCGAAGACGGAATGAAAATCCTGTTGTACATGCGTGAGCATATCGCCGCGCCAGTTTTCGTACACGCCGAAAAACAGGAACGGGACCAGAGCCGCGATGACCCAGAGTTTCGCGCGGGGCGCGAGTTTCGCTTCGGGCTCCCAGCGGAACAGTTGGCGGGAAATCTCGAATGCCACCGCAAGTCCCAAACCCAGCGCGACGAGTTCAGTGATGATTTCGCCCGTCGTCGCCCGACTGTTCGTGGCCGATTCCAGGCCGCGCGCGAGATACGTTGCAGGGATGAAAAGGGCCGCGTGCTGCAGCCATCCTGGAAAAACGGCGAGCGGAATCGTCGCGCCCGAAAGGAACAGGAAGCCCGTCCACAGCAGGTTGTTGATCATCTGGGTTTCCTGCATCGTGTTCGTCACACTGGCAACGATCAGTCCGAACGCGGCAAACGTAGCTGAGCCAATCGTGATCAGGATGAAGATTTCCGGCAGGTTGCCCCACGATTGCAGGTGATAGAAATAGCGGCACACGATGATCTCGATCACGATGATCGGCAGCGTCAGGAAGTAATTCGACACGATGCTGGAGGCCAGCATCGCACTCGCCGGCACGGGGGCGATCCGGAACCGGCGTAAGATGCCTTGCTCGCGAAACGTGACCAGCTGCACGCTGAGCCCCCAGAAACTGCCCATCACCGTGATCGTCAGGATCGCCCCAAGCACGTAGGCGATCTCCGTCGATCCGCCTTTGCCGAAAAACGCGATTGCGCCGAACAAAAACACCAGCGGCATGACAAACGTGAAGAAGAAAAACGCGCGGTTCCGGACCGCAAGCCGTATCCGCATCTTCGTCAATGTCCACGTGCTGCTCAACGTTCACTCCAATCCTGATTCTTCACCGATTGATCTCGAAGAGAGATCCTTCGCTATGCTCAGGATGACAACCGCGCATCGGTGGCCTTGCCCTACGAATGTCCTCTGCGTCTCTGTGCCTCTGTGGCGAAAAGCCGCTACTCGCGCAATCGTCGTCCCGTCAATTCAATGAACACGTCCTCCAGCGACGGCGAAAACATTTCCAGACTCTGCAGCTCGTTGTTGTCGGACTCCAACTGCTTCAC
The DNA here is from genome assembly GCA_036279175.1 of Candidatus Acidiferrales bacterium. Taxonomy (GTDB): domain Bacteria; phylum Acidobacteriota; class Terriglobia; order Acidiferrales; family UBA7541; genus Palsa-295. Next base: position 7,221 of record DASUJR010000444.1, on the reverse strand, counting down.
CAGCGAGACGATCGTCTGCGGCGGACGCAACGAATGCAGCACGTACACGCTGTCAAACTCGCGAACGTCCGCAACGCCATCGAGCCCCCGCAGAACGCCGTCGCCCAGGGGGTGCGCCAGCCGCACCTCGATGCGCGTCGTGCCCGCCGACCGTTGCTTTAACTCGCGCGGAGTTCCCAGCGCGATCACCTTCCCGTAGTCAACGATGGCGACGCGGTCGCACAGCCGCTCCGCCTCTTCGATGTAGTGCGTCGTCAGCAAAACCGTTTTCTTCTCCTGCTTCAGATGCTCGACGATGTCGTAGATTTCGCGCCGCACCTGCGGGTCCAGGCCCGCCGTCGGCTCGTCCAGGAAAACCACCTTCGGATTGTTTACCAGGGCGATCGCCAGCGCGAGTCGCTGCTTTTGCCCTCCGGAAAGCGTGTTGTAGAACGCCGAAGCTTTTTCTTCCAGTTGGAATCGCCTCAAAAGGGCCCGCGTATCCGCGCGATCGTGGTAGAAATTCGCGAACATCTCGATCGCTTCCGAAACGCGAATTTTGTCGGGCAGGGAAGTCGATTGCAGGACGGCCCCGATGGCTTCCTTGAACTTTCCGCCGCTCCGCTGCGGATCGAGGCCGCAGACGCGAGCTGTTCCCGAGTCGGGCGTGCGCATGCCTTCCAGAATCTCGATGGTCGTGGTCTTGCCGGCGCCGTTGGGGCCAAGCAGCCCGAAAACTTCGCCCTGCTCGACGGCAAAGCTAAGCCCGCGAAGGGCTTGCACCGTCCCATAGTTTTTCTGCAGGTTCTCGACCTGGATCACCGCACTCTGGGTTGGTTGCGCGATCTCCGCCTCTCTCTCGGTATCAACGATCGGCTCACTCACTTCCGGGGACCTCTCGACTCCTGTGGACGACTCGGCACTGCGCAATCGCCAGTTTCCTCGCGATGAATTCCTCTGCGCCTGCCCGCCGTGGCGGGAACTCTTCGTCTCTGCGGTAGGAGTCCTTCTTTTTTGACTGTTTCACGAACTACTGTTGTCTGGGCGTTCGCAAAATACTACGCAGTCGAACATACTTCTATATCACATCAGCGACCCGCTCCGCGAACCCGGTTGGTAGGTAGAAGCGAGAAAATGCAGAAATACCGGCGTGTGGCAACCAGGAAACGGAATTCAAGGCGCGCAGCGTCAACCTTCGCCAAAAGCTAAGAAACAGGCGTGGGGAGGCACCGATTTTCAGGTTCGCGACCCCGACGGCAACGTCATCTCGTTCGTCACATACGATAGGATTGAAAAGGGCTGACGCATCGCCAAAGACGTTGGCCGCCGTTGCATTCGAGGATCAGAGGAATAAGCAGGAAAGCAAGAGGACGATGATCGCAGACGAGTTCGAACGCGCTTCGCAGGTTGGACCAGCCCGAATCGATATTGCCTATCAGCGTCTCGGTAGCCCGAACGCGCCTCCCGTGTTGCTCATCATGGGCGTTGCCGCTCAGTTGATCCATTGGCCGGACGATTTTTGCCAGGCCCTCGTTGGTCGCGGCCTGCAGATTATCCGTTTCGATAATCGGGATTCAGGCCTTTCGACGCACTTGGTCGACGCGCCAACGCCAAATCTGCCCGCCGTGCTCGCCGGAGACCACTCATCTGCGTCATACACGTTGTCGGATATGGCGGGCGATACGGTAGGGCTTCTGGACTATTTGGGAATTAGGCAGGCGCACATTGTTGGCGCGTCGATGGGTGGTCAGATCGCACAAACCATGGCGATCGAGCATCCAGACCGTGTCCGGTCGCTGGTATCGATGATGTCGACAACAGGCGACACGAAGGTTGGTCAACCTTCCCCTGAAGTCCTCCGGGAACTGTTTTCAGGTCCGCCCGCTGTCACTCGTGACCAAGTCATTCAGCAAATGGTGCGGGCCGCCAAATGCGCCGGATCGCCCGGCTATCCCGCGGACGAACAGGAAACCAAGGCTCGTGCGGGCCGTGCCTTCGACCGTAGTTTCGATCCGCTCGGCAGCGCGCGCCAGGCCATAGCTACGGTCGTCTCCGGCGATCGAACAGAGATGCTGCGACGTGTGAAAGTCCCGACGCTCGTGATTCACGGCCTCGCCGACCGCATGTGCGACGCAAGTGGTGGACGCGCAACGGCGGATGCCATTCCAGGCGCGGAACTCGTTTTGATTGAAGGAATGGGACACAATCTGCCACCCGACTTGCGGTTGCGGCTCGCCGAGCTCATCTCGGACTTCGTATGGAAGGTCGAGCGCTCGCCTCGTTCTTGATCGTCAAGCTTGGGTTGGCTGATCGGAAAGCTTGTCATCTGAAGCGAAGCGTCCTGACGTTCACTGTTCGGAAATCGGGCCTTCCCATTTTCGCGGATGCGCTGAGGCCTGTCTGCCGCGGTGGGAGCTCTCTTCAGAACCGACGAAAAACGGAGAACGTTCTCGTTTTGAAATTCTTCGTGGTGCTTTGGCGTTACGCTTCCAGGTCGTACGCGATCTTCAGCCACTTATCCACTACCGGTCGATGTCGGCGAGCGACGTGATCTCGTTGTGTGATGTGATGCGGCTTTCTTGGCGAGGCCGCCCGTATCGATCAGACGCGTGGGCAGCTTCCCTTGTGGTCCTTCAGCGCGAATCCGAGGTCCATCCGGGTGTTGTTTGGAGCGCGGCTGTTGTTGCCCTTCCTTTCGCCATTACCGCTACAGCACAAACGTTTCACTTTGGAATTGGCACGCGTATGATGCGGGCATAAATTTAGTGCCCTGCCTGCGGCAGGCAGGCCCAGTCCGGTGTTGGGTCACGTTCGAGCGTGCCCGACCCACATTTCACGTGCGTAGTTGCGTTCATCTGTCGCGCCGGTTACTCGTCCCAGCGGGTAAACGGGCGAGGATGGCTGCCCCAGGCAGTCGTTCACGCGGTCATTTCTGTTGACGGCCCAAGGAGGGTAGATGTGGGGAGATAAAAAAGCGGACGCTTCCGGAAGGTCTCCGCTCCCGCAGCAACCTGGAACAGCAGCACCAAGTTCGTCAGCCACACAATCTTTTTCAGGGGAGGCAAAGACAATGGCGATTGATTCGACGTACCCAACTTCGACGGGCGGCAGCACCGCGCGGCTCGGCGCTAGTTTGCATATTAAGGGCGAAATCACCGGAAACGAAGATCTGCAGATCGACGGCAGCGTTGAGGGACTGGTTTCCCTCGAAGATCGCAAGCTGACCATCGGCGCCAGCGCTCGCGTCACCGCGGACATCATCGCTCGCGAAGTGGCCGTCTACGGCAACGTGAAGGGCAATCTTCGCGCGCGCGACCGCATCGAGATCAAGAAGGACGGCTCCGTCGTCGGCGACCTGACCACCGCGCGCATCATGATTGAAGATGGCGCGTACTTTAAGGGCTCGATCGAGATCGACAAGGCCGGCGACGGTAGCGACAGCGAGTCGAAGTCGTATAACCGTGTGCGCAGCACGGCGACGACGTCAGCCTAAATCGTTCCTCCTCTGAAGCAAAGTCGTTCGGGTGCCGCATCCTTCGCGCTGTCGGCGGAGGGTGCGGTTCTTCGTGTGGCTTCGTATTTTTGCCGTGCCTCCTGCCGCCGCTTCTCGCTCAAGCATTTCAATCCTGCCAGGGGGATACCATGTGAGTAGGCTCTCCCAGCCGCAGTCTTCGTTTGACAGAATCCACTTCGTACCTTAGAGTTAGGGTTTGTCTTTTGATGAACGGAAAGGTGTGATCAAGCTGATGCGGACGTATGTTCCAAAGGGACGTGAGGCGGAAGATCTGGCGGAAGGGAAGAACTGGTTCACGGTGAATGCGGACGGGCAGGTGCTTGGGCGCTTGGCGACGCGTGTTGCGCGGCTGCTGATCGGCAAGGACAAGCCGCAATTCACTCCCTACACCGATTGCGGCGACCACGTGATCGTCTTCAATGCCGAGAAGATTCGCCTTACAGGCAATAAGATCGACCAGAAAGTTTACCGGCGACATAGCGGCTATCCGGGCGGACTGAAGGAAGTGTCCGTTAAAGCGCTGCTGCAGCGCCGGCCCGAAGAAGTAGTACGGGAAGCGATAGAGGGAATGCTGCCGAAGAACAAGCTTCGCGCTCGTCGCGCGCGGAAACTGCGAGTGTACGCAGGCGCCGAAGCAGCTGCGCGTCATGCTGGACAGAAGCCTCAACCGCTCGCATTGTAACCCCGTGCAAGGATCGTGAGCATTTCTCTGCGCCCCAGGCGGATTTTCCTTCGGCGCGCTCGACTGACGCTTTCACTTTGAGATTGCGCAGGACACAGGAGGATCAGTGAGTTCATCTGGAAGCCCGGCTGGAGCGGGCAAGCAGTTTTATGGCACGGGCCGCCGGCGCGAAGCGATCGCCCGTGTTTATATCAAGCCGGGAGCGGCTCGCTTCACCGTGAACGGCCGGCCGGTGGAGGAGTATTTCCGCAACGTTTCGTGGCACATCGCGGCCGTTGAGCCTTTGAAATTCACGCAGACTCTGGATCAGCTGGAAGTAACGGCGCACGTGAAGGGCGGCGGCGTTGGCGGACAGGCTGGAGCGGTCCGTATGGGTTTGTCGCGCGCGATAGCGCTGTTCAATCCCGAGCTGCGGCCGTCGCTGCGAACGAACGGTTTTCTGACGCGCGATCCGCGTATGAAGGAACGCAAGAAGTACGGCCAGAAGGGTGCGCGTCGCCGCTTCCAATACAGCAAGCGTTAGTGGCTGAATTTTCGGTCGCGATTTGCGGCCGGTGGAGCGGGATAACTGGACTTGGCGGATGTTCGTGGGGGAGATGGCGCTAGCCACATGCCCCCTCTTCACTCGCCATTGTAGTTAAAATCATGGCCGGCAAGCTGCCGGCAAAAAAGGATGCTGGTCTCGGCCAGCAACCGGGACTAAAAGCATCCCTTTCACGAGAGGAGGCACTTTGGCAGTCGAAATTACGATGAAAGAGTTGCTGGAGGCCGGAGTTCACTTCGGTCACCAGACGCGGCGCTGGAATCCGAAAATGAAGGAGTACATTTTCGGCGAGCGCAACGGTATCCATATCATTGACCTGCAAAAGACATTGAAGATGTTCCGCGACGCCGCCCGCTATGTGGCCGAACGCGCCGCGGACGGCAGGAACATCCTGTTCCTTGGCACGAAGCGCCAGGCGCAGGAAGCCATCGCGGAAGAAGCCCAGCGCTGCGGAATGTTCTATGTGAACAATCGCTGGCTTGGCGGCACGCTCACGAACTGGGCGACGCTCCAGAAATCCATTAAGCGCATGAAGCTGCTGAAGGCCATGATCGAAGACGGCCGCATGGCTGCGCTTCCGAAGAAGGAAGCGGCTCGGCTCGAGCGCGAGCTGAAGCACCTTCATCAGAATTTTGCCGGCGTCGAAAATATGGCGGCGCTGCCCGATACGATGTTCGTGATCGATCCGAACACCGAATTGATCGCCGTTCGTGAAGCGCGCCGCATCGGCATTCCGGTTGTCGCGATTGTCGACACGAATTGCGATCCGGATCTGGTCGATTGGGTCATCCCCGGTAACGACGATGCATTGCGAGCCATCCGCCTCTTCACCTCGAAGATCTCGGACGCGGTGCTGGCGGGACGCCAATCCTTCGAGCAGTCGCAAATCGCGGAAGAGAAGGCCATGGAAGGCGCGCCTGGCGAAGAGGGTGTCGAATACGTGGACACCAGCGCGTACGAGGTTTACGAAAAGCAGGAAGGCGACTTTGTTGAGGGCGAACCCGGCGAAGAGCCTGCGCCGGCTCCGTTGTCCGACGACGAAAGCTCCCGATAGAATTACCGTCCGATCCGGCTTTACATCCACATCAAAGAAAAAGGATCCAAACGTACATGGCAACCGATGGAAAGAATGTATCTGCGCAGCAGGTGAAAGAGCTGCGCGACCGCACGGGGGCGGGCTTCAGCGCGTGCCGCGAGGCATTGATCGAAGCGAACGGCTCTCTGGATCAGGCGATCGACATCCTGCGGAAGAAGGGCCAGGCTGCGGCCGCAAAAAAGGCGCAGCGCGCCACGTCCGAAGGTCTCGTCGGATCGTACATCCACGCGGGCGGGAAAATTGGAGCAATGGTGGAAGTGAATTGCGAGAGCGATTTCGTTGCGCGCACCGAGGATTTTCAGAAGCTCTGCCACGACGTTGCAATGCACGTCGCAGCCACTGACCCTCGTTTTCTTCGGCGCGAGGAAGTTACCCAAGAGGTTCTTGACAAGGAGCGCGAAATTTACACCGAGCGCGCCAAAGCAAGCGGCAAGCCCGAAGCCATCCTTTCGAAGATCGTCAACGGCCAAATGGAAAAATTCTACGAAGAAAATTGCCTCTACGAGCAGCACTTCATCAAGGACGAGGGCGTCACGGTGAAGGAGCTGGTCGACCAGGCTATCGCCAAAATGGGCGAAAACATCGCGATCCGCCGCTTCTCGCGTTTCAAAGTGGGCGAGACGGACGCGGCGCCGAAGCAGCCTGTCTCGGCCGAAGAACCCGTCCAAGCCGGCTAGCGTTACCGGTTGTACATCTCACGTAGAATCGTTTTAGTTTTGGTCGTCGCGGCTCCCGCATTTTGCGGTAAATCGGCACGACGGCACAGGTGGTTTCCGGCATCGTTCCGGTTCTCGGATCGCCGGGCATGGTGAAATCCGGTTTAGGCCAAGGTCCGTTCAGCGTTCAAATAGAGAGATTCGACACATCGGCAGATGCGCTTTCCGCCGTGACTCTACAAGGCCATCCCCTCGAAGGGTGGCGATACTGGCGAGTCTACTCGATCGGCACGAACGACTTGGTTGTCGAGACAGGCGCAGCGGATCTGCCAGGCCCTGCGCCGCTCGACTATTTGGGTTACAAAATCGTCCGCTACCAGCAGATTAAAATATGGCAGGAATATCTGCGTACATCCTGACAACAATTCGCAAGAATGCCGATGGTCAAGGAGACCCAAACGCCACTCAAGGGACGAACGCAAACGACAATCACGTGAAGGGTGAATGGGGACCCGCGGGACCCTCGCAGAGCGCAATTCTTCAAAACGTGTGCCAGAGTACATGGTGCAACTAAGGCCGTGCCGGAGCCCACTACCGCGAAGCGAAGCTCTCGGCGGGTGCTGCCCAAAAGAGGGGAATTATGACGGCGTTTTCCTTGACATATCTGCTGCTGTTAATCTGCGAGCCGTTGTTTCTCGCTGTTGCGTGGTGGTTGTGGTCTCGTCGCCAGAGGGCGGACAGGCCAGCATG
>DASUJR010000443.1:0-40931 GCA_036279175.1 Candidatus Acidiferrales bacterium | reverse complement strand
ATTCGATGAACGATGAGGTCCTGGTGCGTTTCGAGGATAAGCTGAACGCATATCTCGATGCCCTGGCCACCATTGACGGCCACGATTGCGGCGCATCGGAATTCAACGTGTTCATCCTGACGAACGAGCCTGTAGCCGCCTTTAAGAAAGCACACTACCTCGCTGAAAGCCATGGACTGCCGCATCAGTTCCGAGCGGCGTACCGCGAATTGACAGGAGAAGAGTACGTAATTTTGTGGCCCCCGACTCTAAGGGAGTTCGCTGTTACGTGAGGCCTCGGTACGGCTCGCGCATCCCACCCCAGTTCACAAATCAATTTCGAAGAGGCAATGGAAGCTGCAAAAAAACAAAAGCCTCCAAGCTTCTCAGTCTAAATAGCCATCGACACGTCGCATCCTGAGCTGCCACGCCAAAACGATCGGCGCCGCGAGCTACCCCTGGAACTAAGTCTTGTTGATGTCCTGCTTGTTCTGCAGCTTCACGATGAAGCCCTTAACGATGGGTTTGATTGCGTCTGGTGCGGCGGCCATCGCAGCGTTCGCTTCCTTCACCGCGCTTTCGAAGTCTCCTTGCCCGCTGTAGACCCGCGCCATCGCTGCGTGCGCACGCCAGTGGTTGGGAAACTTCTTCGCCAGATTTCGGTAGACCTCGAAAGCCTCATCCTGTTTCTTTTGCGCCTGCAACTGCAAGGCGTAGCCGTATAGCTGATTGACGTCGGCTTTATCGAGCGCCTGCTTGCGCGCCACAGTTGCTTCATCGTTGCGGCCGAGCGCTGTAAGAACCTGCGATTTCGTCATCAGGTTGTCGTAACGCTCTTCCACCTGAATCGATTGATCCGAATATTTCAGCGCTTCGTCCAGATCGGTTTTCTCTGCGAGCAGGTAATTCGCGGAATCGTCCCAGCCTTCCCAGGTGTATTGCGCCCTGCCGCGAAGCTGGTTGTGGAGACTGTTTTCCACGATTTCGTGCACGTTCACTCCAACCTTGAACGGCACAGCGAGCTTCTCCCAGCGAAGCGTTACGACAGCGGAATCCGCCGTCGGATCGTCGAAATCGTACGTCAATGCATTATGGAAATCGGTCGTTTGCGGCTTCACCGTTACGCGCAGGGCGTCTTCGTCCTGCTTGTACGTGAAACTTCCCCACGCGCTATTCATTTTGGAAAAGGCGATCGTCCAATCACTTTCGCCGGGAATCATGTGCAGACCGTATGTCCCCGCGGCGAGCGGCTGCCCTTCGATTGTTACCGGATCGCTGAACGAAATCGTAGTGTTCTCGTTCGCGCCGGCCCGCCACGCCTGGTTGTAGGGAACGAGCCCGCCCCATACCTTGCGGCCGTTCACCAGCGGACGATGGTAGTTGATCGTTATATCGGTAATCCCGATGCGTTGCGTGAGCACGGCGTGCTGGCTGGCACGCGGCAGGTTCATTACGGCGGATTGCGCGCGGACCAATCCGGGCGCAATAAGAAGCACTATCAAAACGAGCGCTGTTCGAAGTTTCACCATGGACGCACCCCTCTCCTTCGGCTTGAGAATGTTTCAAATGTCCGATAGCTGTGTGTAGGACCTGCGAACAGTCCGCACCCCACCCGGGTGCAGGCCGCTCTTGGCGCGTTAGACGCAGCAACTCGACTTTAGTTATCCTCGATTCGTCTGAAGCCGCGCATTTTTACCGGCTAGCTATCGGCTCGCTCATTCTTTGCCAGTTCGCGAATCGATTTTAGCGAGGCGACGGAGGCTGCAAAACAAAAGTCCCAAGCCTCTCAGCCAGAAATACTCAGCGCCGGGCGTGATATCCTGACTGGCCATGCCAAACCGACCTCGACCCATCGTCCTCACTGTTCTCGACGGCTGGGGCTTTCGCTCTGAGACGCAGGGCAACGCCATCGCACTGGCCCGTAAGCCCAATTACGACCGTCTGCTCAAGGATTTCCCGAACACTCTCATCCACACGTCCGGCCCCTTCGTCGGTCTGCCCGAAGGACAAATGGGCAACAGCGAAGTAGGCCACCTGAACATCGGCGCCGGCCGCATCGTGCAAATGGACATCACGCGCGTTGACCAGCTCATCTCTACCGGCGAATTTTTCCGCCAGCCGCTCCTGCTGGAAGCGATGGCGCGCGGACGCCAACGGCAGCTTCATCTCATCGGGCTACTCAGCGACGGCGGCGTGCATTCGCATATCGATCATCTTTTCGCCCTGCTCGAGATGGCCCGTGAGAACAAGGTTGAGCGAGTATTCGTCCACTGTTTCACGGACGGGCGCGACACGCCTCCGCACAGTGGCGTCGACTACATGCGCCAGCTTGAGCAGAAGATGCGCGAATACGGCGTGGGCCAGATCGCCAGCGTCAGCGGCCGCTATTACGCGATGGATCGCGACAATCGTTGGGAGCGCGTCGAGAAGGCCTATCGCGCGATGGTCCATGGCGAAGCGGAGTTGAAAACCAGCGACCCGATCGCTGCGATGAAGCAAAGCTACGAAAAAGGCGTGACAGATGAGTTCGTCGCGCCCTTTGTCGTGACGAAAGAGGCTGCACAAGGAGCTGCCGGATTGCCGCGCGGCGTGATTCGCGACGACGACGCGATAATCTTCTTCAATTTCCGCGCAGACCGTGCGCGGCAGATCACGAAGGCGCTGGTGGAGCCGGGCTTCGACAAGATTTCCGATCCTGCGCGACCGAAAAATCTCGTCTTTGTCGGCATGACGCAATACGAGAAGACATGGCCGTGGCTGCGTTACGTGATCGGACCGGAAAAACTTGAACACATCCTGGCCAACGTCTTTGCCGAAATGGATTTCAAGAATTTGCGCGTGGCCGAAACCGAAAAATATGCGCACGTCACGTATTTCTTCAACGGCGGCGTCGAGAAGCCGTTTCCCGGCGAAGAACGCATCCTGGTTCCCTCGCCGAAAGTGCCCACCTACGATTTGAAGCCGGAAATGTCCGCGCAAGGAATTGCTGACGCGGTGATCCATGCGGTCGAGAAAGGCGCGTTTGACGCCGTAATCATGAACTTCGCCAACGCCGACATGGTGGGCCATTCCGGTCAGCTCGAAGCCACGATCAAAGCGGTCGAAACTGTCGACGCGTGCCTCGGCCAAATCTTCCAGGCGCTGCGCCCGCGTGGCGGCGCATGGATCATCACCGCCGATCATGGCAACGCCGAGACGATGATTGATCCCGTAACCGGCGGCCCGCACACCTATCACACGACGAATCCCGTCCCGTTCATTCTGGTGAGCGATGACGGAAAGCTGCAACTGAAGCCGAACGGCTCCCTTCGCGATATCGCCCCGACTCTTCTAGGTGTGCTTGGCGCGTCCGAGCCGCGCGAAATGACGGGCCACGACCTCCGAGCTCCGAAGTGAACTTCCAAATGTGCGTTGCGATTTTTTGCGACTACCATCAGCGAAGCGAAGCCTGCCCGCCACTGGGCAAAGATCTCAGCTTCGGTTCGGGTACCCGTCTTGGCTGAGCCGCTGCTCTCTCAGCCTGCCGAAACGAAACTCCTCATCTGCGTGCATCATCCGTTTTCGTATTGGAATCCGCCCCCGGAAATGGCGGAACGCATCCGCCGCCACTGGCCGGAAATGCGTGTCGTCCATTTGCCGACGTACGATCATCTGGCCGACGAACTGCTCGACACCGACATCTTCGTCGGCTTTTCAGTTCGCCCGGCACAATTCACCGCCGCACGCAAGCTCAAATGGATTCATGTGACCGCCGCTGCCGTCGGCCACTTGATGTATCCGGAAATTCGTTCCAGCGGCATCCTGATGACGAATGCGAGCGGCATTCACAGCATTCCCATGGCCGAGCACATCATCGGCACGTTCGTCGCGCTCGCCCGCCGTTTCCCGGATTGCGTCCGTTATCAGGCGCAAAGCCGCTGGTCGCAGCAGGAACTGTGGGACGTGCCGGCGGCGCTTCGGCCTGGTGAGTTGCGCGGCAAAATCGCGTTGTTCGTCGGATTGGGCGCGGTGGGACGCGCCGCAGGAAAGCTGGTGCGCGCAATCGGAATGCGCGTCTGGGCCGTAACGCGCTCCGGCCGCGCCGACATGAATATCGCCGAACGCGTATTCTCCGCCGACTCGCTGCACGAAGCGCTCCCCGACGCCGATTTCATCGTCGTTGCCGCGCCGGAAACTCCGGAAACCACGAAAATGATCGGCGAGCGCGAGCTTTTGCTGATGAAACCGTCCTCGCATTTGATCAACGTAGCGCGCGGCGCGCTGGTCGACGAACTGGCGCTGATTCGCGCGCTTCAGCAGCGCAAAATTGCCGGAGCGGCTCTCGATGTCACCGTGGACGAGCCGCTCTCGTCCGAAAGCCCGCTGTGGCGACTCGACAACGTGTTCATTACACCGCATTCGAGCGCGATCAGCGATCAATTGTGGGTGAGGCAAACGGATTTGCTGATGGAAAATCTCAAGCGATGGTTCAGCGGCCGTGACTTGCTGAATCGCGTCGATCTGATTCGCGGCTACTGAAAATCGAAATCAGGCCGGCTAACCGCCTGAGCTACTGATTCCCTGCTGCCGCCGGTGTGAGCGCCGTGTATCCCTGCCGCGCATACACGATCACTTTCTTCTTCTTGCCCTTGTGGTTCTCCACCTGCAGCGGGTTGCCATCTGCGTCCACCACTTCAACTTTCAGCTTGTGGTATCGCCCGTCGGGCGCCGTCGAAGGACTGAATCCCATCGTGTACTGCGAGCGCAGGAACGCAGCTACGGAATTGAAGATTGCCGGCGCCTCTCCGACAAATCGCGGGAACCAGGCGTAGCCCCCGGTCATCTCGGCAAACTCCGTCATCTGATTTTTCGCCTGCAAGTATCCGATCGGCGCGGAGCCTGTGCGGCTATACAGGTCCAGGTCCTCGCCCATGCCGACGCAAAAGATCGTCGTGTCCGACTCCTTCACCACTTTGTACGTGTCGTCCAGGGTGTGATGGCTGAACGTATCGATTCCCGTCGCCAGCACCAAAATGGCCTTCTTACCGGGCACGTCGCGCATCTGGTCCAGCGTTTCAAGCAGCGCATCGAACAGATCGGACTCGCTGAAATCCGGAAAATAGAGCGAAGCGATGTCGTTCGCTACCTTCATCTTGTTATGCGTGAAGTCGTCCAACAGGTGCGTCTTCAAATCGAACGTCTTAAAAGCAACCCAGTCTTGCGGTCCCAGATGATTCAGAAAATCGTAGGCCCAGTATTTCGCTTTGTAGCCGAACCACCCTCCGAACCTACCGCTAAATTCCATCAGGATCACAATTGTGACCGGCGCATCGGAAGGAGCGAAATTCGTAATCTGCTGTGGCTGGCCATCGTCGATGATGCGGAAATTGGCCGCCTTCAGCCCATTCAGGACGTCGCCGTCCTGATCGGTCACCGTCGCATTCACGGTTACCACGTTTGTTTGCGCTGAAATTTCCGACTTGGGTTGCGAAGGCGGCGTGGGCTTTTGCTGTTGTTGACCGGAAGGAGGCGTCGGAGGCGCGGGCTGCTGCGCCGCGGGAGGTTTCTCCGGCCCCTGCTGACTTTGCGCGCGCGCCATAATCGCATCGGGCGGCACTCCCAACACGGCGACCAACACGCTCAGAAGGATCACGCGGATCCACGAAGGCGAACGCATATTCAGCCTGGCTCCTTGCCTTGCCCGCCCTCAGAGAAAGGACGACAACTCTTTTTGGATGCCGCTTCCCTGATGCGGGTGGTCGCTTGCTCTGCGGAAAACCCGCGCACGCTTCCCAGGCGCGGCGCAATCGCCATGATAGTATGGAAATTCGGTTTCCTGTATCGACTTTCGCGCGCTGGGGCGCACGGTAAATGCTGCGGAGGCAAACGGATGACATGCCGCTTTCTGAGCACCCTTCTGGTTCTTTTTCTTTTTTTCACGGCAGCCGCTCAGTGCCAATCGCAGTCTGCACCATCGCAGTCCAACAGCCAGAATGGCTTCGATCTTCCGGGCCTCGAAAGCCAAGCCATCACGTGGCTGCAGTCTTTGATGCGCATCAACACATCGAATCCTCCGGGCAACGACGTTAACGCCGCGAAATATCTTCAGGGCGTTCTGAAAAACGAAGGAATCGATTCGGAAATCTTCGAAAGCTCGCCGGGACGTGACTTTATTGTTGCGCGCCTGTCCGCCACAGCGCTGCCGAACCCCTCACGCGCGCTGCTTCTCGTCAGCCATCTCGATACCCCGCCCGCCGACGCATCCAAATGGAACGCCGATCCCTTCGGTGGAGTGATCCAGGGCAGTTACCTCTACGGGCGCGGCGCCATCGACGATAAATCGATGACTGTTGCCAATATGGCCGTCCTGATCGCGCTCAAGCGCTCGAACGCCCATCTGGCTCGCGACGTGATCTTCTTCGCTGATAGCGATTCGCGCGGCGATAACACCGGCATTCGCTTCGCTGTCGATTCGCACTGGGACAAGATCGCGGCGGGATTCGCCATCAACACGGGCGGCCGTGTTGTCCTGAAGGACGGAAAAGTCCAGTACGTCGGCATTCAGGTCGACGAAAAAGTCTCGCGCGATCTCGACGTGATCGCCACCGGCACTCCGGGTCGCACCTCATTGCCTGACCCGAACAACGCCATCACTCATTTGGCCGCGGCAATGCAAAAAATCGCCGCGTACGAAACGCGCCCCGAATTCACTTTCCTGACGCACGATTATTTCGACAGCCTTGCAAAAATTGAAGATAACGAAACGGCGAAGTGGATGCGCGCGCTGGAAGATCCAAGTCGTCAGGCTCACGCCGTGCAAAAAGTCTCGGAGCAGGATCCCGTTTGGGGCGCGATGATGCGCAACACGATTGCCCCGACGATCCTCCAAGCCGGCGATCATCCCAACACCATTCCCGCCCAGGCGCGCGGCATGGTGAATATTCGTCTGCTGCCGGGCGATTTGATCGAGCCGCTCGTCGCGAAACTCCAGCAGGCGGTCGACGATTCGCAGGTCCAATTACAACTCGACCAGAATGCGCCGCCGCCCGCCCCGGCTTCATCGATCGAGTCCGATCTTTACAGCACGATCGCGCAGGCCGCGAAGCAGCAGTTCCCCGGAGCCGCTGTCCTGCCGTACATGTCCATCGAATCCACCGACTCGCCATTTCTTCGCGAGCGTAGCGTGCAAACCTACGGCCTGCTTCCGTTCGCGCTCGCCGATAAGGATGTTCTCGACGCCGGCGGTCCCAACGAACGCATCGATCTCGACACCTTCCGCAAGGGTGTCGAGTTCCTGTACTCCGTCGTCAGCAACTTTGCCGTCGAGAAATAACCGCCCGATTTTTCGCCGTCGGGATGTTTGTCGCAGCGTGTAGAGCGACAATCTTCTTTGGCGGGATCGATCGAAACTCGTTGTAGTAGCGACAATCTTCTTGCGAATCGAAACTTCTCTTGCGGATCGAAACTCTGCAAGCTGAGGAGGTCTGCCTTCTGCCTTTGCTCGTCACTCGTCACTTGCCACTCGTCACCGCCTTTCTAGTTCACCCAATTATCCGGCCGTGACGGCGGCTTGTCGCGGTGCTCGCGCACATATACATCGAACTTCTTGCGCAGCCGCCGCCGCTTCCAATCCGAAAAGTAGTTCCGAAAATTGTAAAGGTGGCTTCCGCGCCGCAAATACAAATAGCCCACCAGCATGCCGCCCAGATGGCAGAAGTGGCTGACGCCGTCGCCTGTCGCACCGAGCGTCATGAAAAATTCGATCGCGCCCATAACGATCACAAACAGCCGCATCGAGATCGTTACGGGCAGTGGAAACATCCAAACTTGCTGATGGGGCATCACCACGGCCGCCGCCAGCAGCACGCCGTAAATCGCTCCGGACGCGCCGATCGTCGGCATCAGCGCCAGCCTCTGCATGTGTGGGTCGAGCGCCGTCCGCACGGCCAAATCGATCAGCCCCGCGCCCACCCCGCACAGGAAGAAGTACGTATAGAACTTCTTCGCGCCCCACATGTGCTCCAGAGCGGCGCCAAACATCGCCAGATACAGCAAATTAAAAAGGATATGCCAAATGGTTGCGTGCAGGAAAAGGTATGTTACGGGCTGCCAGAATGCGGGGATAGGCAGCCCGAAGACGCTGACGCCTTTGAGAATGGCATACGGTGAAACGCCGAAGTAAACCAGCCAGAAATTCCAGCCCTCGGCGTGAAAGAAAAACCGCGAGAGTTCCTGCAGCAGAAAAACACCGACGCAAATCAGGCAAAGCGTCTTGATCGCGCGCGGAAAATACTCGCTGATATCGAAGCGGAATCCGTATCCCCCGCCCCAGCCGCCGCTCCCGCCGCGCGAAATTCTTCTCACGGCGCTTAGTTTACGGTGTCACCTCACCGCGAGTCAAAGCCACAGCGGTTAAGAGATAACCCTCTGCACGCGAGCAGATCGCGGCTGTAGCCCACCGTTCCACAAACACATGTGGTGCTGAACTGGACCGAAGAGGTGAACGCATCGTACCCACCGCAAGCGGCGGAGCAGCTAACAGGAAACCGGGGCATCGCCGGAAGGCGCCGCAGGGCGTGCGGTCGAACAATTTCCCAAGCATGGTACTATTGTCGCTTCCACGTTCCCGCCAAAGATTAGAGGAGGCCGAAATGGCAACGTTGCGACCTGCTCAGATGCCCGTCGACGCCATGACGCCAACCTCGGGAGTGACAGCCGCGAAGCCGGCACCGCGTCATTTCGCCCTCGTACGCATCACGCACTGGATCACCGCCCTGTGCTTTTTCGCCCTGCTCCTCACCGGAATTGAAATCCTGATCTCTCATCCGCGCTTTTATTGGGGCGAGACGGGCAACGTCCGTACGAAGGCGTTCTTCCAAATCCCCATCCCTTCTTCGCGCGACATGGTCCAGACCGGATATAAGTACGTACTGCCAGACCAAAACGGCTGGAGCCGTTATCTTCACTTCGAAGCCGCATGGATTCTCGTCCTCACGGGCTTGCTGTACGGAATCTTTGGCTTCTTCTCCGGACACTTCCGCCGGAACCTGTCCCCCGCGCGCTCCGATTTTTCCTGGCGGACCCTCTTTGCCGAAATCGCCGGCCACTTGCGTTTCCGTCGCCCTGGTGCGGACGAAGCTTCCTCTTACAACGTCCTCCAGCGGCTCACCTATTTGCTCGTCATCTTCGTTCTCTTCCCGCTGATCGTCTGGACCGGTCTCGCCATGTCTCCAGCTTTCACCGGCGCGTTCCCGGCCACCGCAATTCTCTTGGGTGGACGCCAGACCGCGCGCACGATCCACTTTTTCGTTTCGATTGCTCTCGTCCTTTTCCTGATCGTCCACGTAGCAATGATCTGCCTTGCTGGATTTTGGAGCCGCACGCGCGCGATGATCACCGGCCGCGCGGACACGCCCACGGAGCGCACATGAGCACAATCTCGCGCCGCAAACTCATCTTCACCGGCCTCGGCGCCGCCGCGGGCCTCTCGGGCCTCGGAATCGCAGCGCACTTCGCCGAAAAATATCGCCTCGTCCCTCCTGATGGTAGCGGCATCTATGGCCTCGGCGAAACGCTCACCTATGCATCTCATCGGCTCCTTGGACGACACGCGCTCGCTCGCGAATTTTCCCCCAACCAAATTTCGAAGCCAGCTTTTGCAAACGAGATCGCACCTCCGCTTGGTGACGCTTTCAAGCGTCTCCAGGCCGCCAAGTTTGCGGACTGGCGCCTCACGGTCGATGGTCTAGTCGACCGGCCCGCTTCCTTTTCGCTCCCTCAACTGAAAAGCTTCCCGTGCCGCAGCCAGATCACAGAAATTGCGTGCGAGGAGGGCTGGTCGCACGTAGCCGAATGGCACGGCGTCCCTCTTTCGCACGTGCTCAATCTCGTGGGCCTGCGCCCGCAAGCCCGCTACGTCGTCTACTTCTCGATTCAGCCCGATTGGAAGGAAAGCATCGATCTGGACGACGCCATGCATCCGCAAACTTTCCTTACCTACGGAATGAATGGCGCCGATCTACCCGTTCCCAGCGGCGGCCCGCTGCGCCTGCGGCTCCCTGGACAGCTCGGTTACAAGAGCGTGAAATTCCTCACGCATGTCACCGTGACGGACGACCTGAAGAAGTTCGGCAAGGATCGAGGCTCCGTCTCCATCGACGCAGGCTACGCCTGGTACGCCGGCATCTGACGACTTGTCGCGCCGTCAGCCTGCCCGCCATTCCTGATGAGCGGGTCTCGCCGGCGTTTTGGAGTTAGGCTCGACGCAGCGTTAGCTCGGTGGATTCGTCTGCCTTCTGCTTTCGCTCTTCGCTTTTGCCCTTTGCTCGTCACTTGTCACTGCCTCATTCGTATCTCAGCGCCACCATCGGATCGACGCGCATCGCCCGCAGCGCCGGGACGTAGCACGCCGCCAGCGCCACTGCGGTTAGCACGATTGCCACCAGCGCGAACGTCAGCGGGTCCGTGGCGCTCACGCCGTACAGTATCTTCGACATGAGCTGCGTCAATCCCGCGCCTGCTGCCAGCCCGATCGCCACACCAATTGCCGCAAGCAGCGCTGCCTGCCCCATCACGATCTTCAGCACATCGGTTCGCTGCGCCCCCAACGCAACGCGAATCCCGATTTCATGCGTTCTCTGCCCCACGACGTACGAAATCACGCCGTAAATCCCGATGCTCGATAACAACAGCGCCAGCCCCGCAAACACAGCGAGCAGAATCATCGCGAACCGCCGCGCGGCCAGCGACTGGGAAATGGTGTGGTCCATCGTGTCTGTGTCGTACACCACGGCGTTGCTGTTAAAGCTTGCCACTGCGTCGCGAATCGACCCGACGATCGACTCGGCCGGTCCTTGCGCACGCACGAGATAGCCGTTGGCGCTCGCGAAAGTCGTGATGATCGAGTCGGGAAGTTGCACTTGCGGCATGTAAAACTGAGGCAAAATCGGCTTCCGGTTGCCCGAGCCTTCATCCAATCCGAACTGCTTCACATGCCCCACCACTCCCACAATTTGCACCTGCTTGTAAACCAGATCGAAATCAAGCCGCTTTCCGACCGGATCTTCCTTGCCGAAATACTTTTGCGCGAAGTCCTCGTCCACCACGCACACATCGGGCGAATCCGCGTCGTCCTGCGCATTCAGAAAACGCCCTCGGATCAAGGGAATTCGCATCACCTTCAGGTAATCCGGCCCGACGGCATACCACACCGCGTCGTCCATCGCGTTTTCCGTCGCTGGTTTCGGCTTCCCGTCGATCCAGAATGGCAAGTCGGATTCGCCTTGCATCGGGAACGCCCCATTCATCAGTGACACCGCTTCCACTCCCGGCGTCGCCGCGATTTTGTCCGTGAGCTGCCGCACACTGGCGCGAATCTGTGTCGCGTTCCCATGCGTTACGTCCGGCGGCAAACCCACACTGAAGCTCAGCACGTTGTGCGGATCGAATCCGGGATTCACTTTCCACAATCCAACCAGAGTGCGAATCGTCAGACCCGCGCCCACCAGCAACACCACCGCCAGCGCCATTTCCACCACGACAAAAATGCCTTGCGTCCGGTATCGCGCGCCGCTCGAGCCTCGCCCGCCCTCCTTCAACTCGTTGTGCAAGTCGGGATGCGAAGTCTTCAATGCCGGCGCAAGTCCAAATAGAATTCCGGCCATCACCGACACCACCAGCGTGAACAGCAGCACGCGCGGATCGATGTGAACGTCATTTGCGCGCGGCAACGTCTCGGGAACAATCGACAGCGCCGCTGACGTTCCCCACGCGGCGAGAATCAACCCCAACGCTCCCCCGCAAACCGCCAGTATGACGCTTTCCGTCAGAAGCTGCCGGATCACCCGCCCCTGCGAAGCACCAAGCGCCGCTCGGATCGCAAATTCTCGCGCGCGTCCGCCCGACCGCGCCAGCAGCAGGTTCGCCACATTCACGCACGCGATCAGCAGCACGAATCCCACCGCTGCCAGCAACACCAGAAGAAATGGCCGGATGTTCTGCACCATTTCCTGCTTTACCGGCGTCACGCCGATCCCGCGATCTTTGTCGGCTATCGGGTAAATCGCCGCCAGATTACGCGCTACGCGCGCCATGTCGGCCCGAGCCTGTTCCAGCGTCACTCCATCCTTGATTCGCCCAACGCCCCTAATGCCTGGATGGATTTTCCGGTCCTGCATCAACGGGCTTTTTATTGCGCCCAGCGGAACGTATACGTCCCCCGGACGGAAGTTGATCGACCGGCAACAGAAATAGAAGCTCGCAGGAAGCACTCCCACAACCGTGTAGTCGTTCCCATCGAGGTTCAGCGTCGTGCCCACAACATCGGGCGAAGACGCAAACTTCGATTTCCAGAAGCCCGCGCTCAAGATCACCGCGGGCGGCCCATTCAACTGATCTTCGGCCGTCGTAAAGTTCCGGCCCAGAAGCGGGCTCACGCCAAGCGTCGGAAAGAAGGTAGACGTGACTTCCGTCGCCGTGATGCGCTCCGGCTTGCCTCGCCCGATCAAATTGAAACTCTGGAACGCTCTGTAAGCTGCCAGCGACGAAAACGAATGGTTGTCGCGCGCCCAGTCCAGGTAATCGAGATACGAGAGTGAACCTTCACCAAAACCGGGGTAAGTGCTCGCCACGGTGACCACCTGGTCCGGATGCGGGTACGGCAAAGGATTCAGCAGCACGCCATTCACAACCGAAAAGAGCGCCGTGTTCGCTCCAATCCCAATCGCCAGCGTCGCGACCGCAATCACCGCAAATCCCGGCGACTTCAACAGCATCCGCACTGCATAGCGTATGTCCTGCCACCAGTTTGCCATCGTCAACTCCTCAATTCCCCGCTCAACCTCTCCGCCTCCGCCTTCCGCCTTTTGCTTTTGCCTTTGCTCGTCACCACTCCCTTGCCCTGAGCGAAGGGTCACTCATCACTGCCTTTTGCCTCTGCTCGCCACTCGTCACTTGTCACTTGTCACTCGTCACTGCCCTACTCGTACCTCAGGGCCACCAACGGATCGACGCGCATCGCTCTTCGCGCCGGGATGTAACACGCCAGCAGAGCAACCGCCAGCAGCACCGCTCCCACAACGAAGAACGTAGCCGGATCGTACGGCGTCACGCCAAAAATCATGCTGCTGATCAGGCGCGTCACGCCAAGCGCCGCCGCCCCGCCAATCCCGACGCCAATCAGCGCCAGCAAAATTCCCTGCCGGATCGACATTCCCAGAATGTCCGCCGGCTTCGCGCCCAGCGCCATGCGAATGCCGATCTCCTGCGTCTTGCGCGTCACCGCGTACGACATCGTGCCGTAGAGACCGATTGTTGCGAGAAGGAGGCCAGCAATCCGAAAACCGTAGTCAGCTTTGCAAACAGGCGCTGCATGAGCAGCGCATCGCTGGTTTCCTGCTTCTGCGTTTTCAGGTTCATCAGCGGCAGCGACGGGTCCACCTGGCGCACCAGATCGCGCAGCTCGGAAATAACCGACGAGGGAGAGCCTTGGGCGCGAACTTCGTAGAACATCGCGTCGAGTCCTTTCGGGAATTGGGCGTACGTCGTGTACGCCTTGGCTTTGAGCTTGGCTTGCGGCTGAGTGAGTTCGGCGGGCTTCACCAAGCCCACAATTTCGAACGACTGTGCCGCATCGTACTTGGAACTCAGGCTGAAACGGTGGCCGATCGGGTTCTGTCCGGGGAAAAATTGCTTTGCGAAAGTTTCATCCACCACCGCGACTCGCGGAGAAGCGGCGGTATCGGTGCGCAGCAGGCCGCGCCCCAGGATCACCGGAATGCCCATCGTCTTGAAGAAGTCAGGGCCGATCATCTGCCAGCGCAGACCGTAGTTGCCTTTGCCCTTGGCCGCACCTTCGATACTCGCAATTGTGTTGTTCGACCAGCCAGAGAATGGAGCGTTTTGAATCAGCGTGGCAGATGCCACGCCCGGAAGTGACTGGATGCGGTCCAGCAACTGGGAATACAAATTGACCAGGCGGTCGCCATAATATCCGGCGCGCGCGGGATCGAGGCCGAACGTGAACAGATTGTGCTGATCGAAACCGAAGCTGCTCTTTTCATAATTCGCCAGCGACCGCAAAAACAAGCCCGCGCCAATCATGAGCACAAGCGAGGCGGCCACCTGCGCCACGATCAGCGATTGGCCAAGGCGGTGTTTTTCCCGGCTGGCCGATACGTTGGCGGCGCTATCCTTCATCGCTGACGCGAGATCGAGTTTCGAAGCGCGCAGGGCCGGCGCCAGGCCGAATAGAACTCCCGTCACGATAGAGATCGCAAACATGAACAGCAGAACGCGCGAGTCCATTCCCGCGTCCAGCACGATGTTGTTGTCGCTGGTGGACATCAGAGCGACCAGTGCATTAGCGCCCCAGGCCGCGAGCACCAGACCGAGTAAGCCGCCCACCACGCTGGTCAGCACGCTTTCGGTAAGCAACTGCCGGATCAGTCGAGTGCGCGACGCGCCGACGGCGAGCCGGATGCTGATTTCTTTCGTGCGCGACGCGGCGCGAGCCAGAAGCAACGTGGCGACGTTGGCGCAGGCGATCAGCAGTACCAGTCCAACGGCGATCATTAGGATCCATAGCGGCTGCTGAACGCCTTCCTGCAACTGAGGCAATCCCTGATTGCCGGCAACAAGCGTCATATGCGGAACGTCGTCAGGCTTGGGCGGATGCCATTCGGCGGTGACGAACTGACGAAACACCGTATCCAATGCGCTTTGCGCCTGCGCTCTGGTAACGCCGTCGTTCAGGCGGCCCATCACATTGAGGCACAGCCAGTTCCGTGCAACGAATGCGGACTTCGTTCCGCCGCCGGGTGCCGATCCCCAGGGCCGCATGTTTGTTTTGTCGTCAAAGGGAACCCAAAGGTCAGGTTCGGTGCCCACTTGCGCGCCGTAGAAGCTCGCCCGCATCACGCCGACGATAGTGAACGGAATGCTGTTCAACGTAAGCGTCTTGCCGATGATGGCCGGATCGCGATCGAATCGGCGCGACCAGTAGGCGTAACTGATGACGGCGGCGCGCGCCGCGCCCGGCTTTTCGTCGGCTTCCGTCAAGCCTCGTCCAAGGAGTGAGGCGGCGCCGAGCCCCGAGAAATATTCTCCCGTGACCATTTGGCCGTTTGCTACCGTCGGCTCGCCATTGATCTCCACAGTCGCGTTTTGGTCCGTGAAGCCGAGCGGCACCCACGCGAACACGCTCGAGACTGCCTTCGTCTGCGCGCGGAACTGCTCGAAGGCAGGATAAGAGAACGAAAACCGCGAGTCCCATCCAGTCTGGCTGAATTGCGGCGGCCACTTGTTGTCGTCCCACTGAAACAGGACCAGCTGTTGCGGGTCTTTCACCGGAAGCGGTTTGATCAGAACCGCGTTGATGAGGCCGAAGATCGCTGTGTTAGCACCGATGCCGAGCGCCAGAGTGAGAATCGTCACGGCGGAGAATCCCGGCGACTTCAGCAGCATTCGTATCGCGTACCGTACGTCCTGAATGACGTCCGACATCGCCACCTCCCGAACTGTTCGCCCACGTGCCGTTTCGCCGAATTGCAGCGCCGACGCCGGCCTGCCGCGGGCTGGCCTCGCCGGCGTTCTGGCTTCGTTCGACTAGGGCCTGCGCGTCAAAAAAGCTGCCTCAACCGCGCAAACGCAAAGCGTGCCGTTTCGCCGGAGTGCGTGCCGCAGGACTGGCCCCTCCGGCGATTGCCCCTAACTTCGGCGCACAACTGACAACCCGACCCTCGCAGATCACATACCGAATCGCCGCGCCGTAAGTGTCACTCCACATTGAAGTTACGCGGAGGTTGGCTCGTCCTTATTATGGCGACTGTCCGATTCCGGGACGCCCAGTCACGCCAGCGAACACGGTTCAGCCGTTAGTTCTTTCAATTTCGCGTCAACACCGATAACGCGGCAGCGAACCGAATGCACATGGACCGAAGATGGTGTTGGGCTCATGAGAATTGCGGTTCGGACCGTCCCTCATTTGTCGGCGGCGGCGGTGTCGATGTGAACGTTTTTTAGTTCCTCGATTTAGCGTTGAGGATCTTGTTGCCGTCCAGCCCGTTCTTGACACGTTTCGAACCAACCACCTTTCTCGTGTCATCGGTGACACGAAGGCTCTATATTTACTGATTGACAAAATACATATTTCGTGATATGTTTTGAGGTTTCATGAGAAGCCACCGACACACGGATCGTTCCCGCATTCACGGGCAGAGTGCCACCAGAAGGTTCTAATCTACCGAAGTGGGATTAGAAACAGCCGTAAGCCCCTGAAAAAAAGGACGGCGGGTCGGTCTAATCACCGGTGAAAGTACTGTTTTCAACAGACGCTGCGGCGTTGGGATCCTCCGCGCCGGTTGAAAATGATGCGCCGCGATGCGAAGATTTTGGGCTGCTCCAGCGTGTAATCGTTCTCCGCTCTAGACGCAGTTCTGGGAAGGAAGATTGGACCCGAAACCGGCAAAAAAGAAAACCAAAGCCGTTCTGATTTGGCTGGCGATTGCCGCCATACTCATTATCGCCACAGTCGCGATGTTCAACGCCTTCGCCGGCTGGACGGTTCCCGATTCGGCGCGCACCATGCAGAACCCTTATCCCGCGGCTGCAGACACTCTGAAAGACGGCAGCGAGATTTACGCGAAGCGTTGCAAAGAATGTCACGGGGTCAACGGTGATGGCACAGGAGAAAAGGCGGATCAGCTCTCCGCTATGCCATCTGACTTCACCGACACGCATGAGATGAGCCGCGCTACTGACGGCGAACTTTTCTGGAAAATCACACATGGCCGGCGTCCCATGCCGGCGTTCAAGGACAAACTGACTGACAAGCAGCGCTGGGAACTGGTCGACTACATCCGTACGTTCGCGAAAAAAGCCGCGGAGCAGAATGGCTCCGCGCCGTAGTCGGCCGCAATTCACGCGTTTCTCGAACACGCGGCTTTCGATATGATGAAAGAGCTGCAAGACGAACGTTCGTAAAACGACCGCTCGCAAGCCATGCGTCGTTCCAATTGAAGCGTTCGGGATTCATTGCTGCGCCGGATCGGCGCATTTGGCTTTCACTTAAGGAGGAAGAAGAATGGCACTCGCAGTTGGATCTCCAGCTCCGGAATTTACGCTCAAGGACCAGAACCAGAAGGAAGTGAAGCTTTCCGACTTTAAAGGCAAGAACGTTGTCGTCGTTTTCTACCCGCTCGACTGGAGCCCGGTCTGCACGAACGAACACGCTTGCTTCGTCAACGACATGAAACGGTTCGAGCAGCTCAACGCGCAGGTGCTCGGCATCAGCGTCGATAGCGCATGGTCGCACAAGGCTTTTGCCGACAAGATGGGTATCCACTATCCATTGCTTGCGGATTTTCAGCCACGCGGCGCCGTAGGGGAAAAGTTCGGGGTCTATTTGGCCGACAAGGGAATCACCGGCCGCGCCATCGCCATCATCGACGGCAAGGGGAAAGTCGCCTGGTTCAAGAATTACGACATTCCGACGGTGCCCGACATTAAGGAAGTGGCCGACGCCCTCACTAACATTCATTGAGACCGCGTCGATCTCGCCCGTTGCGATTGGGTTCGCGCGTCGTATCAGGTGACCGGATTGATTCTACGGCCGGCCGACGGGCGTTGCCGCGTCGGCGCCAGCGACGGTGGTCCATTCGCGTACATACCATCGGCGCACGAGGCCGTTAGTAACGTACGGGTCGGACTCGGCGAATTTCTCAGCGATTGCGGCCGAACCGCCCTTAAACAATAAAATCGCGCCGTCCGGCGGGTTCGCTAGCGCCCCGCCAAGCACAAGTTCGCCACGATCGCTGGCCTGCCATGCCTTCGCCAGATGCGCCTGACGGAATTCGCCGCGGCGCGAGATGTAGTCGTCGCTAACCTCGTAGAACAGCAAATAGTGCATGCGAGCGCTCCTGTGTCTCGCGCATTCTGACACGACTGAACGAAAGAGTGAATTCGCGTGGAAGTGGCATTATGGAATGCCGCCGCGCGCTCTATTGAACCATGAAATCGGCCGGAACCCGGGATGCGAGCCACTGGGTCGAATCGGTAACACGCAGCTGCACTCGATACAGACTCTTAGCAGATTGACGAATCGGACTTCTTCGCCCCAGGCGAAGCATGAACTTCCGGCAACTTGAGGCGTGCAATTCTAAAATACAAAAAGTGGCGCGCCTGAGAGGATTTGAACCTCCAACCCCTAGCTCCGGAGGCTAGTGCTCTATCCAATTGAGCTACAGGCGCGCGGCGTTCGTATCTGCGGTTGTCCACTGAATTCTACTTGATTTCCAAAGGGCGATAAAGGAACGGGATTGTCGCGCTACGTTCAGTGAAGGAAGAACGCATCTGAACGCTTCGATGCCGGGCGATGCGCGCGGTCCGGCCAAACGGGGTCGCGCTCACGACGTGCGGGTTGCTGCAGCGTAACCGAAAGAGGAAAGTCGATCAGCGACACGCTGCGCAGCCTGTTCCAGATCGCGATCCCGCGCGGAAACAGGCGCGTAGATAACAACCAGAACCTCTGTCGCAGATTCGGTGATCATCGTACGAATCGAGTCGCTGATTGGGCTGCCGAAGGGTCCATCCGCATCGGCGAGCGTCGGCCTTCCCTCAAGATGCCACATTTCCTTGCCAACGCGCTCGTAGGATTCGCCGGCACTTCCGTGGCGAAACGCGATGGGCGGGCGCAGTTTTGCGCGATCGTAGCAGCCGTATGGCCAGGCCGTCTCTATCGAGCCAAGGTTCACGATATCCACGATATTCGAAATGAAATACAGGCCTTTGCCTTGGATGACACGGCGCAGCAACGCTTCGGAGGAAGGTCGATATTTTGATGGGTCCATGCCCCACTCGCGAAACATGGCCCGAACGGCTTGAATTGCTTCGGCATCGGCCAGAGTCGCCACAGTAAATTGCTTGCGCTTGGCCTCGCAAGTTTCGGAAATCAGATCGACAAGATCCGACAGCGACGGCTCAACACGAACGCTATCAGCCTCGACAAATCCGAGCTTCACGCCGGGTAAATCAATTCGAATATCCATCGAGAGCAAATCCTGTTTTATTCACTCGGGAATTAGCGACGGCAACGCCTTGTCGCACAAAAAAACGCGGCGTCCCGCCAGGGAATCGCCGCGCCAATTCCTGCATCTGCCGCAGTGCGCCGAGGCGCGCAGCAGAACCCGATCCTCACGCCTTCTTTTTCTTATACCATTCGGCATTCACCGGAGTGAACTGAGCCCATTTCTCCGGCAGATCTTCCATGGCGAAAATCGCAGTTACCGGACACACGGGAACGCACGCGCCGCAGTCGATACATTCATCCGGGCTGATGTAGAGCATCTTTTCCGATTCGAATTCCGGCTCATCTTTTCGCGGATGGATGCAATCGACGGGGCAAACGTCGACACAGGCGGTATCTTTCGTTCCGATGCAAGGTTCTGCGATCACGTAGGCCATTTTTGTTTCTCCTCGGGTCGATCTCAGGCGCTGCAGTTGGGGTCGTTCAGGCCAACACAGTCCAAAACCCTGTAATGCCTTCGAACGATTTTTATAACACCGATTCTTAGCACACACAAGCCCGCGCGATTGCCGGCAGCCCGTCTCAAAGCGCGAACTATGGCGAAGTCGCCGCAAATTTTATCGAGTAGAATTCTGCAGGCCGGTGCTCGCTTGTGACGACAGCATCTAAAAGACATGAGTAAGATGAACGGGATCTCGGAGCTGAATCAGAACGCTGGCGCGAATCGCGGGAACGCGTTTTCTCCGGGGCCGTTCAGACCGCTACGTCCGCTGCGGAATGCCCATTCGATGACGATAGCGGCAAGCTTCTGGCGGCGAAGGTTCCCCAATTTGCCAGCGGCAGTGTGCCGCGACTTCGAGGTAGAACCGGGATCGAAAGTGCGGGCGGCGTGCCACTGGCAGAAGGACCCGAGAGAGCACGCGACGCTGGTCCTTTTGCACGGGCTCGAGGGCTCTTGCGATTCGGGATACATCCTGGGCACCGCCGAAAAAGCGTTCGCGACCGGATTCAACGTGCTCCGACTGAATCAACGGAATTGCGGCGGGACAGACGAGCTTACGCCGACGTTGTACCACTCGGGATTGAGCGGAGACATCCGGACTGTGTTGCTCGAATTGATCGGCCGTGATCGCGTCCCGGAGTTATTTGCAGCTGGATTTTCGATGGGCGGTAATCTGGTGCTGAAGATGGCCGGCGAGTTTGGCGAAGCTGCACCGCCGCAGATTCGCGCGTTTGTCGCGGTAGCTCCTGCCTTGGATTTGGCCGCCTGCGCCAATGCGCTGGGCGCGCCGTCAAATTTCCTGTATCAACATCACTTCGTAACGCGGCTCAAAAGACATATGCGGCTGAAGGCGCGACTCTTCTCGGAACGTTATCCCATCGGCGGAATGTACAACATCGGAACCGTACGCGATTTCGACGAACTGATTACTGCGCGATTCTGCGGCTTTGCAAACGCCGACGATTACTATGCACGTTCGAGCGCCTTGGGCGTGATGTCGAACATAAAGCGGCCGACACTGATCCTGACCGCGAAGGACGATCCCTTCGTTCCGTTTGCATCTTTCGCAAGTCCCGCAATTCGCCAAAATGCGAACATTATGCTGGTTGCCACCGAACATGGCGGGCATTGCGCATTTATTTCCAACGAACGCGAGAATCGGTTCTGGGTGGAAGGACAGATCGTGGAGTATTGCTTGCACAACTCGAAACTTCACGCAGATGCCTGCGTGCGGCAGGCAGGCGCAGAGAAACGCGTGGATTCGCCTGATATTTAGGGCCACAATCCCACCATGGTCTATCTAATCGGGTTCGGCATTCTGGTGCTTATCGCCATCGGCATCGCGATGGCAGCAAGCGGGCGCCGGTATTCAGAGATGACCGAAGAGGAATTCGAGGCGGAAGCAAAACGCAGTTCGGCGATGGGGGCAGCTGTTGGCGGCCTTCAGAAGATCATCAATCCAACGCACTCGACCGAGCATATCGTCGAACAGGAACAGCGGATCGAGGCAGAGCGCACGAACTCTGGCGATCACCCTGAATCGGGGCTGGGAGAGCAAGCGAAAACGCCCCACGACGGGTGACTGCCCGCAGCATTCACCGACGACAGACGCTCACCGCCCAGTTGAAAGCAAATCAGCAGAAATCTTGCTAGCCGATGGGAACTTCCAATGATGGCTGGAAACCAGGCGTGAGCAAATGCGCGCCGCCTGACTCCATGACGACCATGTCATCTTCGCAGCGCATGCCGTAGTCGCCGGGAACATATATGCCCGGCTCGTTGGAGAACGTCATTCCCGGTTCCAGAATGATGCGACTCCCGCGAACGAGGTACGGCCATTCGTGCCCGTCCATGCCGATGCCGTGGCCAAGGCGATGGGCGAAGTACTTGTAATTAGGACCGAAGCCTGCATCGACAACCACTTTGCGGGCCGCATCGTCCACTGAGCCGCACTCGTGGCCGGCGACGGCGGCGGCGAGCGCTGCGTCTTGCGCATGGCGAACAATTTCGAAAGCGCGCTGCAATTTTGCGCTCGGCTTTCCGAGAACGCCCATGCGCGTGACGTCTGACTTGTAGCCTTCGATATCGCAGCCGTCATCAAGAAGCACGCAGTCGCCCTCGTGCAGGGCGCGGTCATCATGTGTGCCATGTGGGAGAGCGGCAGCAGGGCCAAAGAGCACCAACGCGTCTCCCTGGAGACCCTGGCGCTGGTAACCGCGCGTGATGATGTCGGCCACTTCGCTCTGGCGGATGCCTTCGTGAAGCGATGCGAACATCGCCTTGTAGACGTCGAATGTGCATCGGCACGCGAGGCGCATCAATTCGAGTTCATGTTGGCTTTTGCGCGAACGGCAGGTGTGCGTGATGGCGTCGCCGCTCGTGTAATCGCAATGCGGGGCAGCCTGGCGGAGACCGTCGAAGAAAACGAAACGAGTGGTTTCTTCAACTCCGACTCTGCCGGTGCGAATGCCCCTTTCTCCCAGCCAACTTGCAGCAAGCGCGTAAGGGCTTTGATCTTCCTGCCAGATACGCACCTCGATGGGCCAGCGAACTTGTTCGCGCAGGCGGCCTTCTTCAAAAGCCGGGCAGATGATCAGCGGATCACCAGTTCGTGGGACGAACAGCGCAACGATGCGCTCGCTCAGTCCCCAGCGGATTCCCGTGTAATAGCGGAGGCTGGTTCCGGGTGTGACGTACAGTAGATCGAAACCCGGGCGGCTCTGGGCCATCAACTGCTGGGCATGCGCGATTCGGCCCTTGAACTCGTCAACGCGAATTGGCTCGATGCGGTCGGCAACAGGCTTCAGGTTATCGAACGCGGCTGGAAGCGGAGCACAGCCTTCCGCCGACGCGCCGCGAGCGCTTGCCGTGCGGGGCAACAGCGAGTTAGTTGCGAATGCGCCGCCGGCAATCGAGGCGGTCTTGAACAAGTCGCGGCGAGTGATTTTCATGGCGGCTGATTAAACCACAGATGAGCTCCGATGACACGGATGAAAAAGAGGACCGACGAAGCGCGCTGGTGGAGGAAACATCCAGCCGCGCGAAACAGGAGCAGAACACTCTCTGTTCTTGCATTTTTGCAATCAGTGAGCGCGGCCGCTTGGGATGATGAACCGGCTTAGTGGAAATGAGATATCAAAACGGCGTCCGTGACGTACTGGCCGCTCGAATACGCGATTTGCTTGCCGTCGGGCGAGAGCGCGAAAGACCAGATGTGGCGCGAATCGGGAAACGTTCCGATCTTGCGCGCGGGCTGCTCTGCAGTGGAAATTGGACCCACGGGCTGCGCCCAAAGGCTGGTGGTTTCATGCTCTTCCGTCAAAAATAAAAGGTCGCGGCCATCCTTGGTCCACTGCAGCTTGGAGCCGCCATCGCCCGCAATTTCAATGTCCGCAGGCAAATCATACGCCTTGCGAATCTCTCCACTCTGCAAATCCACAACTGCAAGTTTCGGGGGCTGTGTGGGTTGGGGACGATAGAAACCGGCGATCGCAGTTTCATCGGGCGAGATCTCAACTTGCTGGATGGCTTGCTTGATGATCGTCGTGGGCGTTCCGCCGTTAATGGACATTCGCATCACGGCGCCCGAGCCGGTTACGTCGGTGTACACGATAAATTTTCCGTCGGGTGAGCAGGCGGGGAAAACGTCCAGTTTTCCGGAAGTAATCTGTCGGGCATTTGCTCCATCGGCGTCCTCACGCCAAAGCGGAATGGTGCCCGACGAAGTCTGGGCGCCGAAAACGAAATCTTTTCCGCCGCCACAAGCCGAGGGCCAATTCGACAACGTCGCTGGCGTGGGAATGTCGTGCATATTGCTGCCGTCCAACGCTGTCGTGGCAAAATGAATCGCTCCCGAGCGATAGTAACCAAATACAAGTTTGTCAGCGCCCAGCCAGGAAATTCCGGCTAACCCGTCTGCGCGGTCAATCCCTGAGGTAACCTGCCGCGGCGACGAAAACGAACTCGCTCCGCCCATGCTGCCCAGCCAGATAGCGCCCTGCAGGCCGACTTGAACCGTGGCCAAGGTCGACGCGTCTGACGTCATAGTCGCGCCTATGTAGAAGTTCAAATCGTTCGTGATTCTGCGAGCATCGCCGCTCGGGTAGCTGACCTCCCACAATTGCGCATTTAACGCCGTCCGTCCAACGCCTGCGGCGAATACCATCGCCGAGCCGTCCGGCAGCCATGCGATTTGCCGTGGAAAATCCCACTGGCGCGATCCGACGCGGCGAATAGCGCCTGAATCGACGTCTACAGTCTCGACGAAATAGTCGGAGTAATCGCCGTCTGGCGTTTCCGCGATCGCGATCCTCTTACCGTCGGGCGACCATGCGGGACCTTCGCTTGGGAAATAAGCTGGGCCTTTCGTCGCAACGATGGTCTTGGCGTTGCTGCCATCGGTATCTGCAATCAAAAGGGACGAGGCCTTGCCGGAATCGCGGACAAAAGCAAAGCGCTTGGCATCCGGAGAAAAAGTGATCGGACTGTCGACGTTGGTTAGGATCTGTTTTGGAACCCCGCCGATCGAAGCGACCTGAAACAGTGTCCCCGTTCCGTTGCTTGAACCTTCTTCCTTCACGAAATAAAGATAGTTCCCGTCCACTGAAAATGTGATGCCGTCGATGTCCCCGGGAGTTCCGGACAGCACTTTCGCGCTGCTGCCCGTTGCAAGTTGGCGCACCCAGATTGCGTGTCCGTCGTTATCATCCTGCACGTACGCCAGCCATTTGCCGTCAGGCGAAATTGCCGTTGAGTGGATATTGCCAGTCGAAGTGACAGGCGTGATCGTCATCTGCGCAAACGAAGACTGATCGCTGCGGCCGCGATTCAGCACGCCGGTGCGCCATAGAATCAGTCCAACAGCCACAATCACGGCCAAACCGCCCAGCAGCCAATAAGCGAGCGACAATCCACGCCGCCGAGCGTCGGAAGCCGCGGCCGCGGATCCAGAAACTCTCGTCCTACTGCCTGAGGACTCCGTAAGTGGCAGAACTTGGCTCGCGGATTCCGCGGAAGGCGCAGGCATAGGCTGCGTGGTCGAATAAGCCGAGGACGGTGAGCCTGCCATATTTCCTGGTCGCGAGAAGCCGGAACTGACATGCCGGCTGCCGCCGGAATCAACACTCCGCTCTCCCACTGCAGGCGACACGCCCGAATCGCGCCCGTAACCGACAGCTCCGCCAATATCGCGTCGAAGGCGTTTCAGATCAGCGCGTAGCTCCGCAGCCGTTTGATAGCGAAGCTCGCGGTCTTTTTCGAGCGCCTTTCCGATAATTTCTTCAAGCTTTGCAGGAAGGCCCGAATTCAAAACGGAAGGCGCGACGGGATTGCGATTGAGAATGGCATCGAAGATGACAGCGGACGTGGCGCCGCTGAACGCCGACTGGCCCGTGGCCATTTCGTAGAGTACAGCGCCAAGACTGAAGAGATCCGTGCGAGCATCGAGCGATTCACCACGGGCCTGTTCGGGAGACATGTAAGCCACGGTTCCGAGCGCGGATCCGGGACTGGTCAGGAATAAGTTGTCGGTCGTCGGCTGCGACGTCGCCCCACTTGCGCCAATGGCTTCGGCGATGCGAGATGGCGCCGTCTGCTTGGCCAAGCCAAAATCGAGAATCTTCGTTTGATTGCGCGCCGTAACGAAAATGTTCGCGGTCTTAATGTCGCGGTGAACGATGCCGCGAGAATGCGCCGCATCAAGCGCATCGGCGATCTGAGCGCCGTATTCGAGCAGCAAGTCGGTTGGCAACGCGCGGCCGCCGATCCGTTCGCGCAGCGTTTGTCCTTCGAGCAGCTCCATAACGAGGAACGGCTGGCCGTCATGTTCGCCGATATCGTAGATCGTGCAGATTCCGGGATGATTCAGCGACGAAGCAGCGCGCGCTTCGCGCTGAAAGCGTTCCAATGCCGCAGGGTCGTGCGCGAGCTGCTGCGAAAGGAATTTCAGCGCGACTTGCCGGCCGAGCCGCGTGTCCTCTGCACGGAAAACTTGCCCCATGCCGCCGCTACCAACCGCGGCGACGATTCGGTAATGAGAAATGGTCTGGCCAATCATCGTGACCCTTTGGAACGGCAAACAAACGCCATCCTAGCATGGCCCATGCGACGCGCGAACCGGCGGTTTCATGCGCCGGAAGACCTGTTGTAGACCGAGAGAGCGCTACGTTAGGTGGTGCCCATAGCAGGTATTCACGAGATTTTCAGTCCTCGGCGGGAACGGAGTGCGGCATCACCGTTACAGTGACCGGCTGCTGCAACTGGAAATCCAGCTTGCTCTCTGATGGAACCTTGACTTGTTTGCCGCGCGTTGCTTCTTGATACGCGCCGCCCGCTCCGGCGCCCACGGCTGCCCCCACGGCCGCCCCCTTTCCTCCGCCGGCAATCGCCCCGATCAGCGTCCCAAGGATGGCGCCTGCACCAACTTTCTTTGCCGTGTCCTTGCCGCGCGACTGCCCGGCGAGGGTGTACGTCCCGCTTGTCAGAGGGTACGACTGGCCCTGGAATTGGAGCTTCACGAGCTGGAGTTCCAGTTCACTCTTTCCTTTGATGTGGCCCGCCGAAGAGACGCTTGCGAGTCGGACATAAACATCCGCGTCCTTAGGCACAACGACCTGATTGTCGATCAGGATCGACGAATCGAGCGATGCGTGGAAAATCTCGCCGGGCTGGTTCACAGATGAGTCGATGCCATCGATCATGCGAATCGACATGGTCGTTCCCGCCGGAATTTCCACCTGAGTGGGCTGTGGCGGCGGAGGCGCGGTCACGGGAACTGCAGCCGGAGCGGGAGTTGGTGCTGTGGGCGCAGATGCAGGAACCGCAGGAGCCTGAGATACCGGCGGCGCAGCATCGGCTGAGTTTGGCGCAGGAGTCGTCTCCTGGTCGGCCGACGCGTCGGGCGTCTGGTCTTGAGCCACCTCCGCAGCTTGGCGTTCCTGCGATTTCACGCGCTCCTTGCGGCGATGCTCATGGCTGGTCTTCTTCGGCACGGGAGCCGGGTTGACCTCTTCTTGCGCTGGCTCGGATGTCGCCTGCGGCGTTTCGCTCGGCTGAGGCGTTTCGACCTGAGCAGTTTGCGCGGTTGCGACGATCATCTGGTCGTTCACCTTGCTGACGCCCGCGGTCTGCATGGCGATCTTGTAGGCATCCAGACGCGCGGCATCGCTACTCACGGTGCCCGTCAGCGTCACCTGGCCGTTTTTCGCCACGACCTTCAGATTGGCATCCTTCAATTGCGGATCGGAGAACATTTGCGCCTTAATATTCGTGACGACAGCAGTGTCGTCCGGCTTCCTGGCGCAGCCTGCCGCAAGCACAAATCCCAGCACTGCGATCGAAAGTGTCGACCTCAGTCCCATCGCGATTCCCCCTTGATGTGAGCGGATGTGAACAATCCGTGGCTCCGGTCATCGAGCAGCGCCACCCGGCGCACCTCGAGTTGCACGTCGAAGCCAGTCTACTATTCAGATGCAATCCCCGTATCGCGTGCTGCACAGGGGAATAGTTGTGGAAGTCGTTCATCCGCAAAGACCCTCGACGCGAGTCCTCGCAATTTCTTTGTCAGCGACGCGCAACTTTCTTGCGACGCGGGTGTTCCTTCCTCAGCAGCCGAAAAAGGTTCGTCATGATTGCGTGAGTTCGCAGGGAACGAACTCAGCCGGTCATCAAGCAGATTCCGTTTACGGTCGCGTTCCGTGTAGCGGACAGCTCGCCAGCAGCGAGACGCCCCGCCAGCCAGCAGGCGGGCGGCCTTTTTCGACGGAAGTGACGTTTTTCGTCTAATCGCCCTAAAACAAGGAGACAGCAATGCGGAATCTGAAAGGTATGGGTGTGTCTTTCGTGATTTTCGCGATTCTTTCGCTGGCGGGGTGCAGCGCTGGCACGAATCAGACCACGCCGGCGCCGCAAGCAAAAACTGCGAACGTATTTACGGTTGGCACGGATGCGCCGTTGCCCAGCGTGCTGTCCTGCGACGTCACGATCACAGGCGTCACGCTTTTTGACGGCACGAACAACATTCCGGTAATGACTGACACGCCGCAAACGATCGATTTCGCGCGCCTCAGCGGCTTGCATCAGTTGATGGACTTGAACGCGGTCCCAACGGGCACGTACTCCTCCGCAACAGTTACCCTATCCACGGTCGTAATCGGATATCTGAACACGGGCGTCACGCCTCCCGCAGTAAGCACGATGAACGGAACTCTGACACAGTCGAGCATAACCGTCCAGTTCAAACAACCCTTCGATATGAACGACAACGACCTCGTTGGGCTGCGCATGGAATTCGATTTGGCAAAGTCGATCCTCACCGATTCCAGCGGCAATTTCACGGGCCAGGTGAACCCTACGTTCAATATGAAGCTGCTCGACGCGGACAATGCGCAGGTCTCAATCGACGATTTCCATGTGGGATTTGTCGGATCTAGCGGATCCGACTCGTTCACCGTGCAGGGTCCCCATGGGCGGCAGTGGACCGTCCAGACCGACGCGAACACGGCGTGGGATGATCCTAGCGATCCAGTCAGCTCGTACACAACGAAGACGATCCTGGAAGTTTCAGGCCAGCTCGACCGCGTAACCAAGGACATCGACGCATCGGAAGTTGAGGTCGTATCGAACGACGGGTTCGTGCTCGGCGGCCTATTCACTTACATCAATCCCGCGACGCCGGAGCCCGCCACGCAAGCGGACCTCTACGTCCGGTATGAAGTGCCGGACATCACGGGCATTCAACCCGGGCAAATTGAAACTCTGTCTTTGAACGGTAGCGAAGTCTATAAGGTCGCCAACATTCGCAGCCCGCTCACTTCTCTGCTCTTCAGCAATACGTTGCTGGCTCCGGGACAGCGCGTTGACGTTGGCGGCAAACTCGATACATCGGTCAATCCGCCGACGCTCACGCCACATCGCGTCGTGTTGCGACGCCAAGGCCAGTTTGGAGCATGGGTGGTCGGCAGCACGGTGGTGCAATCCGGCAATCAGGGAAGCTTCCAGTTGGCCGATCAATCGCCCGCCGGCCAGCTTCTTCCCAGCCCTTTGACGATCCTGACCACCAATGACACCCGATTCATCAATTTGACTGGGCTTTCGGCGCTCTCCGGCACGACGCCGATTCCGGTTCGCGTGGTGGGATTCGTCCTGGTCGATTCGCAGACGAATCAGCCATTGATGGTCGCCCGCTCGGTCGAAGAGTTAACTCAGTAGGCTGGCTTGCCCGCTATTGCGGCCAGTCTGCTGGGTTCGAGGGCCGCTGTCGCGCTCGGCTGGCGAGTGCGCAGCGGCCTTTGTATTTCTGTGGCTGCAGTTCACATTTCCGGTTAATCAACGAAATGCAAGTCACGGCGGAATGCCAGCCGGCCATTTGCTTTGCCTTCAGGGCTACTGCGTGTTTTCCATGCGGACAGCAATTATGCTGTCGCCGCGCTGATCGATCTCGATCGCAATGGGCGGCCGAGCCGCGGTTCCGCGAACGACTTCGCCGCGAACGAGGCCATTCGGACCGTTCGCGTACTGTGCCAGATCATAAACGGTTCCCGAACAAGGATCAGCGACCATCGGGTGCGTGGCCCGCAGCCCGTATTTCGAGCGTAGCGTGTGTAGGTCTGTGACGTATTCGAGTTCACAGCGTCCCAAAGGTTCGCGCAGCGAAATGCCCCACAACGCACCTCCCGGCAAACGCACCACCAGGGCTGGGACCACTTCGGAAGTGGCCGCGTTCTGAAACAAGAACTGCTCCGACGACCACGCCTGTTCCAAATCGCGGGCGGTGGCGATCTCGCCGGGGCCCTTTGGAAAAGACTTCACGGGTTTCAACGACACTGCTTTCACATCGCGCACCTCAACGCTCGACGGCTGCTCGGGAGATTTCGCCGATGAGACGCGTACCCACCAGGCGACGCCAAGAATTACAACCACGACCGCAGCAGCAGCTCCGATCCGGAGCCAATTCGGCCAACTCCCGGCCACGGGGATTGAAGCAGTCTCTTTCGAAGAAGTAGCCGACGGAGGCTCAGCTGCGGGCCGCGTGTGAGCAGTTTGCGCCGGCTGCGCCTTCGCCGGAACCCCCGGTATTTGCGGTTGCTGGGGCTTGAACGGATCGAATTTTGAACCAGTCGGCATCGGGGCTTCCGCGGGAATTCCCAGATTGGAAGGCTCGAATGCAAAACGCAATATGGCGTGCGACATCGGCTGTTAACCCTTTCGATTCAGGACGGCTCTACTAAAAATAAAGAGCTGCGTCCGAGGCAGGTTCCACACCTTGCTCGGAGCGTTGCGTGACACCGAGAACGCGGTATCAGGCTGGGCGTTGAAGTTGGATCGAGTGATGCGCGACGTATTCGTGAAGATTGGCGAGGATTAAAAGCAATTCAAGCATTCGATCGCGCTGCCGCGCGTCCAGGCCCTCCGCCGCATCTTCCAGATTATTGACGATCACGAGCGCGTCAGAGAGAAGCCATTCGAGCGTCTTTGCGTCAACGGCTTCGCCGACCCGGCAACCCTGCAGCGCCTGGTCAGTTCGCACGAAAGCTTCATCGAGAAAATGATCGAGGCAGAGTTGTTCGGCCACCAATGCATGGGGGATCGCCTTGCTACACGCGTCCCGCCGACACGCCAATGACCGTGCAACATTCATGCCCGACCCCGCGGAGCAGCTCGATTCCAGCGATAGTACGAAGCTGTGGCGAGAGCCTAGCACAATCTCGTACGCGCAATCTACACAGATGGTTCCAAGAAGTAATGCCCGATCTGCATCCGACCGACACATAGACGAGAGCGGCCGCTTGTCCTGCGGCCGCCTCGTGTTCAGCCGCGTTTAGCGGATATTGATCGAGCCAGAACTGGTGCTGACCTCGACCAGAGAACCTCCGCCGTGCACTTTGCCATGCAGCGTGCGCGGACCGATTGTGCCGGTGGTCGTCAGCTCCGCCGAGGTGTGAATGCTACCTGAGCCGCTGTGCGCGGAGAGTTCATACCCTGCGGAAGCTGGAAACTGCACATCCACGTCGCCGGAACCCGTGCGCAACGTCCAATCTCCCTTTGGCTGTCCCTCGGCTACGATGCTACCGCTGCCCGTTTGAACGCGAACTGCGCCGTTCGCTCCCTTGAGTTCGACTGTGCCGGATCCTGTGCCGATCTCCACACTTCCGGCTGCAGTCTGCTCGACGCGAACGTCGCCGCTGCCACTGGAACCGCTAAACGCGCCCGCGATTCCCGTAGCGTGGATCGACCCGCTGCCGGTCGTTGCTCTCACGTCGCCGTGAATGGACGTAAGCTGGACGTCACCCGATCCGGATCGGACATATGTCTCTGCGCCGATATCAGTGAGTTGCAGTTCGCCCGAACCGCTGGATGCATCGGCAGGACCGCTGATTCCCTGAATACGTTCGTCGCCGGAACCGGATGCCGAACGCAACTGCGTCTGCGACGGAACGGTCAGGTCGTAGCTGATTGAAATGTTGCGATAGAGATCGCGGTCATCGGAGTGGCCGATGCGAATCGTGTTGCCTTCTTGCTCGATCGGCGGATTCGTCTCAATTTGATGAATGCGCTGTTCGATGTCACCTCCCATATGCCAGCTCGAAGCGTGTATCTTCGCGTGTATCTCGACGGTTCCGGATCCGCCTGGATGAACGTCGATGTTGCCGGAACCGGTCTGAACGTCAAGGTTCACCGGCCCGGTTACGCTAAGCGTACGGTCGAAGTGACCTTCTTCGTCGGCACGAACAGGAATGGATGCGAATACAATCAGAAGCGCGGAAGCCAAAAGGGCCGGGAAAATTCGCGCAGAATTCCTCATCAATACTCTCCTTTGCTGCAGCGCGGTCGAGTCGCCTTACATCGGCGGGCAATGAGATCGCGGCGCAGTCCAAGTGTCGCCCCAGTCAGAATGAGGTACGCAGCGCTGCTCAAAAAAGTTCCGGGAGGCGCTGCGCATTCGTTGCCGCGGCCAACTGAAAATGGTCGAATATCCGTTATGAACCGGATCCTCGTCATCGGCGGCACTGGGAACGTTGGTCGTCAGGTTGCCAATCAGTTGAGGGCCAGGGGTGCGCAATTCCGCGTAATGACCCGCAATCCAGACACCGCCGGTTTTCCGCCAGAGGTCGAAGTGGTCCGCGGGGATCTCACGCTCCCCGAAACTCTTACTCCTTGCCTGCAAGGTGTTGAGACAGTTTTCCTGGTATGGGTGGCACCGCAGGCCGCTGCGCCGGGCGCCCTCGAACAAATCGCGCAGCACGCCCGGCGAATCGTGTTCCTCACTTCCCCTCTCAAGACGCCGCATCCGTTCTTTCAGCAGCCCAATCCGTTGAGAGAATGGCTGAGCGCATCGAGCGGCTGATTGAAACGTCAGTACTTGAGTGGACGTTCCTGCGCGCCGGCATGTTCGCGCGAAACGCCCTGCATTTCTGGGGACCGCAGATTCGCATCGGCGACATCGTGCGCTGGCCGTACATCGATGCTCCAACCGCACCAACTGATGAACGTGATTTGGCGGCGGTCGCGGTTCGCGCGCTGTGTGAAGACCGACACGCGGGTGCGGAGTATGTTGTGACCGGGCCACAATCGCTGACGCAGGCCGAGCAGGTGCAAGCGATCGGACGCGCGATGCGGCGCTCTTTGCGCGTCGAAGAGATTTCGCCGGACGACGCCCGGTTGGAGTTGCTCCCCGTGCTGGGCTCGCCTGCTTTCGTGGATATGCTGCTCAGCGCTTGGGCTGCGGCCCGAGGTCAACAGGCATTTGTCACGTCCACGTGTGCGGAAGTTACCGGAGCACCTGCACGGAGTTTCCTCCAATGGGCCACTGACCACGCGGCAGAGTTTGGGACATAGAAGGCGACTCTGACAGGCCACCGCTTCAGATATTGAGCTGTCGCCGCTCCGTTCGCGACGTATCGGTCAAAACTGATCTTTCGTTAATTCGTGAGGAATCAGGCGGCTGCACCGTGGCACTTCTTGTATTTTTTGCCTGAGCCGCAGGGACAGGGATCGTTGCGTCCGACCTTTGCGCCGGTGCGGACAGTCTTGGGCGCCTCGGCCTGCGCCGGTCCTGCCTGAAATTGCAGGTTCTGCTGCTGGCGACGCTGGCGCTGCTCGATCTGGCGTGCTTCCGCCTCGGGGCGCGCGGGCTGCATGAGGAAGAGGAACCGGACCGCCTCCGTGTCGATGCGGTCCATCATGTCTTCGAACAGAGTGAAAGCTTCCTTCTTGAACTCGACCAGCGGATCCTTTTGTCCGTAGCCCCGCAGGCCGATGCCCTCCTTCAGATGATCCAGCGTGAGCAGGTGGTCTTTCCACTGCGCGTCGACGATGTCGAGCAGGATGTGCCGTTCGAGCCATCGAAGTGTTTGGTCGCCAAACAGTTTTTCCTTGTCGTCGTACCGCGCACGGAGTTTCTCGATCAACGTGTCTTTTAGATCGTCATGATTCAACGCACCCATGTCGATGCCCGCCGACTTCAGTTCAATGCCAAATTGATTCAGCACTTCGTTGCCAAATTGAGTGGCATTCCACTGGTCTGGGTGCTGCTCGCGCGGACAAAACGTGTCGACGAACCAGGAAGCTAGAGAGTCGGCCCGTTCGAGGACAAATTCTTTTTGATCGCGGCCTTCGAGGAATGAGCCGCGCAGCGAGTAAATCGTTTCGCGCTGCTTGTTCATCACGTCGTCATATTCAAGCAGGTGCTTGCGGGCCTCGAAGTTCTGCGACTCGCGCGCCTTCTGCGCGTTCTCGATTCGTTTGCTGATCAGGCGCGATTCGATCGGAACGCCCTCGGTCATGCCGAGCCGGTACATCAGCGCCTTCACACGATCGCCGCCGAAGATGCGGAGCAAATCGTCTTCGAGCGAAAGGAAGAAACGAGAAGAGCCCGGATCGCCCTGGCGCCCGGCGCGTCCGCGAAGCTGGTTGTCAATACGGCGCGCCTCGTGACGTTCGGTGCCAAGAATGTGGAGCCCTCCAAGCGCCACCACTTCATCGTGCTCCGTGCGGCACTGCCCGGCGAACTCGTCATAGACCGGCTTCCACTGATCGAGCGGCACTTGAAAAATTTTGCCTTCTTGTTGGAAGAGCACCATCGGTGCTTCCTTTGCCACCGCGGCTGATGCGCCGTCGCCGCCGGCGATCGCCGCGTCCGCCTGGGCTGGGGTTTCCGCTCCATTCGCCGCCGCCCCGGCACCAACGGCGACCGGAGCCGGCGCCGGGGCACCGATCACAGCCGACGCCGGCGCGTAGGGCATCGCGATTTTATTTTTCAGGCAATACTGGCGAGTCATGGCCTCCGGATTGCCGCCGAGGAGGATGTCCGTTCCGCGGCCCGCCATGTTGGTCGAAACTGTTACCGCTCCCTTGCGTCCTGCCTGAGCAACGATCGTTGCTTCACGCTCGTGCTGCTTCGCGTTCAGAACCTGGTGCGGAATTCCCGCTTTCTTCAGCAGTTCGGCGATTACCTCGGACTTCTCGATTGAGATGCTGCCCACCAGCACCGGCTGGCCGCTCTCGTGATACTGCCGGATGCCGGCGGCGCGCGAGCCATCCTCTTGAATGATGCCGTTCACGACCGCGTCGAATTTCTCGGCTTCCGTGCGATAGACGATATCCGGGTGCTCGATGCGGATCAGCGTCTTGTTCGTGGGAATCACGACGACGTCGAGACCGTAAATCTTGTGGAACTCAGGGGCTTCTGTTTCCGCGGTGCCGGTCATGCCGGAGAGCTTCTTGTACATGCGGAAATAATTCTGGAATGTGATCGTTGCGAGCGTCTGGTTCTCACGTTCGATCTTGACGTTTTCTTTCGCTTCCACCGCCTGATGTAGGCCGTCGGACCAGCGACGGCCCGGCATCTGACGTCCCGTGAACTCGTCAACGATCACGACTTCGCCTTCCTTCACCACGTAATCCACGTCACGAGTAAACAAGGTATGCGCGCGCAGCCCCTGATAGACGTGGTGGATAATTTCCATGTTGGCCGGGTCGTACAGATTCCCCAGGTTCAGCAGCCGCTCGCACTTGGAAACGCCCTCTTCCGTGAGCGTTGCCGTGCGCATCTTTTCGTCGAGCGTGTAGTCGATTTCCTTGATCAGCTTGGGAATGATTTTGTCGACGCGGTAATACTTGTCCGTCGATTCTTCCGCCGGACCTGAAATAATTAGCGGTGTGCGCGCCTCATCGACCAAAATCGAGTCGACTTCATCGACCACACAGAACTGATGTCTGCGCTGGACACAATCCTTCAGGTCGTATTTCATGTTGTCGCGCAGATAATCGAAGCCGAATTCGTTGTTCGTGCCGTAAGTGATGTCGGCTCCATACGCCGACCGGCGCTGCTCATCATCCAAATCGTGGACGATTACGCCGACCGTGAGTCCCAGCAGTTTGTAGATCGGGCCCATCCATTCAGCATCGCGCCGCGCCAGGTAGTCGTTCACTGTAACGATGTGCACGCCTCTTGCCGCCAAAGCATTCAGGCAGGCTGGCAACGTGGCGACCAGTGTTTTTCCCTCGCCGGTCTTCATCTCGGCTATGCGGCCCTGGTGCAGCACGAGGCCGCCGATGAGCTGCACGTCGAAATGGCGCATCGCAATCGTGCGGCGTCCGGCTTCGCGGACTAACGCAAACGCTGGAACAATGGCGGGCTCCAACGCGTCCTGCAGCTTCTTGCGATAGTCGGTATCGCTAAATTCAACACCTTCCAAGCGCTGCCCTACCTCGGCGCGCAGCTCGGCCATTCGCGTAGGGAAATCCGCGTCGGGAAGGTTCTTCATTTCGGGTTCGAGCGCGTTGATCTGCTCGATCAACGGTTTGATCTTCTTGATGTCGCGCTCGTGTTTCGTCCCGATGAAGAACGAAACTATGCTGTCTACAAACTTTTCAACGTCCATGTCGTGGTGACGCCGAGTTCAAACCTCTGCGCTCAGTTCCCCGATCTTTCGCCGTGGGCGAGATTTCGTTTGTGTCGTTGGAACGGGAATAGTCTGCCACACGATACCTTCGATTACAGAAGGCGATTTTTCCTGATTCCCAGAACATCATTCTAACTGTTCGCACCCATTCGCGCAAAAACCTCGAGACTGTATTTGATTTGCCGTACCGCCGAGTATCCGACGCCGTTTCAAAAAGTCCCGGCAGGGATCTAAGCATCCGAAATCCGTCGTTCATCTACACCGCGCGGCATTGTCCCGCGGAAACCAGTCACCTATACTCGGCTTCTAACTTTCGAGAGGAAACCGTGCGCAATCAGGAGGCCGCGCGATACGCGCGTTGGGCAGCGACCGCCGCAGGCATCGTGGCCCTCGTCGTCGTCGCTTTCTACGTCGTGCGTGCGATCCAGTCGGCTCGACGGCACAACACCACTGCGCAAGTCTCCCCATCCGTCCAGCAGCAGATGCAAACGTTCACCTACAACGGCATGGAGGGCAATCGTACCCTGTTCACCATTCGTGCATCGCGCGCCACCGAGTTCAGGGCGGACAGCCCTGCCCTGCTCGAGGATGTCTGGATCAGCATCTATGGTCGCCAGGGCGATCGCAACGACAGTATCCATACGCACGAATGCAGCTACGCGCAAAAAACCGGTGCCGTTCAATGTACGGGCGAAGTGACCATCGACATTCGCGGTGCCAAGCCGCAGAGCGGAGCGCCGACGGAAGGCGCGGTGCACGTTACCACCAGCGACATCACTTTCGATGCCCAGAAAGGCGAAGCCGACAGCCCGGCACCCGTTGAATTCTCGCTGCCGCAGGGCCATGGCAGCGGTGTCGGCATTTCGTACCAAACACGAGCCGCCATTGTGCGGGTCCAGCGTGCCGTCAAATTCGAAATGATTCCGGATGCTCGCACCGGGGGCTCTCCTGTGCATGTTGAAGCAGCCAGCATGGAGGTTCGGCGGGACGACCGGAAAGTGCTTCTAGGAGGTCCGGTAAACGTCCAGCAAGGCGATCGCATGTTAGCGGCCGGCAACGTAACTGTTTCGCTGGGCGAGAGTTTCCATGCTCGCCAGGTTCTCGCCGAAGGAAATCCCTCGATGCGCGCTTCCCGTAGCGGAGACGTGTTTCAGGCTTCCGCCAGTGCGATCACGGCTGATTTGAGTTCGGAGGGTTGGGTTGAACACCTGTCGCTAGTTGGAAATGTCACCGGGACGCGCCACTCCGCAAACGGCTCGAGTCAATTTTCGAGTAATCGCGTGGAATTCGCGAT
The DNA here is from genome assembly GCA_036279175.1 of Candidatus Acidiferrales bacterium. Classification (GTDB taxonomy): domain Bacteria; phylum Acidobacteriota; class Terriglobia; order Acidiferrales; family UBA7541; genus Palsa-295. Next base: position 4,254 of record DASUJR010000443.1, on the reverse strand, counting down.
GCAGCCGGCCCGAAACATCCTGCGCCAGATGATCGCAACCGGAACCGTCTCTGCGGAATCGCAGCAAGGCGGCATCTCGCAAGTGTTAAAGACCAACACGTTGCAGATGAACTTTTCTCCGGCCAGCCGGCCGGATGAACAGCATGTCCAGACGGCGAAGGCGCTCGGCCCGTCAACAATCGTAATGAAAGATGCTCGAGAGACCACCGAAATACGCGCCCCGAAGTTTGATGCGCAGTTCACGAGCGCGGGGCGATTGGGGCATCTCGTCGGTGGTACGGGCGTCGACGTTCGGCGCACCTCCGGGACATCGCTGGCGCAAACCAGCACAGCCCAATCCATGAGCGCATCCTTCGCGCCCGATGGCCAATGGACGGTAGTCGAAGAAACGGGCAAGGTGTCGTTCAGCGAAGGCGATCGTAAGGGTTTCGCCGGGCGCGCCAAGATCGATCGGGCGAGTGGCAAAATCACGCTCACCGGCTCGCCCATCATCGAGGACGCCTCCAGCAGCACTGCCGCAACGTTGGTCACCCTGGATCAAAAGTCCGGCGAATTGTCCGCCGATGGGGGTGTTGTGACCACATACTCAGCCGGTAATCGCGACAATCCCTCGAAATCTGGCGCCGGACCAGCGCACATTTCCGCAGACAGGCTCACCGGATCGACATCGTCCGGCCATGTAGTCTATTCCGGTCATGCCCGCCTGTGGCAGGGCGACTCGGTCCTCGAAGCGGACCGTATCGCCATTTCGCGAGATCAGAAAGCGTTCAGCGCCACAGGAAACGTCACCACCGTGTTCGTACAAACGTCGGGGGCAAGCCTGCTTCCGGCATCGGATTCAAAGAAATCCGGACCCACGTTGTGGAAAGCGTACGCGCCGGAGCTGGCCTACTCAGGCGACCAGGGCCAAGTGCATCTAACAGGTGGAGTTAGGATCGTTTCGGGCGACGTGTCCCTGGTCGCAAGGACCCTCGACCTGGATCTGATCGCGTCAAAGACTATCGCCGCATCCGCAGTCTCGCCGCTGGGCGGCCAGTTGGCGCGCGCGGTCGCCCGCGGCGACGTCGTTGTCCGCCAGGGTGCCGTCCGCGCTACGGCCGACAACGCCGTTTACACCGCTGCCGACGAAAAATTCGTCCTATCCGGCGGAAAACCAACCATTACCGATGTTTCTGGAAACTCGGCTTCGGGGCGTTCGTTGACCTTCTTTATACCGAATGATACGATTTTGATCGATTCTCAAGAAGGTTCACGCACTCTCACGAAGTACCGGGTTGAGAAATGAACCGGCATGTTGAAGCTTCAGGCCGCCGATCTGCGCAAGTCATACCGTGGACGTACGGTTGTCGATAACGTCTGCCTGGAGATTCAACAGGGCGAAGTAGTAGGGCTGCTCGGCCCGAACGGCGCGGGAAAGACCACGACGTTTTACATCCTGGTCGGTCTGGCGCGTCCGGACTATGGGCGTGTATTGCTGGACGGCGAGGACATAACTGACCTCCCGATGTACTTACGGGCCCGCAGCGGTATCAGCTACCTTCCCCAGGAACCTTCAGTCTTTCGGAAAATGACGGTCGAGGAGAACCTCTTCGCTGTTCTGGAGACTCTCCCTCTTTCGCCGGAGCAGAGGCGCGATCGCGTCGAGGAGTTGTTAGCTCAAATGGGATTGGACGGCGTTCGAGATAGCCACGCGCATGTACTCTCCGGCGGCGAGCGCCGGCGGCTGGAAATCGCACGTTCGCTCGTTCTGTCTCCATCATTTGTGCTGCTCGACGAGCCTTTCTCCGGTATTGATCCCCTGACTGTGGTCGACATTCAGAAGATCATTGCCGACCTGAGCGCTGCCGGCATCGGCGTGCTGATTACTGATCACAATGTTCGAGAAACTCTTGCCGTCACCGACCGAGCCTATATCATCAATGACGGCAAGATTTTGTTCGCCGGAACGCCTGTCGAACTCTCGGACAACGCTGACGTTCGGCGCATCTATTTAGGAGAGGGTTTCCGGCTTCATTAAGCGCCTATGAGTTTCCTCCAACCAAAACTGCATCTTCGAATCGCGCAGAAGCAGATTCTGACGCCCGGGCTCGTGCAAATGGTCAGCGTGCTCGCGCTCAACCGGCTCGAGCTGCGCGAGATGATCAACCAGGAGATCATGGCGAATCCCGTCCTGGAGGAACTCCCCGAAGAGGGCGTCACTGCCGAGAACTACACCGATGAAGCCTTCCTAAAAAAGGAGACGGAAACCGTTCCGGAAACGGAAGCCCCAAATCCCTTCGATGAATTCGATTTCGGGTCTTTCTTCACTCAATACCTCGATACGGGCGCTGCGCGGGCCGCTAGCGGCGAGCAGGAAGAAATCGAACGTCCATCATTCGAAAAATTCCTCTCCTCGGCCTCGAACCTGACCGATCACCTTTCATGGCAGCTCAGCGTCAGCATTTCGACGGATAAAGTTCGCGAAATCGCCGGAGAGATTGTCGGCAACCTCGACGAAAACGGTTATCTTACGGCCACGCTCGAAGAAATCACTCAGGCTGGCAACTTTTCAATGGAAGACGTGGAAGAAGCGCTTGCCCTGGTGCACGAGTTCGATCCGCCCGGCGTCGGTGCCCGCGATCTGCGCGAATGCCTCCTGCTCCAGTTGAAAGTGCTCGATGCACAGAATGAACTCGCCAGAGAAATCGTCAGCGATCATTTGAAGCTGCTGCAGAACAATCAGCTCAAGGAAGTTTCGCGCGCGGTCAATCGCCCGATCGAGCAAGTGAAGCATGCCATCGATGTGATCAAACGCCTGGATCCCAAGCCGGGCCTCCGCTACAACAAGACGGAACCGCGGCTCGTCGAGCCCGATGTCCAATTTCGCAAAGTTGACGGCGAGTGGCAGGTTTTCATGAACGACGACGACCTGCCGCAACTTCGGCTGAATCCCACATATCGCCGATTGCTCGCGCGCGATGCCGCCGATCGCGATGTGCGCAATTACGTAAAAGAACGATTTACTGCCGCGATCCAGCTGATGAAAAACATCGAGCAGCGCAAGCACACCATACTTCGTGTCTGCGAGACGATCCTTCGCCGCCAGAGCGATTACCTTGATTACGGCCCCGATCAATTGAAGCCGATGATGATTAAAGAAGTCGCCGAAGAGATCGGTGTTCATCCGTCGACTGTCAGCCGTGCTGTCGCGAACAAATACGTCCATACGCCGCAGGGCGTGCTCGAGCTGCGCAGTTTCTTTTCCGAATCGGTAAACGGCCCGCAAGGCTCCGAAATGTCGCTGCTGTCGCTGAAAAGGCGGGTAAAGCAGATGATCGACGAAGAAGACGCCACCCACCCGTTGACCGACGAGCAGATCACAAAAAAGTTGAGCGACGAGGGAATCCACGTTACGCGCCGGACAGTCGCGAAATACCGGGAAGATTTGCGTATCCCGAGTACGCATCGCCGGCGCGTGAAGACCTAACCTCCTGCGCCGTGCCTCGCACAAAACATAAAACCGATGCACGCCAGCTCGTGATCCTCACGGGGCTGGCAGGGTCCGGAAAAGGTTCTGTTCTCAATACCTTTGAAGACCTTGGATTCTATTGCGTCGACAATCTTCCCGTTGCCCTGATTCCCATGTTCAGCGAGTTGTATGACGAGGGGCGTGGCGAAATCGAACGCGCGGCGCTACTGGTCGACGCGCGTGAAGGCGAACAGATTGCCAAGTTGCCCGGATACTATCGCGCGCTGGCCAGCATCCATCCGACGACGCTGGTTTTCATCGAAGCGAGCGATCACGCGCTGCTGCGACGCTTCAGTGAAACGCGCCGCCCGCATCCAGTCGGCCACGGCTCAGTTGCCGAAGGAATACGCGAAGAACGCCGCAGAATGGCGCCGATCCGCAGGCTGGCCGACGTCGTGATCGATACGACGCAATTCAACGTTCACGAACTTCGCCAATTCATCATCGATCGTTTTCAGAGGGCAGGCCGCCGCCCATTGCTCGTTTCTGTGGTTAGCTTTGGGTTCCGCTATGGGATCCCCTCGGATGCGGATCTCGTTTTCGACGTTCGCTTCCTGCCCAATCCGCACTTTATTCCGGAATTCCGTCCGCTTACCGGCCGTGACCCGCGTGTGGCCAAATATATTCGCTCATTTCCGCAGACGAGGGAGTTCATCAAGCGCGTTTCCGATTTGATGATTGATCTGTTACCGCACTACATTCATGAAGGGAAGAGTTACCTGACCATTGCCTTTGGCTGTACAGGC
>DASUJR010000442.1:0-20885 GCA_036279175.1 Candidatus Acidiferrales bacterium | reverse complement strand
GGGTGAAACGCAGTTGCGCCCCACGGCGATGTTGTTCCGCAATCTTGCCAGCATGGACGTCGAGGAATCGATCCGCGGGAATCCGATCGACGGCGTGGTGCTGCTGATGGGCTGCGACAAGACCACCCCCTCGCTGCTGATGGGCGCGGCGTCGTGCGATTTGCCCACGATTGGGCTCTCCGGCGGACCGAAGCTTTCCGGCCAGTTCCAAGGGCAGAAACTCGGCTCGGGCACGGGCGTTTGGCAAATGGACGCGAAGGTGCGCGCAGGCGAAATGAAGATCGAGGAATTCTTCGAAGCGGAAAGTTGCATGCACCGCTCGAAGGGGCATTGCATGACGATGGGCACGGCCTCCACGATGGCGAGCATGGTCGAGTCGCTGGGAATGAGCCTGCCGGGAAACGCTGCGATTCCCGCTGTTGATGCGCGCCGCTACACGCTGGCGCAGTTGACCGGACGCCGCATCGTCGAGATGGTGAACCAGGATTTGCGCATGTCGCGCATTCTCACGCGTGCGGCGTTTGAAAATTCGATTCGCGTCAACGCCGCGATTGGCGGTTCGACGAACGCCGTGATCCACTCGGTCGCGCTCGCGGGGCGCGTCGGGATCGAAATTACGCTCGAGGATTGGGAGCGCCTCGGTTCGAACCTGCCGTGCCTGGTGAACCTGCAGCCGTCGGGCAGCTATTTGATGGAAGATTTCTTCTATGCGGGCGGCGTCCCCGTCGTTCTGCGCGAACTCGGCGAATCGGGCGTGCTGAATCGCGACGCGCTCACCGTTAACGGTCATTCGATTTGGGAGAATGTTCGCGAGGCGGAGTGTTGGAATCGCGACGTAATTCGCACATTTAAAGAGCCGTTCAAGCCACAGGGAGGAATTGCGGTTCTCCGCGGGAATCTCGCGCCTGACGGAGCCGTGATTAAACTCTCCGCTGCGAGCCCGCATCTTCTGCAGCATCGCGGACGAGCCGTGGTTTTCGAAAATATCGACGATTTTCACGCGCGAATCAACGACGAGTCGCTCGATATCGACGAAACGTGTGTGATGGTGCTGAAGAATTGCGGCCCGAAAGGCTATCCCGGCATGGCCGAAGTCGGGAACATGCCGCTGCCGCCAAAAATCCTCCGCAAAGGCGTCACCGACATGGTGCGCATTTCCGATGCGCGCATGAGCGGCACTGCCTACGGCACGGTTGTGCTGCATGCGTGTCCCGAAGCTGCCGCCGGAGGTCCGCTCGCCCTGGTGCGCACCGGCGATTTCGTCAGCCTCGATGTGCCCGGACGAAAGCTGAGGCTCGAAGTTGACGAAAACGAATTGTCCGCGCGGCGCGCGAAATGGACTGCTCCTCCGCTACCCGAACGCGGCTACGAACGTCTGTACGTCAAGCATGTCCTTCAAGCCGACAAGGGCGCCGATCTCGATTTTCTCGTCGGTCACAGTGGCTCGTGCGTTGGCCGCGACTCGCACTGAACAGCATTTTCCTCGTTTGACGCTTGAGCCTCCATCGTTCCGGTGAGAAGCTGGAACAGGGAAGACTTCGCGCGCGTGCTGTAACGCCCAACGGCAAGTCGCACGCAACATCGTCACGCCCGCAAGCCACGATCGAATCAGGGCACTTATACCAGGAGGCAATTATGAGCCAGACCGGGCAGATGGAAGTTGGCGCGGAGCAAACAAACAAATCGCTGCAGGGCAAAGTCGCAATCGTCACAGGCGCGTCTACTGGAATCGGGAAAGCAATCGCTATTGAGATGGCCCATCGCGGAGCCAGCGTCGTGGTGAACTATATCGGTAAGCCTGATGCCGCACAGGACGTCGTGAAGACGATCAAGAGCAGCAACGGCGAGGCGCTCGCGATCGAAGCCGACGTCTCGAATTCACAGCAAGTCACGCGCATGGTGGCGCAAACCGTATCGCAATTCGGGCACATCGACGTGCTCGTCAACAACGCTGGAGTCGAGGAGGAAATTCCATTCCTCGATCTGCCCGAAGCCGAATGGGACAAGATCATCGCCGTCGACCTGAAGGGCCCGTTTTTGTGCACGCAGGCAGCCGCCCGCGAAATGGCCAAGCGTAAAAAGGGAACGGTCGTCAACATTTCGTCCGTTCACGAAGATCTTCCGTTCCCGGGCTACGCTCCCTATTGTGCCGCGAAGGGGGGCCTGCGCATGCTTTGCCGCGACCTGGCGCTCGAGCTGGCGAAGTACAACATCAATATCGTCAACGTTGCGCCTGGAGCGATCGACACTCCCATCAATGACGCGACCATGAAAGATCCGGAGAAGGTGCTCGCGCTGAAACGCGAAATCCCGCTCGGACGCGTTGGCAAGCCGCAGGACGTCGCCAAGCTGGTGTGCTTTCTGGCCTCGGACGACGCGTCGTATATTACCGGCACCACTGTCGTGATCGACGGCGGCCTGATGCACCAGACCCAGTCGCTTTAGCAAGTCGTTGCCGCCCCGCGGCTAGAATTGTTGTCAGCTCAGCGACAGAGTCTCCTGGCGGATGCGAGCCTTGGGGTTCAGGCGGGCGATTCGGATGGCGAAAACTCGGTGGCGAGCTCGCGGATGCGGCGCAAATCGAGCTTGCCGGTACCGAGGTGGGGCAGTTCGTCGACGTGAAAGAATTGATTTGGGCGCGGCGTCCATAGATTCGGCAGGCCAGCCTCGGACAAGTGCTCGAGCACCGGTTTCAACTCGTCAGGTTCCAGGGTATGCAGGACGACGAGGCGTTCGCCCTTCTTGCCATCAGGAACGCCGGTCACCGCAAACGTCTGTTCGGTTTCATCGGCCAACTCCTGCAATTTCTCTTCGATTTTTATGTGCGGCACCATTTCGCCGCCAATCTTACTGAACCGGCTCAGGCGATCGGTGATCGTGAGGAATCCGTCTTCGTCTTCCGCGGCGATGTCGCCGGTGGTGTACCAGCCGTCTTGTAGGACTTCCGCGGTTTTCTCCGGCTTGCCGAGATAGCCCTTCATCACGTTTGGTCCGCGAACGAGCAGCAGCCCCGACGTGCCGACGGGGACCGGCTCGCGCGTATCGGGATCAACGATGCGCACGCTGATACCGGGCAGCGGATGCCCGATGCGTCCCCGCTTCGCGCCAACCTGGCGAAATCCGGGGGCGCGAAAATCGTTGGTGTTGACGGCGACGACTGGCGAGCACTCGGTTGCGCCATAGCCTTCGAGCGGGCGAATGCCGAAGCGGTCCTCGAAAGCAAGAGCCAGGCGTTCAGGCAGTTTTTCCGCGCCAACAACAACGAACTGCAGGCTGCCGAAATCTTCCGGCGAGCAGCGCCGCAAATACGCTTGCAGAAATGTGGGCGTCGCGAGCAGGAACGTGACGCGATAGTCGCGGACGATTTCGCTGATGGCGCTCAGGTCGAGCGGGCTGGGGTGGTATGCCACGCCGACTCCAATGACCGCGGGCATCCACAGAGTGACGGTAAACCCGAACGAATGGAAGAAGGGGAGTACGCCGAGCAGGCAGTCGCGGCGGTCGAGCATGAAAGTCTGTGCGACCTGCTCGATGTTGGATGCGATGTTGTAGTGCGTCAGCATGACGCCCTTGGGCTCGCCGGTGCTGCCGCTCGAAAAGATAATCGTCGCGAGGTCGTCTATTTGACGCTTCTTCCCGGCGGGGGCCTGACGCGGTTTGCCGGCGCGGGTCTCGACCGTGTCAGCGGCACTTATCGAGCTCGGTTTGGCCGCGAGCTTTCGTTCGAGCCACCAGCCGGGTAGGAACCACAGCAGCAATGCCATAATTTTTTCGCCGCCGGTTGGCGAGGCCGCGGCTTCTTCAAGAAGGACCGTCTTGCCCGGCACCTGAATCGGGATTTTTTCCAGCAAGAGCCTCGTCGTGATGACAGTTTCGAGCTTGCATTGCTCGGCGCACGAGGCGAGCGTTTCGTTCGATGCCGTGTAATTCAGGTTGACGGGAATCTTGCCGGAGAGCATCGCGGCAAAATTAACCAGAGCGCCCGGGATGGACGGGGGCAGAAGGATGCCGACCATTTCCTGGCCCGCCCAGACGCTCCGTAATCGACGCGCGAGCAGAATCGAAGCGAGGAGAGCGCCGGCCCATTTCATGCGAGGACGGCGCTTGTCGCCCATGGCGAAGCGGAATGGATGGCGATGCGCGGTGCTGACAAGACTACGATGCAGCGTGCGCAAACGAGTTTTGTGGTGCTTGTACGCCTCGGTTTGCAAATTCTGCACGGCGCGGCGGACTTCAAACGCGGATGTATTGGGCGGCATGGGCACGCCGAAGCTCACTGTGACAGGGTAAGGAATCGAGCGCGGAATCTTCCAGAGAAAGCGGCCGCGTTCGTAGCTGAAAATACTGCCCCACACACCATCGAGATTTACCGGCACGATGGGCGCGTCGACGCCCTTCATAATGCGTTCCATGCCGCGGCGGAAGGGAAGCAGTTGCCCGATGCGCGTGATTTGGCCTTCGGCGAAAATGCAGACCACTTCGCCGGAACGGATCGCGTTCGTCGCCTCGCGCAACGAATGAAGCATTTCGCGCGGGCGTAATTCGGAGGAGATCGGAATCACCCGGAGCATTTTCGCGAAGGGCTTGATATGCGGCAGGTCGTAAATGCGCTTGAACATGAGGAAACGGATGGGACGGTCGGTCGATGCGATGAGCAAGCAGGCATCGATCAACGACATATGGTTTACGACGAAGAGAGCGCCGCCCGTTTCGGGGATGTTGTCGCGCCCTTCAACGCGGATGCGGTAGAGGGAATGCGTCAGCATCCAGAGGACGAGGCGCAGCAGGGAATCAGGCAGCAGAAAAATGCAATAGAAAGTGGCGAAGAGAGTCAGGACTGCGCCATCGAGGAAAATTGCCGATGGACTCTGGCGGAACACGGCGGAGAACAATCCGTAGGCGCCTGCAGCGATAAAAATCCCCACGAAAGATAGAAGATTCGACGCCGCGATCACTCCGCCTTTGTCTTCCGGTTTGGGGCGATGCTGGATTAGCGCGCCTAGAGGAACGGCGAAAAATCCGCCGAAGAATCCGAGCAGCGAAAGGTGAATCAGTGAACTGAGCATCGTCTGGTGCGGCTGATAGAGGAATGCCGAAAAAACAGTCATGCCCACAGCGCCGAGAGGGATTAGTCCATATTCGATCTTTCCGCCGGAAAGATAGCCCGCGGCAAAGCTTCCCACTCCAATTCCAATGCCCACGGCTGCCTGGAGATAGCTGACGTAGGTGTCGTTCACGTGCAGGATATTGTGGCCGTACAAAATGATCGTGAGCTGCAGCAAGGCCGCAAGGAAAAACAGATACGTGTTGCCAAGGACCGCCCATGTCAACACACGGTCCTGCCGAATCATCTTCAACTGCGTCCATAGATCGCCGAGCGGATTCGCGCGGAACTTCTTGGCAGGATCAGCGGCGGGTACGCGCGAAATCCCGAAGCTCGTGAGGAATCCGACGCAGGTAAACGCCAAAAGAAAAAATCCGGCGACCGCCTCGCGGCCGTGATAGTGGACGGCGAGGAATCCGGCAGCCATCGTGCCTGCAATTGAGGCGACGAAGGTTCCGAGCTCGATGATGCCGTTGCCCCATGACAATTTCTTTTCGGGCAAAAGCTCAGGCAGCAGCCCGTATTTTGATGGTCCGAAGAGAGCCGCCTCGGAGCTGATCAGGAAGACGCTGGCGCACTCCATCGCCAGGTTGTGAAGCGCAAGGGCCACGATGGCAAAGGCCATGACGCCAAATTCGAGGCTTTTTGTGCCGATGGTGGCGCTTCGTTTACTGAACCGGTCTGCGAGGAAGCCGCCGGCCATCGAAAAGAAAATAAATGGCAGCGCGAACATTGCACCCACAACGAACACGAGCAAATTCTGGGTCCTCGGCGAAAACGCCAACGCGACAAGGATGTAGATAACGAGGAACTTCAGTGCGTTGTCGTTGAAGGCGGTCTGGAACTGGGTCGCGATGAGGCTCCAGAAGCCGAGTTGCCAGTTCTTCACGCCAGTCTTCGCGGAAGTGCGCGAGGTGGGCACAAAGTCGGAATTGGTCGAGTTGGTTGCCTCAACGGGCATGCGTGCTTTCACCTTCGTGCAGCGCTCAATTTCGGCGAGTGTATCGCAAAATGAGTGCTGGATGTGGAGCAGAGCAGGACGAGCGTCGCGTAAAATGCGTTAACTTATGCGATGACGCGCAGCGGGGACTTGTTCCCACCATTTCCCTTCGCAGGCGCTTCAGGAGCGGGGACAGCGACAGCGGGAAGCGGAGTTTCGCGCTTGTGGTATTTCGCGGAGACGTAGTCGTCGAGCAGAGCGCGGAACTCGCGCGAGAGTTCGTCGTAGGTGCCTTCCAGAGTTTTGAATTTTTGCCCGTCGATATAAACAGGGCAGCGCGGCGCCTCGCCGGTGCCGGGTAGGCTGATGCCAATGTTCGCGGCTTTCGATTCGCCAGGCCCGTTGACGATGCAGCCCATCACGGCCAGCTTCAATTCTTCTACTCCTTCGTAGTGCCGTTTCCATTCCGGCATTTTGTCGCGGATGTAGCCCTGAATGCTTTCGGCGAGCTCCTGAAATGTGGTGCTCGTGGTGCGTCCGCAGCCGGGACATGCGGTAACGCTCGGCGCGAACGCGCGGAGGCCAAGCGATTGCAGCAATTCGCATGCTGCATACACTTCCTCGCGACGGTCGCCTCCAGGACGCGGGGTGAGCGAAACGCGAACCGTGTCGCCGATGCCTTCCGCCAGCAAGATTCCCATCGACGCCGCCGACCAGACCAGTCCCTTCGCGCCCATTCCCGCTTCGGTCAAGCCCAGATGCAGCGGCTGGTCCGTCTTGCTCGCAAGGTCGCGGTAAATGTCGATCAAGTCGTGCGGCCACGAAACCTTGCACGAAATGATGATCTGATCCTTGCGGAGGCCGCATTCGAGCGCGAGTTCCGTCGACTGCAAGGCAGACAAGACCATGCACTCGTTGATGATCTCTTCGGACGTTTTGCCCAGGTTGAGGTCTGTGTTCTCCTGCATCCTGCGCATCACTAGTTCCTGATTCAGCGAACCGCCATTCACGCCGATGCGGACGGGCTTGCCGTTGTCGCGCGCCACTTTGCAAATTGTGGAGAACTGCTCATCGCGCCGCTGGCCATGGCCGACGTTGCCGGGATTGATGCGGTACTTATCGAGGTCGCGCGCGCAATCTGGATACTTCACCAGCAGAACGTGGCCATTGTAATGGAAGTCGCCGATCACGGGCGCATCGCAGCCGGCGTCGAGCAGCCGCTTCTTGATTTCAGGCACAGCCGCCGCCGCTTCGGGGACGTTCACGGTGACGCGCAGCAATTCTGATCCCGCTTGCGCGAGTTCGATGCATTGCTTCACCGTCGAGGCGACATCGGCGGTGTCGGTGTTCGTCATCGATTGGATAACGACCGGCGCGCCGCCGCCAACCTGCATTTTGCCGACCTTCACGCCGACAGTCTGGTGCCTGGTGTACGTCATATAGGCATTATTCTAGCGAATTGATGTAGGAACATGTTAGCGGGCTGACAGACTCACGCGACCGCCCTGCGGCAAGCAGTCAAAGGCAGCGGCGAACGGGCGCGCCGGCGATTGCTAGCGTCGCGCCGCTACGGCAGGTTTTGTCGCTCGCGGTGGCGGCGGTGGGACGGCAGCCATTTTGCGAATCATCGCCAGCACGAGGCGCTTATCGTCGTCCGACAGCGATGTGGAATATTTCTTTATGTCCGCGAGGAAGCGGATCTCTTCTTCGCTCAATTCGCCCAACATCTTGCGCGTCTCGCGGTCCTGCGGCGTATCGCTGCCGGGGAAAAAATCGGCGAGATTGATCTCCATGGCTTCAGCTATTTTCGCCAGCGTTTCGAGCGAGGGAACGGTATGGCCGTTCTCGACCCGCGAAAGATAGCAGCGCAGCAGGCCGGTGCGCCGCTCGATATCGCCTTGGGACAAACCGCGGTCGCTACGATAGGACCGGATCACTTCGCCGATATTCACCTTGGGCTTTTCTTTGGGCATGGTTACCTTTCCCGCAACGCGCCCGTATCTTACGAAGCACCCCCTCAACGCGCAAGCAGAATTTGAGGAAACGTTTCCTAAGGAAACAGGCACGCCAACCGTGGAGGCTGGCGTGCGGCAGGTCATCAAACTAGACAGCGGACTGTGACACTGGAGCAGCGTTGGAAGCGTTCGCATTGCGTTTTCTTGAACGCTTGTGTTCGTAGAGCGCCGCATCGGCGCGCTTGAGGAGCTCTTGCCCCGTTTCGCCCGGACGGAAGTCCGTCCACCCGCGCGAGAAAGCACACTCAAGCTTCTGATCGTCGTAGTCAATACGCAGGCCTTCGACGCGGCCGAGGACGTGCTTCACTTCTTCTATTCGGCACTCGGGCAGCAGCACCATGAATTCGTCGCCCCCGAGCCTCACGGCGAGATCGGATCCGCGAATTGCGCGCTGCAATCGATCGGCGAATTGCTTCAACAGTTGATCTCCGGCTGAGTGTCCCCATCGATCGTTGATGTACTTCAAATTATCGATGTCGATCAGTAGCAGCGTGAGCGGGCGGCGGTGCCGAACGGCGCGGCTCATTTCTTCCGCGAGCCTCTGCTCGCCGGAGCGACGGTTGTACAAGCCGGTGAGTTGATCGAGCGCCGCGAGTTTGTATACCTCACTCGTCAGCGTTTCCACCTTGGCCAAAGCGTCAATTTGACCGGCAATTTGCTGGCGCATCCGGATGATCTGATGCTGCTGATAAACGGCGTAGACAGCGAAGAGAAGGACAATGCCGACCAGCGCTTGCACCGAGAGACTCAGATCGGCAGCATGGGCCTCATCCCACACATCGAGCAGCGGCGGGAAAGCAAAAGACGCGACGGTAATGGTCAAAAGAACCAATACGAGTACCGTGGTGGACCACAACCACCACTGACGACGATCGAGTTTGCGAAAGCCGTCGCGCAAAGTCTCCGCCTGCGCTTCGAGCGCGGGGTCGAACGCGGCCCTGGTTTGATCAGACATGGATCGGGTAACCTTCCTCTTAGATACAGGGGATTGTGCGAGAACACCAGCCACGAAAATGCTGTCGTAGCGAATTGGTTATGTGTCGAACTGCAATCTTGTAGCGAATCGGAACACGTGAGATGTGTTCCTTTGTTGTACGAGGCGCTGCTCTATTCTGAGGGCAGCTTCCCCGCCCTTATTAACCGTCCAGTGAACCTGTTCTGCTCGGCTTTATAAGCAGTTTTACTTGCGCGCCTGCAGTTCCCCACAGGCGCCAATACAGTGGCCGCGTTTTTGGCCGTCACCCGAATTTCTTAACGAGGAGATACCCATGAAAATGTTTGGCATCAGCCTGTTCGTAGTCGCTCTTTCGCTGCTTTCGGCCTCGTCAGGCGTAACCCATCCCGCGGTCTATTCTTCATCAACTTACTTCGCGGACGGAGTAGTGCCGCCGCCTCCGCCGTCTTGCACGAAAGGTTGCAGCATCAGCTCAATGCCGTACTTCGCGGACGGAGTAGTGCCGCCACCCTCAACCGCGTCAACCAAGCCCAGCAGTGCCCTCCTGGCGTGCTGATTAAACCGCCGACGGGAGGGAGAGGCATGAGTTTTCTCCCTCTCGCCGAACGAACTTGGACTAGTTTTAGAACATCGTTGCGTGTCTCTCGTTCTGTGATACCATTGGCCCGCGAGCGACGTGCCTTCGATGACAGCTCTATCGGTTTGGTACATTGGGATATTTCTTGAGCTACTGATCCTTTTCCGCTGTTTTAAGACGGGTAGCTTCCGGCTTTATCCCTTTTTCGTCATTTACCTGGGTTGCGTGTGCGTGGGCGACATCGCGCTCGTTCCACTGAGCAAGATGCTGGCGCCCGCGACGTACAAGCTCTGTTACTGGAGCAAGGAATTTATCTGCGTCCTTGCAGGCTACGCGTTGCTTATGGAGATCATCGAAAAAGCATTCGCTTATTTCGAAGGACCACGAAAGATGGGCCGAAACGCCGCTCTGATTACTCTGGCCGCGATCGTCGGTTTTACTGGTTTTCAGGCGATGGTTGATCATCTTTCGAGCGCTTCCCACACATCAATTCAGATCGAGGCGAATCTGCGTGGCGCCGAACTAGTTTTGCTCCTGATCGTAATCACAGTAATCACGTATTACCGCATTCCGATCGGCCGGAATCTGAAGGGCATCATCATTGGATATGGCATTTGCACGGTTGCGGTGGCTGTCGACGAGGCCGTGCGAACCTTCGCCGGTGCGTCTTTTCACGCTGCTTTCTCTGCGGTTTGGTCTTATTCATTCCTGGTGCCGCTCGTGATTTGGGCCGGAATGTTGTGGTCCTATCAGCCCAATCCGGTGCCCAGCGGCTGGACGCAAATAGACGGAGATTATGGAATGCTCGCAGGCCGGACCAAGGCAACTTTGGCTGGGGTGGTCGGGCATCTGCGGAAGGCGGTACGTCCATGATACAACTCGTGTTTCTTCTCCTGGTGGCAGTTGTATTTGCCGTGGTTTTGTTCGTGTTTGCGCGCAAGCCGGGAATGCGCGCAGAAGGTGGCGCCGAGGCTCTTGTTTCCGCTCGACAGGCGCTCAATTCTTTGCAGGAAAGCTTGCTGCCGGCCGAATTGGTCCGCCGCGTTTTCGCTCGCGAGGACCTGGAATTTGTGTCGTCGCTTGGCTCAAAGCCGATTCGTCATACATTTGTACGGGAACGGCGATCGGTGGCGCTACGCTGGGTGGGCCAGATTCGCAAGCAATTACGCAACTTAAGGCACTTCCATTCGGGCCATTCCCGCTTTTACGCACAGCTTGATCTGCGCACCGAAATCGAGTTGGCTTTGACGTTTACGTCTCTTCTGCTCGTCTGCCGCATGCTCGAAGCGGTCTTCTACCTGCGAGGGCCATTTGCCGCGCCAAAGATGGTTGGGCGCATGATTGAGGCGGCTGGAAACATTTGTGCGACTTCAGAGCGGTCACTGGAGTTCCTGTCTGCAGCGGGGCAAACTGCGAGTCCCAATTTGTTTACAGGCGGCCAGGGCGGCGGCGTCATCGTCTAGGGGGAGTGAGTGGGACCAGTCACAAAGCGGATGGACGTTCAGAAGGCCGCAGAAGACGTCCGCTTGCGAACGCTGGCCAAAATTCCCAGGCCTCTGGACCGTTTCATTTACCTGGCGTCGACGCGCGATTACAACACCGGGCTGTACCACCATGAAGGTCTCGCCTCGCGTTATTCGGTCGAGGTTGCTTGTGAAGCTCTAGCCGATTGTCACCGCGAAGCGTACCGGCAGCTCCTTTCCTGCTCGCTCGAAGGCCTGGTGGCACAAATGGAAGCTTACGTCGATTCATCTCACACTGTACCGCGAGATTTCATATCGGTTTGGCGCGGGATAGAGCCTTATCGGGTTGCCGTTCCTGTGGACGCGGATTCGTTTTCCGCCGAATTCCTGTTCTCGAACATTAGACTCGCCTTGGCAATCGTGGAGGAACGCCTGGCGTCCCCTCATAATTCGCCACAAGCCGCATAGCTACCCCTGTCACTTGGCCCACAATTTCAGCTTCGTCCGGATAGGCAAATTGGCGGATTGTGCATCCAGAGAGAGGGTGGGGAATCAACGTAATTTGCGACCCGTGCACCTCGCACCAGGCACAAGCATAGGAGTCCCTTAACTCAAGAAAATAGATCGGCCGGTCGAATTCAGTGCGCCAGTCCACAGCTTGCGAGCGTCTCGTCTGTGTGTCTACTTGGACGAAAGATCCCGGCCGCAGAAGCGGGTACATGGTGTAGTCGTCCAACCCGATGTAGCCGTACTGGCAATGACGAACATCGAGATTCTGGATGAAACTGGCGGGCACCTCGCCCCACACTTCGACCATACGCGAGATCAGGCCCGTCTGGGCCGGATCGAACCCCTTGTCGAACCGCACCGGAAACATGACGGGCTTTTCCGGTTCGGGCGTTTCCAGAGAGACCAGGTGAGTATTCTGAAGGGGGAAGGCCGCCTGGTACCGGCCGGCGGCGCCCAGGTCCACGCCAAAAATCTCCAATAGTTCGGAAAACTTGATCCTGTAAACGACGCTGAGGCTAAACAGCTTATAGATACTCGGGATTGAGTTCTTGTTTTCAAGCTGGGTGAGCCATGCGTTCGAAATGTAGAACTCTTCATTATGGTGGTCGTCGGCGATAATCCGGCTATATTCCTCCACCTCCCGTGTAGTAATCCCTCGGCGGGTGCGGAGTTCGCGAAGCTGATCGCCCGTTCGGGGCGGAGGATCGACAATCTGTCTTTTCTCAGCTTCGCTGGGACACACGGGGCCTCCCATCGCATCGTGTGAGCGAGAGATTAGAGCTTTACTTCGGCGGAATCAATGGTTCTGTGGGCGGCCTCCCCGGTACTCCTCAGCGCGACGCCGGAGGTCTGCTTCGTATACAAAGCATTGAGCTGGAAATTGGCGACTTCCTGGCGTATGCAAACCGCTTTGCTTCGTTACTGGAAGTGTAGCTTTTCATGCATGTCCCGACAGGTCGAACTAAGCGGGTGCTCAGTGCACGACTAGCTTCTTTGAGAGCCTGCTGCAACCAAGCTGCATCGCAACGGATCCGCTGAGAATCCAGATTGCCGCTTTCGCGTCACGCGCAACGGCCGGTCTGGACGAAATGCCGGTAGCGTGACAATCTAAAACCACGCGGGATTTAAATGGACAATCCAAGTTCGTCCAAGGCTTCAGGGGAAGCGTCGTGGCGCGAGCGCCGAAGTGTTCCCCGGTACTCGCTGATCGCTGTGGTCGAAGTCGTCGAGTCGACGAGCGATATGCGCCTTTCCGGACGTGTGTCTGAGATCAGCCGAAAAGGTTGTTATATCGACGTTCTCAATGCACTTCCGCCCGGCACGGCCGTTCGGTTATGGATCTCGCGCGACGAAGGAACATTCGAAACGCCCGGCAAGATCATCTATGCACATCCGGGGATGGGCATGGGCGTGGGATTCGTCGACACACCGGATGTTCAGATGCGAGTCCTTGATACCTGGCTGGCTGAACTGGCCTCTTAAGCGCACCTCGTTTTAAAGCCATGGTCTGATCCGAACGATTATCGTGCTCTCCTATGAAATTGCGTGCGCTAGAATCGAAGACTCGTTTTGTTATGCCCAGGAGGAATTGAAATGGTAGGCTTCAGTGCTAGGACTCGGCAGAGCGGCAGCGTAACGATTGTGGATGTGCGGGGAAGGTTCACGCTGATGGAAGGCCAAGCACTGCACGAACTGCTTGCCGACCTGTTCCGCGACGGCCGGCGCAAGATTCTGCTGAATTTCAGCGACGTCGCTTATCTTGACAGTTCCGGCATTGGACAACTCGTGCGCGCTCTGTACACGGCACAGCGTCAAGAGGCGGAACTAAAGATCGTCGAGTTCAATTCTCGCGTTCGCGAGGTCTTGAAGCTCACCAACCTGCATCAGATGCTCGGTGAATATCCCACCGAGGACGCGGCGTTACTCAGTTTCTTGCAGGGCAACTAACGCGCTGTCCGAGTCCTTATCCCCGTCACTACGTGGTCCGTGGCGTCTCCGGCACCAGCGCGCGAGAACGTGCCAATAAGTGTAAGTGTGCGTCTGCGGCCAACGGGATCTGCGACCGGCCCAAAAGATCAAAACGGGAATCGAAAACAGCAGAAATGCCAGAGCCGCCGGCTCGGGCGTCGACACGGGCGGGGGAACAATGGAAAACGTCACGGTGCCGGAGTTCGGTCTAGTCGCGCAGTTAAAGGAGAGAGTTCCAATCGCCGAGTGGGAGTAGAATTATTTGGTGACAGCGAGAATTCCGACCGTTGAAGTCAAGGGCCGCAAGTGGAAGGTCTGGGTTGTTGACGAGACCGATGTAACGATCACTGTTCGCGTTCGGCCACTGCGAATGCTGGACGCGGCTGAATTTACGTTTCCATTCCGGGCCGAATTCAACGACTTTGATAACCTTGCAAGGGAAGCGATAGATCGGTACCTAGGCAACACATCTCCGCCACGAGCACGCGCGGCTCACTCTTCATAGCAGACCGGCTGCGCAGGAAATTGTGATGGTGCTGGTGGAGGGAATCGAACCCACACGGCCTTGCGGCCACCGGATTTTGAGTCCGGCGCGTCTGCCAGTTCCGCCACACCAGCCCTAAGATTTCCGCAGGTTAGCACGCGCCAGCACGCACTTCAACACCGTGCGTTCCGAATTGAGGAGGCGCTTGCTATGAAGATTCGCGGCTGCGGACGGCCCGCGAAGCGAAGGTGCGCGGATCGACGAAGTGGCGCATCATTTGGCCCGCGGTAAGTCCGAACTGGCTCCAGAGTCGCCGCTTCAGAGTGCGATAGTCCTGCGAGCCGCTGAATACGTCGCGGATCAGGTCGCGAAATGCGGGGGAGTAGTTCAGCAGTTGCACCATTCGCGTCGTGATCCCTGAGCCGAGGAAATTGCCGCGGAAAAGCCGGCGCGCGATATTTGCGGCGAATTCCAAATCAGCGGAGAAGCAGGCACGAAGCCGTTCCGGATAGGTCTGCGGTTGACCTTCCATCAGCGCTTGCGCCAGCAAGTCGCCCGACCGCAGGGCGTAATATAAGCCCTCGCCTGTAACCGGATCGACGCAGGCGGCGGCGTCGCCGGCCATGGCCCAGTTCCGGCCCGTGATGCGCCGTCGTCGAATCGTTTGCGCTTGCGGCGAGGGCAGCACGTGGCTGAAAAAGCGCGCGCCGTCCATGGGAATTTTTTCCTCGACAAGGAACGCTTCGAGATGACGCCGCAGCACCTGGCTCGATTGCTGCCCCATCTTCGCGCAAATGCCTACTGAAAGATGATCGGCGCGGGGGAAAGACCACAAGTAGCCCTCGAACTGCTTTAGGAATTTCACTTTGATGATGTCTTCTTCCGTGGGAACGAAATAACCCAGCGTCACTTCCAGGTCGGGAGCACCCAGAGCAGTTGTTTCAGGAAAAAGTTGGTTCCGCGCGCCTGCGGCAAGAACGACGAAATCCGACGCTCGTGTCTCACCGGACGCAACGAGTCGCGCACGCTCGCCGCTCACGTCGATGGAAGTGACGCGAGATCGCACCGTTTCGCATCCGGCGGCAGTGGCGCGGTCGAGCAGGAGGGAATTCAGCACCTTGCGCGCGTAGATGACGATCGGATGGCTCATTTCAAAACGCGCGCGATGGCCGCGGCTCGAGATCAGCTCCGCGATCCGCACGATCTTCTTTGGCTGCGGCGCGTCGAGCAGGAACGGGTAAGCCTCAATCGCTTTGTGCGTCAGCCCGCCGCCGCAAGGCTTTTCCCACGCGAGACGCTCGTCGAAGATCGTCACGTGGAAGCCGGCACTGGCGAGTCGCTCTCCGCAGAGCGCGCCGGCGGGCCCTCCGCCGATAATGCTGACGTCGCGAATGTGTGTGTCCGGCATATATCTTCAGATTAAGCGACAAATAGGGCCGCGAACCTCGCGGGAGTATAGCACCGAACGCAAACCGTTCCGGTAGAATGCCGCAAAAAGCAACCGATCAGTACCGGGCATCGCCCGCTAAGTCGGTCTCTGGCGCCTGCTCTCCGGTGGGCGCGCGCAGGCGGTAGTAAGATGCCGTTCCGGAGCCGACGACCGCCGCATGGTAGAATTGCAGAATCCAGACGCACCAGAGCGGCAGACTGCGCCGGAACGGGCACAACGGTGGGCAAGGTCGTCTCACAGCAAGAATTGATTCTGCGCTGCCGGCAACGCAAAGACAGCGGCCATAGAATCGTTTTCGTGGCTGGCGTTTTCGACTTGCTGCATCCGGGCCATGTGCGCTTGCTCGAACAAGCCGGCAGTTACGGAGACGTTTTGGTTGCGGCAGTGCTGAACGATTCGAGCGTTCGGGCCGCTGCGGTTGCCGAACCGGCTCAGAAGAACTCGCGTGTGGCGGCAGTTCAGCAGCCAATCACGGCGGCTGCAGAGCGTGTGGAAATTGTGGCTGCGCTTGCTGCTGTCGATTACGCGGTTGAAGTAAGCATGGATGCTCTGCCGGAGTTGCTCGCAGAGCTGAGGCCTGATACAGCGGTTGAGAACGCGGAGCCATCGGGTGTTGCTCTGCTGGCCGGCGCGGCGAAAGGCGGATTGAATTCTGTGCGCATCCCGATCGAGCCGGGCCATTCGACGGCGAGCATCATCGAACGTATTGTGCAATTGCCCGGGTCTGAATGATTCTTTCGGGGGTATCGGAGTCGCTCTCTCATGTCGGGCGGCTGAAGGCAATCGAGGAGACACTCGATGCAATCCGTCGCTCGGGTGGTGAAGTGTATCTGGCCGGGCTCACGGACTCCGCCAAAGCACTCCTCATTCCTCTCGCTTTCTCGCAACTGGGCCGCCCGCTGATTGTTCTCGTCGAATCGAATGAACGTGCGGAGGAATTGCTGCCTCCACTGCGCTGGTTTTACCGTGCGCTGACCGCCAAAGACGGATCTCGCGTGCTCTTGCTTCCCGCATCGGACGTTCTGCCGTACGAGAAGCGTTCGCCGCACCCGGAAATTTCCGAAGATCGGGCCGTCGCGCTCTGGCGCTTCGCGTCGGGCGAAGCCGATATTCTGCTTGTGCCGATTGCCTCGGCGCTCTCCCGCTTCCGCGATCGCGATTTCTACCGTCAGCTGGCGCGTACGATCGAGCGCGACCAGGATATTCCGCTCGAAGATTTCCTCGATTTTCTCGCCAGCGCCGGTTACCAGAAGGAAGTCACGTGCGAAATGCCGGGCCAGTACGCGGTACGCGGCGGGATCATTGACGTTTTTTCGCCTGAGGCCGCGCAGCCTGTGCGCATTGAGCTGCTCGGCGACACAATCGAGTCAATTCGCGCGTTCGATCCCAGCACGCAGCGGTCGACGAATCCTGTGCAGCGCATCACGCTGATGCCGCTCACTGAGTTTCCGCAGCGCACTGAAACGCTCGAACGCTCGCGCGTATCCGTTCCGTCCGATTCGGAGAGCGAGGCTCTCGACGGTCGGGATGATCCCGCGCCATCCGGTTTTTATCCGGGCTGGGAATTCCGCGCGTTCTTGAACGAGCAGCGTAAAGGGACAGTTTTCGATCTCGCGAACGAGCCTGTGATTGTCCAAGAAGAACCCGCGATGCTTGCCGCAGCGATCGAGCAATATCGCTCGGAACTGGCAACCGCGTTCGAACGATCTGACGATCCGTTGGCCGAGTCGCCTGAGCGTTATGTTTTCGACGAGGAAGAATGGGCGCTGGCAGTGCAAATGGCGCCGCGATTGAACCTCGATCGCCTCGAACTTGAAAGCTCCGGCACGATGGAAGACGCGCTGCCGAGCGTGACGGCCGGCAATACCGCCGGTTCAATCGCCGAAAATCTGGCGTTCGGAGAATCTCCAGCAGGATCGAACGTTGCGCGGGCTGCAGGCGGCACGGCCCCGTCGCGGACGCTTCGGACGCAGCCGACCACGCGTTATCACGGCAACGTCTCCGCCTTCATGACGGAGGTGCGCGGGCGAGTCACAGCCGGCGAACACGTATTGCTTTCCGCTGCGAGCACCGGCGAACTCGAACGTTTCGCCGACATTTGCCGTGAATACGAATTGCCGTACCGGCTCGGTGAGCTCGAAGATGACGCGACCGTTACGCGCCTCGCGGAGGAAAGCAGCACGGGCACCGGCGCCGGTGTTTCGTTAGTGAAAGCGCCGCTCAGCGAAGGCGTCGCGTTTCCGGATGCGAACATCATTCTGTACGGCAACGGAGATCTTTTCGAGACGCTGCCGGCGCAACAGCGCCCTCGCGTGCGCGCAAAGTCGGCAGCGTTCTTCAGCGATCTGTCCGATCTGAAGGCCGGCGACTACGTTGTCCACGTGGATCACGGCATTGGCCAGTTCGACGGCCTGCGGCAAGTCGCCGTCGATGGATCGAGCGGCGAATTCATGCTGCTGCGCTATGCGGAGGACGCGAAGCTGTACGTTCCGCTGGCGCGGCTCGACCTGATCCAGAAATATCAATCGCTCGGCGGAGCCAAGCCGACGCTCGACCGCCTGGGCGCCGGCGTATGGGAAGCTCGCAAGACTCGCGTCCGAAAATCGCTGAGCGACATGGCCGACCAACTTCTCGCGCTCTACGCGGAACGCAGAATGGCGCAGGGCCACGCGTTCCCGGTCGACACGAACTTCCAGCGCGAGTTCGAAGATGCTTTTGAGTTTGAAGAGACTCCCGATCAGCAACGCGCCATCGACGATGTGAAACGCGACCTGGAATCACCACTGCCCATGGACCGGCTCCTTTGCGGCGATGTCGGCTACGGGAAAACGGAAGTCTCCATGCGGGCTGCGTTCAAGGCGCTAGCCGATTCGAAGCAGGTAGCCGTGCTCGCGCCGACGACGGTTCTCGCGTTTCAGCATTTCGAGACATTCAAGCGGCGCTTCGCGGCTTTTCCCGTGCGCATCGAAATGCTCAGCCGCTTTCGCACAGAGAAGGAGCAGAAGAAAACGCTAGCCGACCTGGAAGCGGGCAAAGTGGATATTGTGATCGGGACGCATCGGATTCTTTCGCGTGACGTGAAATTCCACGATTTGGGCCTGCTGGTGGTTGACGAAGAGCAGCGATTCGGCGTCGCACACAAAGAGCGGCTGAAGGAAATGCGCAAGAACGTCGACGTGCTGACGATGTCGGCCACGCCGATTCCTCGCACGCTGCACATGTCGCTTGTCGGCTTGCGGGACATGAGCGTGATCGAGACGCCGCCGAAAGACCGTCTTGCCATTCAAACGACGGTCGCATCGTTCACGGAAACGCTGATCCAGCGCGTAATTGAAGAGGAGCTGAATCGCGGCGGGCAGGTCTTTTTTCTGCATAATCGTGTGGAATCGATCGCTTCGGTGGCGACGATGATCATGCGGCTCGTGCCAAAGGCGCGTGTCGTGGTGGGCCACGGGCAGATGCGCGAAAACGAACTCGAAAAGGTGATGCTCAAGTTCGTCCGTGGCGAGGCCGATATCCTTGTATCGACGACCATCATCGAGAACGGCCTGGATATCCCGCGCGCCAACACGATCGTTATTAATCGGGCCGACCGGATGGGCCTTTCCGAGCTGTACCAGCTTCGCGGGCGCGTCGGCCGCTCGAATCAACGCGCCTACGCGTATCTACTCATTCCTCCTGGAGGCAATCTGACCTCGATCGCGCGCCAGCGCCTCGCCGCCCTGAAAGAATTCAGCGATCTTGGGGCCGGTTTTCGCATAGCGGCACTCGATCTCGAATTGCGCGGGGCCGGCAATCTTCTCGGACGCGAACAACACGGGCACATCGAAGCGGTTGGCTTCGACATGTACTGCCAGATGCTTGAACGCGCTGTCGCCGAACGCAAGGGAGAAGCGGTGGTTCCGGAGCGGCGGGCGACGCTCAACCTTGGGCAGGAAATCCGCATCCCACCTGAGTACATAGAAAGCGAAAACCTTCGTTTGCGCATCTACAAACGCATAGCGGAGGTTAAGTCCGATGGGGAACGCAGTGAGGTTCGCAAAGAACTGGAGGATCGGTTCGGCCCGCCTCCGCCGGCCGTCGAGAACTTGCTGGATTACGCTGTGTTAAGGGGGCTGGCCGAGAAGTTGCTCGTTGCGACGGTAGATCGCCGCGGCGATCAGGTGGCTATCAAGTTCTACGACGACACTCCGCTTGGCCCGGAGCGCGTCGTCAAACTGATTCGGAAGCGACGAGACATGAGGCTCGATCCAAGCGGCGTGCTGTGGCTCGATTGGCGGCGCGTTTCAAGCACGCCAAAAAACGACGCATCTCAGAGCGGCATCATTGGGGCAGTCAGAAACGTGTTGCTACAGTTGCAATCGTAGCGATAGAATCTCCGGAGTTCCTATGAAATTCAGCAATTTCCCTTCGTTCCATTTTGCTATCGCGGGTGCTTGCCTCCTTTCGTTTGGGGCGCAGCTTCCGGCCCAGACAAAGCCGCAAACCGTGGAAGAAATCGTTGCCCGCGTGAACAATCAGATCATCACGCTATCCGGCTACCAGCAGGCGGAACGGGACATGCGCCAAGGCGTCGCGCAGGATTGCCAGAGCTGTGCGCCGGACAAGATCCAGGACGAAGTCCAGCAGCAGGAAAAAGATCTGTTGCGCAATTTAATCGACAATCTTCTTCTCGAAGAGCGCGCGAAAGACATGGGCATCAGTGTCGAGACGGACGTGATCAAGCAGCTCGACGATGTGCGGCGCCAGAACGGCCTCGACAGCATGGAAGCGCTGCAGAAGGCCGTCGAATCTGGCACAGGCATGAGCTGGGAGGATTACAAGCAACAGATACGCAATCAGCTGCTGCGGCAGAAAGTTATCGAGCAGGAAGTTTCCGGCAAAATGAACATTAGCCCTGATCAAGTGCAGCAGTATTACGCCGCACACAAAGACGATTTCGTCATGCCGGAACAGGTGGTGCTTTCAGAGATTTTCCTCGGGACGCAGGGCCGGACGCCGGAAGAAATCGAGTCGATCCACAGGAAGGCCGAAGATTTGCATGGACGCATCGAGCGTGGTGCCGACTTCTCCCAGATCGCGCAGCGGTATTCGGAGGGGCAGACGGCGCACGACGGCGGCAATCTGGGATCGTTCAAGCGCGGGATTCTCGCCCCGCAGCTTGACGACGCTGTCTTCAAGCTTCAAAAGGGCCAGGTCACCGGCGTCATCCAGACGAAAACGGGTTTTGAGATTTTGAGAGTGGATCAGCGCTATCAGTCCGGCCAGCAGCCGCTCGCCAAAGTCGAGAGTCAGATCGAGCAGAAGCTGGCCGCGCAACAGTGGGACCCGGTGCTGCGTCAGTACTTGGCTCAGCTTCGCGAGGAGAGCTACATAACAATCAAGCCCGGCTATGTTGACAGTGCCGCCGTTCCCGGAC
>DASUJR010000441.1:0-15678 GCA_036279175.1 Candidatus Acidiferrales bacterium | reverse complement strand
CCGTCGACGAAAAAGCAGTCGCAAGCAGCTCTTCGTGAAAGAAAGTAGCCGCATCGCGCACTCCTTTCAGGACGCTTCGAGCGCCCGCGCTATCGCCAGCGAAATCCGGCCCCACCGCTCGGTCTCGGTTTCGAGTTGCCGCCTCCCTGCTTTGGTCAGCTGGTAATACTTCGCGCGACGGTTGTTCTCCGATTCGCCCCAAGATGACGTAAGCCAGCCCGCTTCCTCCATCTTGTGTAGTGCAGGAAACAAAGACCCAGGGCCAACCTTAAATGTGCCGTGGGTGATCTGCTCGATCCGGCGGGAAATCCCGACGCCGTGCATCTCCTGCAGCGCCAGCGCCTTCAGGATCATCAAGTCGAGCGTACCTTGCAGCAGGCTGGTCGATTCTCCGGTCAACGTTTCTTCTCCTATCGAATGTCGATGGGAAGAATATGGCCGTTCCTATCGGATGTCAATAGGAGGGTGTTCGGCCGGTTACGGTCATGTTGTCCGGATTCGTCGATTGCATCGTCTGCAGGGTCTGATGGGCAGCAATCGCGAAGGTCGGCACTCGAGTGGATCAGCCCTTAACGGGCGCAACATGTCTTTTTTTGTCTCGGACTGAGGAGGCTTGCGGGCGGGGCATGGTCGGGGAGATCCCGCCCGCAAGTCGGAGCTACAGCGGGGAAAATCGTACCGACCTAATTCTGCGAAGAGGGCGGCTGGCTCCCGGCGCCAGGCTTTTTCCAGAGCCGCATTGCCGCGCCCCTGCGCTGGTGGACGGTATAATCCGACGGCACTTGGAACAGTGCGGGGTCCGGTTCGGCTCGCTGAATGTTGGTCAACTGGAACGTCGTATTGCCCATCAACGGATTCGCCGTCTTCGTCAAAACGTACGTCTGCAGGTCAGGCGAATACCACCGTTCCGTGACGATTACGATCGGCTTCTCATTGCCGATCTGCCCCGCCGGAATGGTCCGAGTGATGCGCGTTCCCTGAGCCGACACGCCGTTGATCGTCTGCGTTCCCAGATCGGTCGTCGTGGTTTCGTTTTGAAAGCGCTTCGTGGTGCGGGAATCAAACCGAAATGCGCGCGCGATTTTGCCAAAGCCTCGGAACGGAACTTGATCGGCGACCTTTTGATTTGGCCGGAGGATGTAGCTTGTTCCTGCGATCGGGTCGTTGATGAAAACGGCGTGAGGGGAAACACCGCCATTTGCACTGCCCAGCATCGCGCCCGGCAGCGTCATTTCGCGGCGCGTACGTCCCTGGCTGTCGCGTGCGATCGTGCCGCTGGCCGTTTCGTCGATCTTGTTGCCGTCGGCCAAAGTGCGCGTAGTCTCTGTGGAAACTACGGCTGTGAACGGGGCGTTCGTCACCGTCTTGCCCGCGATTCCCGACTCAAATCCCATAAAGCCAACCGCGTCGCCGCCAGGGCCAAATGTGCGAACCAGAATGTGTCCTCCCGGTCCGCCGGGCGGCGGGGCAGGCGGGACATCCTGTGCGCGTACTGTTCCGCCGCTGAGCGCCATGATGAGAACCGCAGCTCCAAACCAAAGATAACTTCGATTGCGCGCCTTCATTTACTCCCTCCGACTGCCCGTCTCAGCGGGCGAGTACCTCAAGATGCGGTCCAGGCTTCTAATCGTCATTCGCTCGTCTCCGAAAGCCATTTCGGGTGCCCGGCCTCGGTGTTTAAGGGTGGGCACCTACTCAACTCACAGCTTCGATTGCTTGCCACTACTCGTTCGTCTCCGAAACCAAACGAATCGCTTGCGGCATTCCATCCGCGCTGACCAGCAGATCGGCGGGAATCGGCTGCGCGCCGCCCATACCTGGAACGGGCAGTCCCCACGCGACCAATGCCGACCGGGGCACTGAAACGCGAATCACCGCGCCGCCCTCGATCGATGCGGCGTCGTCGGCATAAGGCAGCGCGTAGAAGGCGGTAGCGTCCTCCGCCGCTGTCGTCGTGGCCTGTGCCGACTGCGAGTTCACGCTCGATCCACTCTCCAATCCTTTCGATTCGGGCGAGATGGGCGCAGTCGTCGATCCAGTTGACGCTCCGGCATTCGCGCTGGTTGGGTTCGCGACAGGCTGCCGCGGCGGGGCTCCGACCCAGCCTCGCATTAGACCGATGGCAAAGAGAACGATAGCCGCCGCGCTCGCTACTGCCGCGTACCAGCCATACGAACGCAGTCTTCCCCCGATTTGCCACCCGCTCGTCGCCCGCACATTGCGCGTCGCCGCTTGTTCGCGAAACGTCTGGAGCAGCGCTGCTTCGACCTCCACAGGCGCCTGTTCCTGCGCGTCCCGCGCCGCGATGGCATGCAAAGCAAAGTTCAGGCCTTCTATTTCCGTCAGGAGCCGAGCACACCGGCTGCAGGATTCCGCATGCGCCAGCACTGCCTCCGAGAAGACGGGGGCACCCTCGGGGGCACCGCTGTCACCGGTTGGCCCGTCGTTGGCGCGTGTCGGACCCACGCCGCCAGCCGGTCCGGCACCGCCAGCTAGCCCGCCCGTACCCCTCCGATCTAAATCGTGAACAATTCCGTCGAATTCAGCGCAATTCATCGTCGCTAGCCTCTTCCCTGGCAACTCCCCGAACGATTTTTATTCACCTGCCGCCGTTGCCCGCGTCGCCTGCAAATCCCGCAGTTTCTCCACCAGCAGTCCTCGTGCGCGGTGCAATCTCGACCGCACGGTGCCAACTGGACATTCCAGCATAGCTGCAGCTTCTTCGTAGCTCATCTCTTCCAGTTCGCACAGCGCGACAACCTCGCGATAGTTCTCCGGCAGAGTCGCGATGGCTTGCCGAACACGCGCTGCGAGTTCCGATGAGACGAGAAGGTCCGTCAATTCCGCCGATTGGCGTCCGAGATGGGAAGCGTGGCCGAAACCATTGCCATTGCCTTGTTGGAACCGTGGCGATTCGAATTGACCGAGGTCTTCCCCTTCAGGCAGTCCGACGAGACGCCGATCCCGCTCCCAACGCTTTCGCAAATGATTGCGCGCGATTCCGAAAAGGAAGCCGGTAACGTTTCCTTTCGCCGGATCGAAGCGCCCGGGATCGCGAATCAGGGTCATGAAGACATCTTGAGTCACGTCTTTGGCCACCTCTGGGTTTCCACTCATATGCAAGGCGAACCGATAGATAGCAGGGTGCTTACGCCGATAGAGCAGCGTAAACGCATCCTCATCGCCGGCGGTCATCCGCTGCAGCAGGCCGTCGTCGGTTAATTCGAGTTCCTTCGCGCTCTCGCGCCGTATGGCCCGAATCATCTCAGTTACTTAGGACGGCCCGCCGTGCCTCACGTTACATATTCCGGTGACGGTACGAGGTAGTTCCGCGAAGTTCGCGGCCCTTCGCACGGATGGCATTCGGGTTACGGGTTCAGAACTTAGAGTGAGGACTTCGGAATTGAAAGCTGGGAGCCCAGGCCGCCAACGCCGGCGACAGGCGATGGGTTCGCCGACAGTTAGCTCGGCCGCAGATCGGGGATCGAACCATGCGCGCTAAACGGGCGACTTTGGGAGCAATTTGGGCAAATTGCACTCAGCACTACGACATCGTGGGCAATGCCTTCCAGGCCAAGCAGGCGCGCTGGCCCGGGTACGAAATCCTCAGGGTTTCGTGCGTTCGAATTCGCGCATGAAGCTAACGAGGGCCTCGACTGATGCAGGCGGGACGGCATTGTAGAGCGACACGCGCATGCCGCCGACCGAACGATGCCCTGCTACGCCGACCATCCCTGCTTTGGTCGCCTCGGCGACGAAGCGTTTCTCCGTTTGCTCATCGCCTCCCGCAACGCGAAAAACCACGTTCATTCGCGAGCGTGAATCCTTTTCCACCGGGCAGGAATAAAGGGACGAAGCATCGATCGTGTCGTAGAACAGCTTGGCTTTGCTTTCGTTGCGTCTCTCGATTGCGCCGACGCCCCCTTCAGCTTCGATCCACTCCAAAACGAGCCCGCAAACATAGACGGCGAAGGTCGGCGGTGTGTGATAGAGGGATTTTTCTTTGATTTGCGTGCGGTACTGCATCAGCGACGGGAGATTCTTGTCCGCGCGTTCGGCCAGATCGCGGCGAATGATCGCGATGGTTACACCCGAAGGGCCAAGATTTTTTTGCGCGCCGGCAAAAATTAGGCCGAACCGGCTGACGTCGGTTGGACGCGATGCGATATCCGACGACATGTCCGCGACCAGCGGCACTGCCCCCGTTTCGGGAATTGCATGCCACTGTGTGCCTTCGATCGTGTTGTTGGTGCACATGTAGGCGTAGGACGCGTCGGGCGCAAACTGAATCTCGTCGCCGCGAGGAATGCGCATGAACTTCTGCGCCTCGGTCGAGGCGGCCAGGCGATATGGCGTTCCCTTCTTCAGTTCGCCGATGGCCTTTGAGGTCCACGAGCCGGTGTGCAGCACGTCGACCGGCTTCCCCGCTACATACAGGTTCGCGGGAACCATCGAGAATTGCATGGTCCCGCCGCCCTGCAGGAATGTGACGGCGTAGTCATCCGGAATGGCCAATAAACGACGCAGAGTGATCTCGGCGCGCTCAATGATTTCTTCAAATGACTTTGAGCGATGGCTCATTTCCATCACGGACATACCGGAGCCGCGATAGTCGAACAATTCCTCGCGTATGCGTTCGAGAACGGAAAGCGGCAGCGCCGCCGGGCCTGCATTGAAATTGAAGGCTCGATGGATTTCTTTTTTAGCGACAGTTGTGGGATTCACGAATTCGACTTCTCCTGTGGGGTTTATTGTGTCCACTACAAATCGCCGGCGAGCCGCCCGGCGTTACAAGTAATATGCGGTCAATCCGAGGCGGGCTCGGGCGCGTGGCTGTGCCGTTCCGCGCCAACACTGGCCCCTCGCTCGCGGCGATGCGCTAGACTGGCGCGGATAAACGCGGCGAACAGCGGGTGCGGCGCAAGCGGCTTCGATTTGAATTCCGGATGGAACTGGCAGCCAACGAACCAGGGGTGATCCGGAACTTCGACGATTTCCACGTAGACGCCGTCCGGCGTACGTCCGGTAATACGAAACCCGGCGCGCGTAAGCGTTTGGTCGAACTCGCAATTAAATTCGTAACGATGCCGATGGCGCTCGGAAATTTCGAGCGCGCCATAAGCCTTCGCGGCAAACGAGCCGGGCTCAAGCTTGCAGGGCCACGCACCGAGTCGCATCGTGCCGCCCATTTCGTCGACGCCCAGCAGTTCGCGCAATTTGTAGATCACGCGATTTGGCGTTGTGCTGTCGAATTCGGTGCTGTCGGCGCGCTCGATGCCGGCGACTTGCCGTGCGTATTCGATGGTGGCGCACTGCATTCCGAGACAGATGCCAAAAAACGGGATCCTCCGCGCGCGAGCGTAAGTGATCGCGTGAACCATGCCCTGTATTCCCCGCTTGCCGAATCCACCTGGAACGAGAATACCGTCGACGTGGCGCAGCCTGCGTTCAGCCGTTTCCGCCGAGTCGACTTCCTCGGCTTCGATCCACTCGATTATGGTGCGCTGCTTGTTGGCGAGGCCTCCGTGCACGAGCGCCTCGCGTAAGCTCTTGTAAGCGTCCTCAAGCTGAACGTACTTCCCCACCACGCCGATGCGGACCTCGCCCTGCGGATGCTCCAGATTTTCGAGCATAGCGAGCCAGCGGCTCAAGTCGCGAGGCGGCGCTTCGAGATGGAGGAGGCGCAGAATCTGCTCGTCGAGGCGCTCGGCGGCGAGCGACATCGGAACTTCGTAGATGTTGCCGACGTCGGGCGCTGAAATCACGCATGCTTCATTTACGTTGCAGAACAGCGCGATTTTTGCTTTCAGGTCGCTCCCGAGGGGACGGTCGCTGCGGCAAATCAGAACGTCCGGCTGAATGCCGATGCTGAGCAATTCCTTCACGCTGTGCTGCGTCGGCTTGGTCTTCAGTTCGCCCGCTGTGGGAATGAACGGGACGAGTGTCAAGTGCGCGAAAACGACATTGTCAGCGCCAAGTTCGAGGCGCATCTGGCGAATGGCTTCCATGAACGGGAGCGATTCGATGTCGCCGACGGTGCCGCCGATTTCAACGAGGACGATATCGACATCGTCGGCTACTTTGCGGAACGCGGCTTTGATTTCGTCGGTGACGTGCGGGATCACCTGAACGGTTTTGCCCAGGTAATCGCCGCGACGCTCTTTCGCGATGATCGATTCGTAGATGCGGCCGGTGGTCCAGTTATGATCGCGGGTCAAACGCGCCGAAGTGAACCGTTCGTAATGGCCGAGATCGAGATCGGTTTCGGCGCCGTCGTCGGTGACGAACACTTCTCCATGTTGATAGGGAGACATCGTGCCGGGATCAACGTTCAGGTAAGGATCGCACTTCTGGAGGGTAACTTTCAGGCCGCGGCTTTCGAGGAGACAACCGATGGAAGCCGCTGCAACGCCTTTACCAAGAGAGGAAACTACGCCGCCCGTCACAAAAATATACTTCGGGCGCGTCTGCAAGTGCTCGAATTCCTCCCTGTGAGGTGCGTACAACGAATTATCGCCAGCGGGCGCGAGCGTGTCAATCCGAGTTTTTCGGTCAGATCTTAGTGGGCGCGGCGGGCAGATTTTTTCATCGAGGCAATCACGGTGCGAAGTACGTTGTTTACCGTCGCAGACGAATCAAACACTTCTGCCACGTCGGGATCCAGGAGCACGGCGACTGAATCCTTGGACATCTGTTCGGCAAAACGGTTCGGCTTCGCTTTGGTATAGTCAAACCGATACTCTCCGGGCACATCCTCTTGCCTCCGGCTCGTCTTACGATTCGATCGTTTCTTTGGCATAGGTGCCGGGCTGAAGTCCCCGGCGTTACTCTCAAGTCCAATGCGAAACCAAAATTCGCCGGCGAGACGCCGGCGCTACGAACAGCGTCGACGGCGTGGTCTTGCGACGCTGATTAGTCGTGTCGTGCCGTCGCACGTAGGCGGATGTTACCACGCGCCGCTTTCCCTGCGATGGGCATAGAATATGGGTTCGGCGAGTGACTGCGAATGCGACCGTGGCTAATACGCTCGATTGGCTTCGTTGCGATGTGCGCGATGGTCTTTTCCCTGGCGTCCACGGTCCGAGCGGGACTCCGAGGACGTGGGAAATACTGCGGCGTCGTTGTGTTTGACCGCTGGGATACGTGCTTTCTGCTGAGCGGCCTTTACATCATGTACGTATCGGACAGCGTGAAAGAAAAGTTGCGACCCTACACAGGCCAGTCATTGCAAATCTACGCATCGGGTGTAAGCCAGCCCGTGAATCCTGGCGACGGGTTGATTACGAAGTACGACATTATAGGACCTGCGCCCGATCGCGGCTGGCCTCAGACGGATGGGATAAAGATTGAAATCAGGCCTGACTTCCGCGCAGAGAACACTGCCAGCTTTGTCGTTACAGTCGCAAATACCGGAAGGAACGGCGCCACGATTGAAACGTCGCAGCTTGCGCAGACCCTTCTGGGTCCTAACAAGATTCTGTTTACTCCGTCTGACGGCAAGTCATTAGCCTGGATCACCAGAACGAGCATGTTGGGCGGTGACCATTTCGGCAAGATGCACATCGACGAGAAGCTGATCTCATTTGGTTCCACCATTGATCCAGGCAGTTCCTTGCCCGGAGAGTTCGACCTCGCGCCCGGCGAGTCCAGACTAACTCGCATAACATTTCGACTTCCGCCAGGCACGTATGAGTTCATGATCGGCTACGGAGGCGGAGTCCACGAGCACAAGTCGGTGGCCAGCAATGCGGTTTCATTCGCGGTCCGTAAGAACGGCAATGTAAGCCTTGAGGATTGAGACTGCCACGCGACCTTCGCGTCGTTTGTGGCGGCGGGGCGGCTGACTGTGCTTGGGAGGCGTGGTAAACTGAGAGAAATCGGAGTTCACCATGGCGACGAAAACGCTGCTAACGGCGCAGGAATATGCCGCGCTGGAAGAGCCGGCTGGCACGCGATACGAATTGAGTGATGGGGAGTTGATCGTGACGCCGTCGTCGAGCGCATCCCACAATGAAATCCGCGATAATTTGAACGCTGCTCTGCGCGCCTTCGTAAAGCGAAACGAGTTGGGGCTCGTCACGAGTGAAACGGATGTCAAACTCGTCGGCGAAACGGTTCGCAGGCCGGATGTAGCATTCATCCGTGCCGAGCGACTCTCCGGCATCGATCTCGATCAAGTTCCCTTGCCGATCGCTCCTGATCTCGCGATCGAGATTGTTTCCAAAAACGATCGCGCCGATGATCTGATCTTGAAAGTGTCGCAGTACCTCCAGGCGGGGGCTCAAGCTGTGTGGCTGATCTACCCTAAAACGCGTCTCGCCTATCGCTACATAAGAGGCAAACGCGAACCGGAAGTTCGCGCGGCAGATTCGGGCGACAAGTTTGACGAGCCCGCGATCGTTCCTGGATTCTCGCTTTCTCTCAACGATATCCTCGGCTAGCGACCGGATCTCACCGGCTTTCAGCTCGCTCCAGCGGAAGATCACGCACCGAAAATGCACCCTGCGAGCGCGACGCGCTGAGCTAACGCTTGCCTCGGAGCCCCGCCTTCGTCTCCGTCATTAGATCTTGCAAATGCCGGTGATGCCGTACCATCATCACCGGGCAATTGGATTCGATTGCGCGCGCCACTGCGGAGACACGTGATGAGAGGATCTCTTGTGTTGCTGGTTGGAGTCGTGGCGATTGCTATGAGCGGGTTTGGCGGTTCGGGCAAGAAAAGCGGCCATGAAGCTCGCGCGGAGCAAGCGGCGTGGGCGCCACCGGCGGGGCACGTCACGTTAAAGCTTTGGCCGAATGGCGCGCCGGACGCGACGCCACCCGCGGGTCCGGAGAAGAACATGACAAGGGCGACGGACCCGTTTACCGGCGGCAAGCCGGTGATGCGGCTGACAAACGTCTCGACGCCGACGATCACGCTCTATCAGCCAAAGGGCAAGAGCACGGGCGCTGCGGTGGTAGTGTTCCCGGGTGGCGGATATCAGATCCTGGCGATGGACCTCGAAGGGACTGAAGTCTGCCAGTGGCTGAACTCCATCGGAGTGACCTGCGTTTTGTTGAAGTATCGCGTGCCAGGTTCCGGGCCATATCCGAAGTCGGCACAGGCGCTGCAGGATGCACAGCGCGCGGTGGGAATGGTTCGGGCTCGCGCCGCGCAATGGAAGATCGATCCCCACCGCGTGGGCGTGCTCGGGTTTTCAGCGGGAGGATATCTCGTTGCGGCGCTGTCGACGCATTACGATCGTCGCCTGTACGCGGCCGTTGATGCAACCGATCAGCAGAGTTGCCGTCCTGATTTCGCGGTCGCAATTTATCCCGCTTACCTCACCGATCCGGACGGAACAGTGAATTTGGCGCCCGCTATTTCCGTAACGAGCGACACGCCGCCAACATTCCTGTTGCAAACCGAAGACGATCCTTTTCACGCCGAAAGCGCAATTGCGTATTTTGAGGCCCTGAAAAAAGCAAAGGTTCCGGCGGAATTGCACGTCTACGCAAAGGGCGGGCACGGATACGGTCTGCGGCGGACGAAGTTCCCCGTCACGCGATGGCCGCAACTGGTGGAGACGTGGCTGCACACGATTCGCGTGCTTGGTAGCGGTTCATAGGCGCGCGGCAACTCGGATGTTCTCGTGGGACCCGCGAGGCGACGCGACGGCGCGAAGGACGCCGTTTCGCCGAATATTGCCCTTCAGTTTCGACAAAGCGCCGGCAAGCCACCGCACTCCAAAGCGGCCTCCGGCCGCGCAAGCAGCGGCTGCTGCCACAGGCCCATGCGTTGCGATGCTTCCGCCGCGCGAACACGCTGCGAGTCCTCGTGAAGCGCGAGCGCTAAAAGGGCGGGCGCAGCGTGCTGCGCCCCTACCGTCATCTGCTTTTTTCAGAAACAAATAGAGCGCTCATTAAATTTCTTTACCCATGCGGACGATGGGAAAGGCTTCATTGTCTCCGAGGCGAACGTCGACATTCTCGATGGCGGCGTAGCCTTTGGTCCGGTAGAACGGGACGCCGCTGAGCGTCGCTCCCATTTCCAGGCGTTTGAATCCCGCGGCTTTCGCGGCTGCTTCGCACGCGTCGAGGATCATTGTGCCGATTCCCCGGCGCGCCCAGTCGGGATGAACGAAAAATGCGCGAATCTTCGCGGCGTCGCGGGCCGGATCGAGCAGATCGTCTTCGCGCGCGCTCCACTGATCGCCGCCGAATAGCGTGCGGCGCTTGCTCCAGCCGCCGCAGCCGACGATTAGGCGTTTCGCGCAGTAGGCTGCGGGATTGGCAATCACTTCGGCGGCGAAGTATGTGCCGTCGGCGATGAGTTGCGTATCGATGCCGTAGACGCTCTGCAACGCAAGCTCGATTTGCCGCGGTGTGTAGTATGCCGCCTGAAGTCGGCGCACAGACGCGTCGATTAGCTGCCG
Source organism: Candidatus Acidiferrales bacterium (assembly GCA_036279175.1). Lineage (GTDB taxonomy): Bacteria > Acidobacteriota > Terriglobia > Acidiferrales > UBA7541 > Palsa-295. The sequence continues at coordinate 5,263 of DASUJR010000441.1, read as the reverse complement.
CAGCACGGGGCTGTCCTCTCGCATCGCAGCTCGCACTACAATGTCCATAATACCTCGCGCGGCGGTCAGCGCTCTCGATCGGCGCGTTGCATCTCTTCAGTCGAAGGGAATGGACCCGCAGATAGAGGCTTTTGCCCACGGAGCCGCTTGGTCGTCTCAAGCAACTTGCGTCGGCGCCGAAGCTCGCGTTCCTTCGTCGATCGCGCGTTCACACCATTCGGATCGTGCTTTAAATAATCGTTCATGCTTCGTCGTGGCCCTGAGCTTTGGCCAGGCACTCGATGACGCCCATGTCTTCGAGCGTGCTGGTGTCGCCGGAGACGCGGCCTTTTTGCGCCAGCTCGCGAAGCAATCGGCGCATGATTTTGCCGCTGCGTGTTTTTGGGAGCAGGTCGCAGAAGCGCACGTCAGCCGGGCGGGCGATCGTGCCAATGGTCGCCGAGACGTGCTCGATCAGGATGCCACGCAGCTCTGTGCTTGGCGACGTGCCCGACCGCAACGTGACAAAGCATATGATGGCCTCGCCTTTGATTTCGTCGGACTTGGCGACTACGGCGGCCTCCGCCACCGAATCGTGGGCGACGAGCGCGCTCTCGATTTCCATGGAACTGAGGCGATGGCCTGCGACTTTGATCACGTCGTCGACGCGGCCGAGCACCCAGATGTAGCCGTCTTTGTCGCATTGCGCGGCATCACCGGCGAAGTAAACGCCGGGAATGCGCTGCCAGTAATCGCGCTGATAGCGGTCGTCGTCGCCGTAAATCGTGCGCAGCATCGATGGCCACGGACTCTCAATCGTCAGGTAGCCGGTTTCGCCGGGCTTCACCGGATTACCCTTCAAGTCGACGACACGGGCCTTGATGCCGGGCATGGGCAGCGTTGCCGAACCAGGCTTGGTCGGAGTGGCGCCGGGAAGTGGAGAAATAAGGATCGAGCCGGTTTCCGTCTGCCACCAGGTGTCGACGATGGGACAGCGATTCTTGCCGATCGCCTCGAAATACCATTTCCAGGCCGCTGGATTGATCGGCTCGCCGACGGTTCCCAGCACACGCAGGCTCTTCAGGCTATGCGAATTGATCCAGTCCATTCCCCATGCCATGAACGCGCGGACAGCCGTCGCCGAACTGTAGAAAATCGTGACATTGTAACGGTCGACGATTTTCCAGAAACGATCCTTGCGCGGAAAGTCGGGTGCGCCTTCGTACATGACGACGCTCGCACCGTTCGCGAGAGGCCCATAAACAATATAACTGTGTCCGGTCACCCAACCGATGTCGGCCGTGCACCAGTAAACGTCGTCGTCGCGCAGATCGAAGACCAGGCGCGTGCTCCACATGCATTGCAGCAGGTAGCCGGCCGAGGTGTGCAGGACGCCCTTCGGCTTGCCGGTGGTCCCGCTGGTGTAGAGGATGTAGAGCGGGTGCTCCGAATCGAACGCCGGCGCCGGACACTCGCTTGGCGCGGCGTTTTCCAGCTCGTGCCACCAGAGGTCGCGCGTATCGTCCCAGGCGATTTTTTCTCCCGTGCGTTCGACGACGATACATTTCTCGACCGTGGGACAATGCTTCAGCGCGGCGTCCGCCGTGTCTTTCAGGGGAACGACCTTGCCCCGGCGGAAGCCGCCGTCCGCGGTGATGAGGATCTTCGATTTGCCGTCGGCGATGCGGTCGGTAAGAGCAGTCGCGCTGAAGCCGCCAAAAACAACGGAGTGCATTGCTCCGATGCGCGCGCACGCCAGCAGAGCAATGGGCAGTTCGGGGATCATGGGCATATAGACGGCGACGCAGTCGCCGGCTTTCACGCCCAGGCTGCTGAGCGCGTTCGCGAATTTACAGACGCGTTTGTGAAGTTCCGCATAGGTGAACTGGATGGTCGAACCGTCTTCCGCTTCCCACAGCAGCGCGGGCTTATTGCCGTTCTTGGCCAAATGCCGGTCGAGGCAGTTATGAGAGACATTCAGCTTGCCGCCGACGAACCATTTCGCATGCGGGACATCCCATTCGAGAGTTTTCCTCGGCGGCTCGAACCAGTCGAGCAGCTTGGCCTGCTCTGCCCAGTATTCTTCGGGGTGATTCACCGCGCGGTCGTATATCGCGCGATATTCTTCGAGCGATTTCACGTGCGCACGCCTGCTGAACTCTTCCGGCGGCGCCAGCGCCTTCTCGTTCAGTACCTGCGGATCAAATTCGAGCATTATCCCTCCCGGTGTCGGCGCGTTCTGCCCGTCCCTAAAACAGGGACGGCCGCTACAAAGGCGAGCGGCAAAGCCGAATGCGACTATATCGCGATTAAAGAAGCAGTGGCCAGTGGCGAGTGATTAGCGGCTAGAAGGCGGAGGCAGCATCATCGCGGATCATCGGTGGGCCGCCGCTCTCGACGGCCGCGGCCCGCGCTTTCCGAGCACGCGGTTGATCGCCGCGAGAACCACGGCGGGATTTTCGAGCTGAATAAAATGCCCCGAATCCGGGACAAGCTGGTCGTGTCCGCGCGTGGATAGCATGGCCAAAGCCTCATGCCCAGAAGCTAACGCCCGGAAATACACTGCCGCTTGCTCACGCACCACTGCGGGGATACCCGGCGGCATGGGATGGCTTCCGGACGTCAGGACGATCAGCGGCATATCTCCATAATTACGCTTCGGACTGATCGTCTCACGCGAACTCCGAATGGCTGCATTTTCCATCGCCGAAGCCTGCGTCAGTAACCTCGCCGGGTCGGCATTGAGTCCCGCAAGGGTCGCCGAGAGGCGTGAAAACGCGGGCGGGAGTGGCTGGACCGTGCACCGGTTGAACTCCGGCGTACCACGTTCCAGCGTGCCGCTCCGAAGCTTTTTAGCGCACTCCTCCAGGCGCCTTACGGCAGCCCTCGGCGCTGAGTCGCCGAAAGCGGCAAACTTCGGGGCAACACGTTCTCTGATGGCAGTCTCGTTCGGAATCGAGGGATCCACCAATACCATTCCGGCCAGAGTTTTTCGATGCTGGTCGGCAAACAGCAGCGCGACCGAGGCACCGGCGGAATGGGCGACCATCACGTAGGGACCGTCGATGTGCGCTGCCTTCAAACTGTCTTCGAGATCTTCCGTTTCGTGAACGGCATCCTGGGGTTCGGGACTCGGGCTGCTGAAGCCAAGTCCAGCGGGATCCCACGCACAGACTCGGGTTGTGTGTGACAGGGGAACCTGAACCCGGTACCAAACAAGCGACCAGCCCCCCAACCCCGCTGTTAGGACGACGGTCGGCGAGCCTCGTCCTAAACAAACGAGATTGATTGTGCGCCCTTCCGCGATGCGGACGAGGCGCTGGGGCTTTAGGTATGGAGCGACTTCCTCGGGAGGTCTGGGCCGAGACGATATTGCGCCCTGTCCAAAGGCCGACAGGGCCGAAATGACGATCAAGAAGACCAAACTGACGCTCGCACGAAGGCCACGCTCGATCGATTTCACGTGCGCCCGTTTGCTGAACTCTTCCGGCGGCGCTAGCGCCGTCTCGTTCAGTACTTGCGGATCACATTCGAGCAGCGTCCCTCCCGACTTTCGCCGACTCTGGCCCGTTCCCCAACGCGGAGCCGCCGCTACAAAACCAAACGGCATGGCGAAATCGGCAGTATATCGCGGTTCAGGGCGCGGACTAGAAACGCGCAAGGCCCAGTGGGCGAACCGTAATCGATGCTTTTATGTCCGCATCGCCGTATACTCACTTTCGGCGTGCAGTACGCCACCCGTCCGCGGGAAGGACTGAGTCCAGCTGCATGAGTTTCGCGATACGGTGTTAGCGAACCTCCTTTTTTGCCCGAACCAGCGGACCCGGGCACGACCTAAAGGAGGTCCGTGATGACCGAGTATCGCCCCGCAGCCAAGCGTTTTACCGCACGCCACTTCCCCGTCCGCCCGAATCTCGACCAACTGCGAAACCAGGCCAAAGACCTGCTGCGCGCAATCCGCGGCAACGATCCAGACGCCGTCGCCGAGTTGCGTGAGCACCATCCCAAGGCAATTGATCCATCGGCGGCGAAACTTGCCGATGCACAACTCGTTCTCGCGCGGGCCTATGGACTGCCCAGTTGGCCGCGACTTGTCCTTGCCTGCCGCATGACGGACGCGATCTGGCGTGGCGACGTCGAAACGGTTCGCGAGCTCGTAACCAGGAATCCGCACCTGCTGCACGAAGCCGCGCGGGGCCGCCCGGACAGCAACTGGGGACCGCCCATGTCGTATGCGGCTAATGTGGGGCAGGATGCGATTATCACGATGCTGCGCGAGATGGGCGCGGAAGACGTGCAGCACGCATTCGATCGCGCGTGCCTGCAGGGCAAGCTCGGCACGGCCCGCAAACTTTATGCGATGGGCGCGCGCCCCCTGCGAGGTTGCGTTATGGGTCCGTGCGAGACGCTGTGCGACTCCGGCCTGAAATTCCTGCTTGAGCTTGACGCGGAGCTGTCGGACGGCAGCGGCAATCGTCTCGCGCCGGTCGCTCTGGTGCTGCAAACGTACGTGCGCTGGCCGGAAGGCAAGCATCTCTGCCTCGAAATTATGGCCGAGCAGCAAATTGCGTTGCCGGATACGCCGGCAATGGCGGTACATCGCGGACGCATCGACCTGCTGGAGGAGCACCTCCGACGTGATCCGAAGCTGTTCGCCAGGACATTTTCCCTCGAGGAAATCTATCCGACGGAATTAGCGTGCGGACCGGACAAATCGTTTGGCCTTCATGGAACGCCACTCGATGGTGCGACGCTGCTGCACATGTGCGTAGATTTCGACGAAATCGAAATCGCGCGCTGGATGATCGAGCGGGGCGCCGACGTGAACGCGAGAGCCGCCATCGACTCGAATGGGTTCGGCGGACATACAGCGCTATTTGGCTGCGTCGTGTCGCAACCGTATAGCGCGCATTGCCGTGAAGACGCCGAGTTCGCCCGATTGCTGCTCGATCATGGCGCCGACCCGAATGCCCGCGCGTCGCTGCGAAAGCGGTTGCGATTCGTCGCGGACGAGACGATGCACGAATATCGCAACGTTACGCCGCTCACGTGGGGGCAACAGTTTCACGATCAGGATTGGGTTAGTCCCAGCGTGATGAAACTCATCGCCGAACGGCTTGGTGACCGTTCTGCCTGACTGCGTGCATAACGCCCGACCGAGGCGTTTCTGAAGGGAAAAGCACAATAGAAAGCACGAGTGTGGTCAAAACACCACAGCTCGGTTGACAGGGTGTGTCCGCAGCGGATATTGTCGCGTAATCGATGAGTTCTGCCACGAAACAGG
>DASUJR010000440.1:0-14260 GCA_036279175.1 Candidatus Acidiferrales bacterium | reverse complement strand
CCGATTCAGCGCCCCTTATTATCAGGGGATGGAATCGAGATGAATTGAGCCAAGGGGCCACTATTTTTAGGAGGGAAAATGGCGATGTGCAAATTCACGGTGACGCTTTTAGCTGTGTTCGCACTGACGGTGACTGCTGGTGCGCAGTCAGCTGCGGTTTCTCAAACCCAGCAAGTCAGCGCAACGGGATCGCAGAAGAGCCAGACTACGCAGAGGGATTCGCAAGCGAGCGCTGCAGTCTCATCGTCCGCCACCAGTTCAACTTCCGCGTCCGCGAATGCGGGTCCGGCTTCAGCAAGTCTCGACAACGGCAGCGCCGTGAATGCGGAGTTGCTGACCACAATTGACGCGCGAAAGGTTCACCCGGGGCAACGCGTCGAAGCGAAGACCACAAAAGACGTGAAAGAAGGCAAACGAGTGGTTCTGCGGCACGGCACTAAGCTCATCGGACATGTCACCGAAGCACAAGCGCACACGAAGGCCAACGCGCAGTCTGCGGTCGGAATTGTTTTTGATCAGGCTATCGTCGGCAGCGGCGAAACGGTCCCGTTTCATGCGTCCATTCAGGCGCTCGCAGCAGCGCAGAGCATGGCCGAGACAGGGCTTGGTGATGATGAAATGATGTCTTCAGACGGCGCGATGGGCGGTGGCGCAGTTCGCGGCGGAGGCGGCTTGGTGGGCGGCGCAACAGGCGCAGTCGGCTCCACAGCTGGTGTCGCGAGTGGAACAACCGGAAATCTCAGTCGCACGGCAGGTGGAACGCTCGAGTCCACGACCTCGATCACTGGTTCCGCTTCGCGCGACCTGCGCGGACTTGATGCTGGAGGAAATCTGATTTCGACCAGTTCTGGCGTGTTCGGCTTGAGCGGCTTGAACCTCGTCTCATCCGCGAGCAATGCAACGGAGGGCTCGGTCATTACCTCGACGAATCGCAACGTGCATCTCTCCAGCGGCACACAGATGCTGCTGAAGATGAATTCGCAAGCCGAGCACGGAGGACAAGGGCAGGGCGCGAGTCAGCGTTCGGCTCCCAGCCATAAGCCGGGCCGTACAGCTAAGCAATAAGCGACCGTTCGAATTACACGACGGAGCGCTAAGTGAAATTGGCGGGATTCCTGGTGATCATTCGCCGCATCCTTTCCCGCCAGTCTGGAAAGCGAATGTCCGATCGGCCGGTTACTCAGAGTTTGTGCCGTCAACAGGTTCTCTTCGTTTAGTACCTCGAACTCAGGATCAACCCTGAGCGGCGGCGCAGATGCTACCTATACGACGGTCTATGATTCCGGCACGAACACGATCACTGTCAATGGTTACGCGGATAGTGTCAATTGGAGCGGGTCCGGCACGACGACCTCTACCATTGCCCCCGCTTTAGGTGTTCACTCCTTCGCTATGTCACACAATGACGCACTTAATCAGCGACTTGCGAAGAGCTACGAGCGCTGGATGGTGATCCAACAATATGCGCTTTCCACACAAGGTTCGCGAAAAAGATGTATCCAACTCTTCATCCAGTCACTGCGCGGCAAACTGCTGACAGAAGCGACTCACTTTGATGTTCGAGAGTTCATCGCGCAACTCGCGGAGAAAGGATTCAAGCTACCGTACGCAAACGAGTACCTATCGCATCTCCGAACCTTCTACGACTTCCTCAACCTGGGTGGCATGGTGGGGTACGTTCCACCTCGTATGGTGAGGATCCGAAAAGGACGACGAAAGCCTCCAAAGGTGCTGAGCGAAGCCGACATTGTCCGTTTAATCCATGGTTGCAGGTCTAAACGGGACCGCGCCTATGTTGAATTCTCCTATGGAACCGGGTGCCGACCGGGAGAAGTACGCCATCTCAGAATCGAAGACATCGACTTTGCAGCGCAAACGGTCCGTGTCACCGGAAAGAGTGGTGTTCGCGTTGTTCCTTTAGGGCGTCGAGCCTGCTGTGCTGTTCGTGAGTACATCAACAAACGCCAAACTGGGTACGTCTTCCAAAAGGACTACCCAATTCAGAAAGGTGGTCTGTATCAGAACCGAGGTTATTGGCAGGCATCATGGACGGATTACCGGGACAAGAACCCGAAGGAAAAGTCATGCTTCCTAGGCGTTGTCAGCGTTGTGTCTGAAGCCGAAGCTAAAGCGCGGCTCCGGCAATTGCTGAAGGGTGTGCAGCTAAATCGGCCTGAGCGGAAGGAGCCGATGAGCCAGAGCGGCGCTTTGCGACTCGTGACGGTCTTGGCGCGCCGTGCAGGTTTGAAGCAACGAGTGCATCCGCACCTGCTCAGGCACAGCTTCGCGACTCATTTGTTAAATCGGGGTGCAGATGTCAGGGTCATTCAACAGCTGCTCGGGCACGCAAAGCTGGAATCCACCGTTACCTATACTCATGTAAGTACAGCCATGATGGCGAAGACCCTAAAAAGGTTCCATCCTAGAGAGGCTTAAGGATGCAAAAGCGACATTGGAACGTTCGCGGGAAGCATTGTGTAGTACCAGATTCAATTGTATTTGAACCGTGGTTTGTGCCGCACAAAATCACTTATGCAATTCGAGCGCTCTTGCCTCCCGAACATCGACTCAAACTTCAAGATTACTTCGCGGAGTGGGGATGCATGCGATGTGGGAATCGGGAAAGGCATTGGTCTTCCGGTTTTTGTGAGAAATGTTACAGCACAATTCACAGTCGCCTTCGAGTCTGCCTCCGGAGAAGAGCTGCGGCCATGGTACCCGACAAAATTGGCCTTAAGCACGTGGAGGACGTCCGAACAGCACGGAAGTTACTGCGTGGATTTCCCGCAAACATGTATGTGAATTCACAGCAACAAGCAAAATATAAGATCGACAATCCCGCTCGGGCAGCATTCATCGTCCTCACCCAAGGTGCAGAGCGTAAAGTCTGAGGCAGCCCTTCACGAAAGTGGTTAGCGGCAATAACTATCATGCGTTTGCGGCCCGTGCCGAATCGCACGCGAAAGAGATTATGGACTGTCCGACGGACCTAGAGCCGAGTCAGTGTCTCCTTCAAGAAATGCAATCCAAACTGGGCGAGATGGACGAGCTATTAAATCGTGCGCTGAGGAATTTGTGATTGTTAGAATGGCCGCCGAGAAGAACCTTCCGGAATTGAAAATCCACTGGGTCGGGTTGATTGGGTGCTTCTCTTTTAGGAATTCCTAAGCCATTCCAACGGTCGCAGCTTGAGTAGGAGTGGATTCCATAGCAGGCAACCGCACTACAACCCGCGTCCCGGTCCCGACGCCGCTCGAACTGATGTTAAGGCTGCCGCCTAATTGCTGAATGCGTTCGCGCATTCCGCGAATTCCTACGCCAACCGTACCTCCGGATGCCATCTGCTCTCGTTTGTCGGCGGATATGCCTTTGCCGCTGTCGCTGATTTCAAGTTCCAGATGGCCGTCCGAGTGAGCGATCTGAACCACAGCCTTAGCACTGCCTGAGTGTCGATGAATGTTCGTCAAGGACTCCTGCACGACGCGGAAAGCGGCGATTTCTACGTCTGGCAAAAATCGCCCAAGTTTCCGGGCGCAATCGAACTGCACAGCAATCTTGCTTCGGTCGGCGAATCCTCGGACGTACCATTCGAGGGCAGGCACGAGTCCCATCTCGTCCAGCATCGGCGGATGCAGTAAGTACGACATCGTGCGAATGTCATCACTCATCTGGTGAACAAGGGCGGCACTATCTTTAACGGTATGGACGGTGTTTACGAGCCGCCCAAGGTCGTTTGCCACCGCGCTAAGATTGATCGCCAAAACCGATAGGGCTTGGCCTGCGTTGTCGTGCAATTCTCGCGCGATGCGCCGCCTCTCCTCGTCTTGCAAGTTAAGCACGCGAGCCGTTAGCTCTCTCAGACTCTGATTCGCGGTGTCCAATTCGCGGGCCCGCTGCCGAACCTTTTCTTCCAATTCCCCGGCGGCATCTCGCAATCGGTCTCCCTGGCGGCGATTTGCTTCTCCAATAGCTATGATCACGCCGGCTGTAAACAGGGCCGCAACAGGATAAAGCAGTCCTGCGCCATTCGAATGTGCTAGCCGAACAAACCACAACTCCGCACCCAACACCGAAATCGCAGTACACAGGACTGATGGCCACATGCCGCAGTACCAACTGGAGAATGCGACGGCGGCAACGGCCATGAGGTAGGCGACACCAGACGCGAAGCGGCTCACTGCTACAGAAATGAGAAGAGCTACGACTGCTGCAAGAAAAGCAATGCCGAAGCGGAGAAACCGGCTGCGCTGACCATTTTCGGTAAGCGCTCTGGACAACGCTTGTGTTCTCCCTTCTTGGTTGGGACGAGACGCTGCGTCCTTGGCAAAAAGGATTCTAGTCCGCAGATGAGCGCGGCGTCAATTAGCGCATCGAACCCGCGTTGAAGTGCTGCGCGTAAAACGACTCCGCTCTGCGTGCCGGGGGCGACTTGCCAACCGCCATATATTCCCTCATTGACGGAAAGGTCGGAATCATTTTCGCAGACAGCATTGCATTCATTCAGCAGGATTCTGGAGGCGTCGAGGTCAGTTTCCAGCACTCGGCCTCTCGCCGTTTCGACTTGGTCGTGGGAGCAGACGGCCTGCATTCGAATGTGCGAGCGCTGGCGTTCGCGGACGCAAGCCGTTGGGAGTAATTCCTAGGTTATGCAGCCTCGTCTTTCAGCGCGCCCGGCTATCCCATTCGCGAGGACGGCGTTTACGTTAGCTACGCCACGGTGGGACGGCAGATTGGCCTGCTACTGGTTGCGGGACGGTCGCACGGCATTCTTTCTCGTCTTTATTGCGCCGCACCGAAACGGCACAGCAATAATCATTACCCGCAAACACAGGTTTGCCCGTATGGCCTCTCGAATTCTGTGATCTGCATAATTCTCCTTTTTGTCCTGGAAAGGAGATGAAGATGGCTGAAGTTCTTGTAGATTTGAGTGAGGTCATGAGGCTGATCGCAGAACAAGGTGCAAAATTCTGTGGAATTCAAGAAAGCCCACGAGGTCAGTTGATTTTGTTTAACGATCCGGTCAGTGGAACGACAATGGCACTTGCGGAGCCTGAGTTTTCGGCCGAGGCGTTGGAACTGCGAATCGTCGCGAGCCGGCGAGCGTTCGATTATGAAAAACATCGGTTTTGAGCCTCACCGAGGGCCCAAGTTGTGGGCAAGCGAAAAACGTCACTACGCGACTCAGCTCCAGCAGAGAACTTGGGCAAGAGCCTCGGTTTGGGCGTCCGTCTTTGCGGCTGAGTCAAAGCCCCCACAACGATATTCGAGGCTTAACGCAGAGACGATGACCCCAGGATTGTCGGCTACTCGGAAGGGATCCTGTGAGCGAAGATTGCTTCTACGCAGTCGTCACCTTCCAGTAGGTCGCCTCATCCCGTCCTTCCGCCCGCCGGTCCTCGACGATATTCACTGCGTTCGAGCCCGTAATTAAACCGTTCCTTCTATAAGGTCCAGTGGTGAACCATTTCAGCGCCGTCTCGTAGCACATGCGCAAGTAATCCTGCGGAATTCGATCGAAAGCACATCGTAATTTTTGCCGATGCAGTACATGGCGTTGCAGATGTTCGCAACGAACGCGTAATTGTAGGTACGCCAGGTCGCTTCACTCCGCTGCTTCGACCAGCTCCCCGACGGGCTGGAGGGAGCTCTTTCCTTCCAATATAGCGATGTGCGGATTTCGTAGGTCTCCGGATTCTGGATGTAGCGGAACAGGCAATCCGAGCTGTACAACTCCGATCGCTCGATCTCTTCGCGGGAGGGCAGCCACACATTATTTTCCGCCAGAAACGGCGGATCCCCAAACCCGGGTCATCCGTCTCGTCTTTCGTGCGAGCGTCCACGCGTTAATTCGGACTGCACGTCTGTGAGTTCGACAGACAACGAATACGTGTCGTGGCGCTCGACTGCGCTCGGAGCAGATCGTATTTCTCTCGAAGGATGAACAGGTGTCGTATTCGGACAAAACGATTTTCAACTCGCGAGTGCGTGTTGTAAACAGGATGGATACACATCATTGAGGGATGGTGTTCCGTTCTGACACATTGATGTTTCGATACGAGCGGATGGATATTCCTATTATGTTGCTGAATGGCTGTCAGATCATCGTAGTACTGCAATGGAACGAACCTACGAGCTATTCGAGATACTCGCAGACGGAACCGTGCTCTGGCGTGATCTTGTTCGGGGGTTGGGACGCGCACGCGACCGGCTAGATCAACTTGCAAACCACTCCGACAATGAGTTCTTCGCGGTCGATCTCACGACTAGGCAGCTCGTCAAGCGCGTGAACGCGAAGGGTTGAAGAGCGAGATTACGAATGGTCGGCTTCTGATTGGGGTTTGGTTCATCATTCTGGCGCTGGTGTCGTGGAGCAAATTCTACCCCGGCCGCCTTGCCACGAAGCAAAAACTCGCGCCGATAAGCCAGCTGGGTCGGCCGGCTCCTCTTTCTCGGCGCCGGAATTAGCTCTCATCTGTAGTTGTGACCTGCCTCAGGCCGCTGAGAAGATCGCCGGTGCATGGGATGTCACTGATTGGGGCATGAACAGAGTTCGTGTTGGCATCATTACTTCTAAGCTTCGAAAGTACGGACAGCGGCAAATGTCCCATGCTGGCACTGGCGGTTTCAATCCAGGAAATCGGCCCCCCACTACCTGAACCAGCCGCTCGCGTAGGTAGATCTACGTACATGCAGGGACGTATTACTACGAATTGCTTTCCACAAAGCCGGTCGTTACAAAGAGGGCCTCTCTTTGAGGTCTGGGCCGTGGTCGAATCTAAGGCTTGAGGATTCCCTCTACGGGTCCGGTCCCTTAAGGGGCGAGGTCAGGTTCCGAGTCCCCGCCGAAACCCTCGACCTGAAAAACTACAAGAACAGTTCATAAGCTGGATGATGTGTCTCTTCCCCCCAGCAGGAGGCACTGTGCAGAGACGTGAATACTCGTGGTATCTGGAAACGATAGACGACGTTCGAGAACGTATCGATCCCGCAGTCCGCGTGCGTGCCATTGAGCCGATTCGTCGAATGCGAGGAGGTTCTCAGCCGCAATTGGTCCGCTGCTCGGACGGGGAGTACTACGTTGTTAAGTTCCAGAACAATCCCCAGGGGTTAAGAGTGCTCGCAAACGAGCTGCTGGCCAGCCTTCTCGCCCGCAAACTCGGCCTACCCGTGCCGGACGTCGCTATCGTCGATGTTCCTGCCGAATTGATTCGCTACTCAGACGATATGACGATACAGCTGCCAAGATGCTCCGTTCCATGCCAAGCCGGGCTGTGCTTCGGTTCGCGTTTTCCCCGAGATGAGAACTCCGCTCGTTTACTTGCAGATACACATGAGTTCGCGTCGCCGCGATTGATGGGCAGGGTTGACAACATGATTGAGTTCGTGGGAATGCTCGTATTCGACAAGTGGACCGCAAATGCCGACAATCGGCAAGCAATAATGGTGCGCCGGAAATTGCAAGAGGATCGTGGGCCCTATTCCTCATTTCGTGTGCTGATGATCGATCAGGGATTTTGCTTTGGCGGGACACGATGGGATTTCGACGCCCGCCTGAAGCGGGGCCTGCATTTCTTCGTTCCATCAGTCTACTCAAGAATAGAAGGCATGAAAGCCTTTGCTCCGTGGCTTGAGCGCTTGCAACATGGAATCGACCGACGGTTCTTGGAACGCGCTGCTCGACAGGTGCCGTCAGAATGGTATGAGAACGATGCAAGTGCTCTTGCTAACTTGGTCGCGGAGCTCGATGACAGACGTTCTCGCGTGACGCACTTGCTGCTCTCGACGCGGGATGCTTTTCCGGCGCTGTTTCCTGCTTGGGTTTCCAACTCCAATGTGGCGCACGCGTGATACACCAAACATGTCGGTTGCGTTTTTGGTATTGGCGGCAGGAAGAGGTAAGTGCCTTCTCAGTTTGCGTGTTAATCCGAATGCCGCGTGCCATGAATTGAGTAGTCCTGAGCAACGGTTTGCGTTGGCCGTCACTCAACCGTGAGAGTGCCTTGCCAAAGCACACAGCTCGCGCCGCTCGTTTCCGGTATCGCCCCAAATGATGCCTTGAGGTTGCAAGACGGCCATGTCTTTTAGCGCCTGCATATGAATCCACTTTCACTCTAGGTTTTGTTCGGCGCGCGATCTAAAATGATATGCGCGAACTCGACGGTGGAAAGCTGCATATCTTTCACTCTAGGTTTTGTTCGGCGCGCGATCGAAAATCCGCGCCGAACACTCTTCGTGAAAATATGTCGCCACAGAAGTGCCGAAATTCACAATTCGTGCGTCGCGCTCGCACCGAAGCGGGGCTTGGGAATTCCTGTGATCATCTTTCGTAGGACATAGACCGATCTGGCCGGGGATCTCCCGTTCGGGGTCGGATAAAGCAAGCGACGAATCTCTGCAGGCCTCTTGAAAACCGGCCCCTATGACCTGCCGGAATCGAACCCCGCACGCCTTGATCCGCCAATTCCGCGAGTCCGTCGCTGGAATCGAACTCCGCTCGCGACGACATGTACTTCGTGACTTGCTCCAACGGAACTGGCAGTACGATGACGCTTCCGCTCTTGTTCCGCAAAACCAGACGATCACTTTTCTGGCCGATGTGCGCGCCAACCCAGAAATTGGATGGCCATACCTTCTGGACTGCTTACAATTGTTACTCCGTCTTTCAAAGGCGCTCCGTTTCCGCCGGCGAGACTGCCTCAACCATGATTGAAGAGATTGCCTGCTTTCCAGCGAAAAAGTTCACCTGGCGAGGAATGGCAGGCATAACGATAAGACCCGGACGGTCTTCCGGGCTCTAACGCGCGGCTACTCCTCTCTTCAGCCTGCACGGCCATTCTGTTTCTTGTTGTTCTCGAAATATTCGACGAGGGCTTGCTTGCCTAGTGTGAAGTTTACCCGGCCGGACCTATTAGCAGGTATTTGATCGGGATCGATCTTATCGAGCATGATGCCGGGTCGTCCCAAGATTTCCGCCGGTACTGCTTCCTCCATCTCGATCGTCACGCCTTTCCTTCGGCACTGGGCAACTCGATAGAAGCCTTGCGGGCGATCAGGCGCGCCCTTAAGCCAAATCATTTGGTGTCGGCGAAGTTCCCCAAGAACTGTTGCGCCAGCCGGAATTGCCGGATCAACGCGAGGAATTCCGAACCGTTGCAAGGGGCGTGGCCTCACCAAAGAGATTTGCGTTGTGAGCTTGTTCTGTTTCCGCTCCCGCCAAATGAAAACTCCTTCGGAGGGGGTGGTGATTTCCACCTTTCGAGCAGGCCCATCTGAAGGTACGATTTTTGCGAAGGGCCCCGCTTTTGTCCTCAACACTTGTGTTCGGCGTACGATGGGATATTCTGCGACGATGGTTTCAGCAGCGCGCGGCAGTTGCTTCTGGATATCCGAGCGCTTGGCAGCTTTGCGGGCCAATTGTCGGGCGACGACCTCTTCGATATTTCCTCTTTCCATAAGTCCGAGTGAAGCAGCGATATGTTCAATTTGTGTGCGTATCGCTGGTGAAACGATATTCTTCAAGTGCTTGCGTTCAAGATTCTTGATAGGTTTGAATTCGCAGAACCAAGGCGCATGCACGGTTTCGGGGTCTCGTGAAAAAGTGGTGTTTGTGAATTTTGTTCGCCACGTCACACGATATCGTCCCAAAATGTGGACCAATGGGCTCCTTCGGTTTGTCGTGTAGGCCGCCCAATCTGGCGCTAGCTCAGGCGTTGCCAAGCCGGGCATTGGTTTCATGTATCCATTCGAACTTTGTCGTTCCGCCGTGTGACAGAAAACCTGTTCGCGCCAAGTATAAGGCGGTATGCAAGCGACGATTGCCGCATCTTCTGCGTGGTTGAAGAGGCTAGAACGGTTTCTGGGGAATGGGAAATTCTCCGCGCCGTCCGGTTTGACGAACCACGAAAGACGGAAGAACTTTGTTTCACTCCCTTTGATTCGCTGCACCAACGGCTGCCCGACCCGGTAGTCCAAACGCGGCGCAGACACACGATACTTGTTGAAGAGCTTCGTAATCGCGACAAAGAATTGACGGGGCCGCGCTCCGATCCTCGCAAGGGGCGAGGGATCGCCTTCTGGGTATTCCGCCGTTTCGTTCATTAGGATCCGCTTCTTGCGTTCGTGGATCCTCAGGCCCTTGAGATACTGCAGGAACGTCCGCCAGGGGCCGTTGTTGGCGGTCAGCCATTCAAAGGGCGTGCGAATTCCTTTCTCTCTGTTGTGAAACACGCAAGACGCGACGAGATTTGTCTGTACATCCGGCCCGCCGCGCGAGCGCGGGTAAATGTGATCCTTGCCCATTTCTCCGCCACACCCGCCCAACACTTTGTAAATGCAGCCGTTTGTTTCCGCAACGAGGCGTTCTTTCAACCCTTCAAGTTTCCGTTCCTTTTGTGTGCTTTGGGCCGGCCGATCTGTGCGGGGTTCAGGTATTTCTAGATTAATGAAAGCCACCGGTCCGAACCGCCACGCAGCATCCCCTGTCAGTCCCGACCTGAAAAGAATCTGTTCCAACCGATGCAGAACTCTTGCGTCTCGGCGTTCCGCGCAGGGGTTCGGAGCCTTACGAAGCGCGATCCTTTGCCAAGCTATACCCGCATCCTTCATGCTCTTTCCATTTGCCGCCATCCGCAAATGATCAACGCACAGGCTTGTGCGGCCAGGCGGGTTTTCCTGTGTCAGGAGATCGTGAAGTTGGCGAGCCATTTCCTTTTGGCAATTCTTTTTGGAAAGCCGCTCAGATATTGCATGGGCACCTGGAACGTCTTCGCGCATGTTCCAAAGTTCGAAAAATGGTTCCTTTTCGTCATTTCGCAGCGGGCGTGAACCAGAGTGATCCCGTACCCTTAGGTTGTTCACGGCGGCCCGGTATGCCAATTCACGGAATTTGGCTTTGCGCGGAGTCGCTTTGCCGCACCACGAACAGCCGGTCTTCAGGCGATTGTCAAAACGCGCGGGCCTCAGGACCTTATTTAACAGCCCTCGTTTACCGGCTAGTTCTTTCTTCCAACGCGCCGCCTGGTTGTCAGAAATTCCTGCTGACCTGGCGAATCCCTCGATTACATCGCGGACATCCGCCTCTTTGACGCTTCGATGTTCCGCGACGCGTGGGCGCGCCGGTTGCATCCCTCGTTCGCACGCCAGCTGAAGACATCCTTCTAATTCATCCGGCGAGGTTTTACGTTTTTGCGTCTGTTCGTCCGATCCCGGTTCACTCTTCAAGCATTCAATTCGCGCGCGCACTTGGTCTCTCAGAGTCGGATCGTTCGCCGGGATTCGTGCTGAGAGGAGGAACTCTTTCAATTTCGATGCGGGCATCTCGTCCAAATCGATGGCGTCCCACTTGTAGCCGCGCTTCTGAAAAATCAGAGTAACAGCGCGGACGAATTCAGCGGCATCCGTTTTGCCGCGCTTCGCAAGTTCTATCCAGGAAGTTGATGTTTTCGGATCAGTTCCTTTTTTCCTGTAAACGCCGGGTTGAACCATATATGCGGGGTCACGCATCAGGGAATACGGGTCCGGCAAACGCTCGCCGTTTGGAAGCTTCTGCCTTAGTACCCAGGAGCGGAGCCGGGCAAGGCGCATCTTCTTTGCATGTCGGCTGCGCCTTCGCCTACGCAATGTTCGACGTTGCTCAAGAGTCGCTTCGTGGAAATCGAGGAAAGTCTCGGCTTGGAGTACTTCGTTGTCGCGAACCACAGCAATTCCGCCAGCACGCTCGCCGAAGTCAATCCCCACGCGTGTCGTTGACAGGAATTCTTGCAATCGTTGATAAAACGAGGGCGAGGGCGCAATCGTGCTGGTCATCGGTACCTGCAGAACTCGAATATTCGCGCGATTCTCTCGGGAACCGCGCGAAACCCTTGCCCTTCGCAGAGCCGAGATGCGTTGGTGAGGCCGTCTTTTGCCTGGATCGCCCGCTGGGTTACGGGGCTACAGCGGCAGGTTTGCTGCCCGAGAGGAACGGCGGCGTCTGGGCTTCTTTCACTCTAGACCCCGAAGGTAGCTCCGACGGACGGTCATAATCAACTATCTTCGTGAGTCACGCGAACTTGCGCAGCAAGCAACGGTTAGTGGCTTTATGACAGCGTGGTCGTGCGCCACACTGATCGCATCGGCTCCCGGCGTTGGTTGAGCGGCGAATCGGCAGAAGTGGCGCATCGCACGCAATTCATCGAATTAATCAATCACTGTCGGAACAGCAAGGACAAAATGGAGGCGCTCCTCCTCTGGAAACTCGGTCGGCTTTGCACGGAACGTCGGCGGATCATTTCAATCTCAAAGCCACGCTCATGAAGTATGACGTGAGGGCGGTCTCAGTTATGGAGCCGATGCGGGATGGTCCGAACAGCCTCTCTTCGGACTTTTACAGAATGCGTGGAAGGAATTTGCAACCGACATGTGCACCAAGGCCAATATCCAACGGCTCCGCGAACTGCAGGTTACGATTGTCCGTGACGTCCGGACGGCATGCCTTCCAAAGGCATCGCTCGCTTCCTGAAAAGGGGAGGAAGTGTAACCTATGTGTCCGGCACGAACTGTCACGTATGCCTCAGGCCTGATCACCAAGTACTTGCGCGCGGCTTCTCATTTTTCATCCACACCGCTGCAGATGAAGGGCACGTTCAGCCCGAGCATGTGGCCTGAGGGAACCCGGAATAGCCTTTTACAGATCATGTTTATGTGCCCATCCCCCATCTAACGTATAAAGGATATTGCATAAAGTATCTTGACACGCTCCACGCATCGTTGTAATACGCCATGCATCTTTTGCACGGCGGACCCGCAACGCTGCCGCAACGGGAGGAGGCGTACCAGGCGTACCGCCAAAGAGGAGGGAAAATGGGACGCATACTACACCGCCCCGGGATTCTTTTGGAGTTGCTTCTCCTCGCTGTGACTCCTCATCTGGCGTTAGCGCAAGCCGTAACTGACGGTCAAGTGCAAGGCACTGTAGTCGATCCCTCGGGCGCCCTTATCCCAGGAGCCACGCTCACACTCGAGCAAAGTTCGACGGGCTACCACGCAACCGTCGCGGCGAATGCCTCCGCTATATATGTTTTTGCGGGTGTCCTGCCGGGCACATACAGATTAACCGCCAGCGCCAAAGGGTTCGCGCCGAAAGCCTACGACGGGGTTGTCGTCACGGCCGGCCAAACCGCGAACATCAAAGTGGAGCTTCAGGTTGGCGGTTCGACGCAGACGGTGACGGTATCAGGGGCCAGCCAGGTTCTAGAAACAACCGAAAATACCCTCGCGACGACAGTAAGTACGAATTCCATTCAGAATCTTCCGATGGCGGGCCGCGATGCCTTGCCGTTCGCACAACTCACGCCCGCTGCCCAGACAGGCGGCAGCCAGCGCTTCACTACTTTCAATTCGATGCCCAACGGCGTAATCAACATTAGCGTCGATGGAACGAACAACAACTTCCAGCGGTTCCGCACGTCGACCACCTCCTTCTTCGAAGCCGCCGGACTTCGACTCGGCGCAATACAGGAAGTCTCGGTCTCGACTGATAACCTGACGGCCCAAGCAGGCGGCGCCACAGGAGCCGTCAATATAGAGTTCACGACGAAGCGCGGAACAAACCAATATCACGGCAGCGCGTTTTGGCAGGCCCTTAACAGCGCCTTCAACGCGAACACTTTCCAGAACGATGCATACTTGGCCGCCGGGTTGACCAGCTTGGGGCGCAAACGGCCGTCTCACACGAACGACTTTGGCGCGAATGTCGGCGGACCGGTCCTCAAGAACAAGCTGTTCTTCTTCGTCAATTTTGAGTGGCAGAATCAGCCGGCAACGAGCCTCTACACGGCAGCGGTGCTCACGCCCGCCGCTCAAGCGGGTAATTTCACGTACACGCGTGCCGACAATGGCCAGCAGCAAACCGTCAATCTCTACAACATCGCTGCCAATGCTCCAGGAGGCCCTTTTCCCTCATCCGTCAATTCGAACGTCCAGGGAATTCTCAGCCAGATAAACACTCTCGCTCAGAATGGAACGCTTTCGCCCAACACGACAGATTCGTACAGCCAGGCGTTGGAGCAAACGCTCAGCTTCACCGAGGCGGCAACTCGCCAGAATCGTTGGCCCACCGCACGCATCGATTATCAGGTTACGCCCAACATCCATTGGTTCACGTCGTACGATCTGTCCTGGGCTTCCTCCACCAATCAGGGCAGCCCCGTGTACCCCAACGATCCGGTCCGCATAGGCGGCGGCACCACAACGTATTCGACATTCGGGACGGGCGTCGATT
>DASUJR010000439.1:0-16368 GCA_036279175.1 Candidatus Acidiferrales bacterium | reverse complement strand
GTTCGCAAACACCGCGAACAACGGGGCACCCCGCGGGTGGAGTCATCGTTCTCGATTCATGACTTTTGTCGCGCCTTACGATGATGACCACCACGAAGGCAAAGCCCTGGGGCACCCGGCTTACGGCTCGCCGGTCTTTGTGTCCTGAGGCATAAAGGAGAACCAGCTTATAGGGCCCAGAGTCACAGGTTTCGACGAACGCATGCGCAATCGCACAAGATGCGTGCCTTTCGGCACGCTGTTGGCGTCGAAAATTACTTCGATATTGTCTCCCTGTCGAAAGCCTCCCAGGCGCAGCGCGTAATTGATACCTCGGTCGGATATTAAATCGAGTTCCGGTTTGAAGAATGTGCCGTCCTTCGACTTGAGCCCGAACGGCTGGTAGGCTGGCTTCGCCCCACTGTCTAGGGTTGCGTAAACGATTTGGGCGTCCCATTTTGCGACCGCGGAGTTCGGTAACGCCATTTCCGTCCACTCAGGGCCAATGCTGGTTAGCGACTTCGTGAGCGTAACCTCGTTAATCCTGCCTCCACACGCGCAGCAGAGTGCAGCAACGATGACAGCGCCACTGAAAACTGCTCGAAAACTCATCGGAGGTAGTTAGCCTTCAAATAGTCGACGGTTTGCTGCTGAAGGTCGTTGTAGTCGGAGTGGAGCGCTTCGCGAACCGCGTCCTCTGCGGTTGGCGCCGTCGCGACTTTCTCGATTAACCGGCTCACGTCGCTTGTTCCGCCATTCTGAACAATCGATTCGACGACGGCCAGCGACCACGCGTATGCCATCGACGCTGAATCTCCCGATAACGACATCCACGATCCTTCGAGCGATTTCAGGCTCGGCGCTGTTCCTTGCTCTGCCGCACTGACCAGCGCGGATGCATCATCCGTGCTGCGCTTTCCCTCCACCCATTGCGCCACACCCTCCTGCAGCCAAACGGGTGCGCGCCCATCGGACTTCTG
Organism: Candidatus Acidiferrales bacterium; assembly: GCA_036279175.1. Taxonomy (GTDB): domain Bacteria; phylum Acidobacteriota; class Terriglobia; order Acidiferrales; family UBA7541; genus Palsa-295. The sequence continues at coordinate 15,409 of DASUJR010000439.1, read as the reverse complement.
CGTGATGAAGCTATGCGTCAATTCGTGCTTCAGCACGTGCGCCAGATCGGGCGTGACGGACGTCAGTCCTTCGACGGGAATGCGCAACCTGCCGTCGTAAACTGCGCCGACCCAGCCCGGAGCCCGCGTGATGTCCTGGAATGCCTGCTGCGTATAAAGGATCACGCTGATCTGGCTGGTCGGAGTGTAATCGAGCTGCGACTGAATATCGTTGAAGTCGTCTTCCAGCGTGTGGAGGATTTCCCGCGCAAGTTCCGGCGCCGCTCCGCCGTAATATTTCAGCGTGAAATGCTCCGAATTGCCGTCGCGGTAGTCCGCCTCTTCCGTCTGATCCCTTTGCGCCTTCGCAAGCGCCTGCTCGACTTCCGGGTCGGGATGGAGCTGCTCGGCAAGCTTCCATTCCTGGATGGCCTGATCCGGTTTGTTCGACCCGTAATAAGCCCAGCCCATCAGCTTGGCGATGATCGCCGCCTGCAGTCCTGACGCCGGCGAAAGGTCGCGCGCATGCTGCAGCGGGTCGAGCGCATCCTGGAACCGGCTCTGTCGCAACTCGAGCGACGCGAGATTCAGCAGCAGCGCAATGCTATCCGGCGCGAACACGAGCGCCTGCTTGTACTGGTCGATGGCCGAATCGATGTTTCCCTGGGCGATCAGAAACTGTGCCGCCGCAAAATGTGCAGCCGCAACCTTCCCCGCTACATCCGCTGAGCCCGACCGCGCAGCCGTTTCCAGCGTCGCAAGGTACGCGTAGTCGATGGAATTGTCGTGGACGGTCAGCTTGGAAATGGTTTCGTAGCCGCGAACGGGCTCAATCGCCGGTGTCGTAATCGTCAGGTGCGATGCGGCTGTGGCCGGCGTATAGGTTTGGTCGTCGTGCTCGATCCTGGCTACCAGCGCTTTCGGTATCGACATTCGCCCGGCCGGTGTCTCATAACTCACATGCTCGGCGTCTTCGGTCACACTAGAGGCGACGATCCTCTGCCCGTTTTTCAATACGATCGTGTCGGCCGACGCGGTTGCACACACGCCTGCGACCAGCGCTGCGATGATGGCGATACGCACATACCAATTTTAATCAACGCGAGTCGCGACGGTCCTGCTCGGCTTGCTGGCCCTTGTCCTAAGGGGTACAGTCGGGACGTGCCGCACTTCGTAAGACGTTTGCTCGCCGCGCTGATCGTTTTTCTCGCGGTCTGCTCGGCGGCGATGCGGGCTCATGCGAGCGCTCCGCCGCAGTCGCAGCCTCAAAATCAGGCCCAGCAGTCGGCGTTTTCGTCTGTGCAGCAGCAACAACCGCAAACCACGACAACGCCCGCCGGCACGCCCTCTGCCGGGCCGCGCCTACCGAGCGACCCACGCGCTCTCTACCAGGCGTTGAACGCCTTACGGCCCGATTCCTCGCGCGTCTACAAGATCAAATTTCTCAGTTTGCGCCGCGACGTCCTGAGCATCACGCTGGAAGATGGACAAGTCGCTTTCGTGCAGCCGCTCGGCGGACGCATCACGGGCATGGTGTTTGCCGGACGGGGCCATGCGATCGCCATCCCGCACGACCCCGGGGAACGGCGTTCGCTCGCCGAATTTACAGGCGTTCCGATCCTGGACCAGAGTTTCTCGCGCGCCTATTTTCGTTTCGACGACAACACCGCGGAAGAAATCTCGCGCGAATTGGCGCGCGCAGGAGACGTGCCCTCAACCGACGCGGACTTCACCGAAAATTGGGATCCTATCTTCGCGAACACGAACGCGTGGCATTCGCTGCGCATCCTCGAAGACTGGCTTTCCAGTTCGCCGCGCCCATACTTTTACGCCGGGATTCTGAGCGACGCACACGGAATCATCGATCTTGTGATCGATCGGCGCCGCGAGGAGCAAGTGCTTGTCGGCAATCCGAGGCGATTGGGGAATGGCTCGTTCGGCTACGACGTCTGGGCCTCCTTTCGCGCACAGGACGCGCCGCAAGGCTCGACGGACGCGTTCGTACCTGTCGGTTACAAAATCGACACGAAAATTGCCGACGACCTTTCGCTCGACGGCACAACGACGATGAATATTAAAGCGGTGCGCGGCGGAGACCGCGTCGTGCCGCTAGAACTTTCGCGCAAGCTCGCCGTTGCGAGCGTGAAGGACGCCAGCGGAGCGCCGCTCGTCTATTTTCAGAACGAAGACCTCAGCAAGCGCCAGATTCAAAAACGCGGCAACGACACGATGCTCGTCGTGCTTCCCGCGCCTGCCGCCCAGGGACAGCAGATTCAACTCGCAGTGTCGTATCACGGCAGCGTGATCACCGACGCGGGAAACGGCGTCGAATACGTCGGCGAGCATGAAACCTGGTACGCGCATCCGGCCGGCATCGGCGAGTTCGCGCGTTTCGACCTCTCGTTTCGCTGGCCCCGACGCTACACGCTGGTTGCGACGGGCAAGGAAGTCGAGTCGCATGACGAAGGAGACTTTGAATCGGGTCGTTGGGTTTCGCAACTGCCGCTCGCCGTCGCAGGATTTAATCTCGGCGAATACAAGGAAGCAACGGCAAACGCTTCCGAGCCGCGCATTCAGTTGTACGCGAACAGGGAACTCGAGAGTGCCATTCTGGCGCACCTTCAGCGCCAGTCGCCGCTTCGCGCGCCGCCTTTTCGGCCCGACTCGCCTAACCTGCCTCCGGCCACGCTTGCTGGCCCTCCTCCGCCGGATCCGGCATCCGTGCTGAAGACCCTCGGAGAACAGATTCTCGATTCAATCCACTTCTACGAACGACTCAACGGGCCTTTCCCATTTGGGAGCCTGGAAATTTCGCAGATACCCGGAACGGTCGGCCAGGGATGGCCCGGGCTCGTGTATCTCTCGACGTATGCGTTTCTGCCACCCGATCAGCATGCAGGAATTCCAGAGCTGTCGCAGCGCATGGCGCACGAGATCATGCCGTTCCATGAAGTGGCGCATCAGTGGTGGGGCAATGTGACAACAGCGGCTACGTATCGCGACGTTTGGATCGAAGAAGGGATGGCGAATTATCTTTCATTATTATATGCGGACAGCCGCAAGCCGGCCGCGCATCGTCTTGACGCATGGCTCGAACTTTTTCGTTCGGCGCTTCTGGCGCAGGCGCCCGGCACTGCGCGCGATATCGAACAAGCCGGGCCTCTGACGCTCGGTTACCGGCTGGCATCGTCGGAAGATCCCGCCGCGTACAACACGATCGTCTATGACAAGGGAACGTGGGTGATGCACATGATTCGCGAGATGCTGCGCGACCCGTCGTCGCGCGATCCCGACGCGCGCTTTCGCGAATTCCTGCAGACTATTCTGGCGCAGTACCGCTTCAAACCGCTTTCGACGGAGGACTTTCAGCACGCACTGGAAAAGCAAATGACGCCGTCGATGGACCTGGAAGGCGACCACACCTTGAACTGGTTTTTCGGCGAGTGGGTGAAAAATACCGGCGTTCCCCGCTATAGCGTGCAGTATGAAACGCGGCGGCTGCGGCGCGGATTCGTGGTCCGCGGTACGCTGAGGCAGGATGACGTCGATGATCTGTTTACCGCGCCCGTTCCGATTTACGCCGCTCGCGCGGCCGGCGCGCCGGTGCGACTGGGGGTGGTGGTGACCACAGGTCCCGAGACGACATTCCGCTTTTCGTCGCGCGTCCGCCCGACGCGCCTGCTGATCGATCCCGAACTGACTCTCCTTTGCACGACCAAGTAAGACGCGTGCGCGTTCGCCTGCTTCGCCGTTTGTGCCGATCGGAATGCGCTTCCCCTTAGCGATTGCAGCACACGATGGATGGGAACGTTCCGGTCTCCTGTTCTGCCGAACGGTTACTTCGCGAGTAGTGGAAAAAATCCTACACGCTCAAAATTTTTTTCTGGTTTTGCTTGCATCTGCGCGACTCCAGTCTTATGCTTGTCGGTCCTGAGCGAGCCTGTGATTCCGAATTGAATCGGAATCGAGGATGCGGGGAGATGTTTTCTCCGCTGACAGCTTGAGTTGCTCGGACCGAATCGCCGCCGTCGCGGGGGCAGCGCGGTTGGTTCTGCTGGCCTGGTTTTAAGCCCTTCAAAATGTTTCGAAGCATCCTGCAGTGAAGACTTCTGAGGACGCTGAGTGGATTCTGAAGGATCACAGACAACAGTAGCGGAACGACAGGACCCATTAGTTAAGCCGGGTTACACAATGGGAACTGTCACCGACAAGATCAGCTCGATCGTGCTGACGCGTGGCACGACCAAGGGCTGGATGGGCGGATTTGCGATCGCCTTCGCGCTGTTCTTGCTGCTGAACATCGCGATGGGCTATCTGTTCTTCCGGGGCGTCGGGATCTGGGGCATCAACATCCCGATCGCCTGGGCCTTTGCCATCACGAACTTCGTCTGGTGGATCGGAATCGGGCACGCCGGAACGCTGATCTCCGCCTTCCTCCTGTTAATGCATCAGAAGTGGCGTACTTCGATCAATCGCTTTGCCGAAGCGATGACGATTTTTGCCGTGGCCTGCGCCGGAATGTTTCCGCTCCTCCACATGGGGCGTCCCTGGCTGTTTTATTACCTGCTGCCCTACCCCAACGTAATGTGGCTGTGGCCACAGTTCCGAAGCCCCCTGGTTTGGGACGTATTCGCGGTTTCGACCTACATGACGGTGTCGATCCTCTTCTGGTATGTAGGGCTCCTGCCGGATTTGGCCACGCTGCGCGATAAGGCAAAGAAGAAAGTATCCCAGATTACCTATGGTTTCCTGTCCATGGGCTGGCGCGGGTCGGCCTCGCACTGGAAGCGTTATGAAGTCGCATCGCTTCTTCTGGCTGGCGTTGCGACGCCGCTGGTCGTTTCGGTCCACACGGTTGTGAGCTTCGACTTCTCAATTGGCCTCACGCCGGGTTGGCACAGCACCATCTTCCCGCCGTACTTCGTCGCTGGGGCTATCTATTCCGGTTTTGCCATGGTGCTGACGCTGGCGATCCCGCTGCGCAAGTACTACGGCCTCGACGGCATGATCACCATCCGCCATCTCGACATCATGGGCAAAGTGATGTTGGCCACCGGCGTCATCGTCGCCTACGGCTACATCATGGAAACGTTCATGGCGTTCTATAGCGGCAATCCGTTCGACCGCTACATGATGATGAACCGGATGTTCGGGCCCTACCTGTACGTTTATTGGACCTTGATTGCTTGCAATATCGCGATCCCGCAACTGCTGTGGTTCCGCAGCGTCCGGCGCAACCCCTGGGGATTGTTCGCCGTTTCCATCGTGGTGAACGTGGGCATGTGGCTCGAGAGGTTCGTCATCATCGCGGTCAGCCTGCATCGCGAATTTGAGCCTTCCTATTGGCACATGTACTATCCGACGCGATGGGATTGGGCCGTTCTGTTCGGGTCCTTTGGATTGTTCTTTGTGTTGTTCTATCTGTTCATCCGGTTCCTGCCGATGATCTCGATCGTCGAAATGCGGGCGCTGGTGCACAAAACTGGAAAGAAGGAGCAAGCCGCCTAAGCGACGTTTGCGTTCACTATGGCCCAGGTCTTCCATCGCAGCTCAAACCTGATCTCGAAGTTGTCGATCGTCGCAATCGTGATTTTGATCGGCGTCCTCACCTATGGGCTGTATCAGGTTGAGGAATCGGCTTGGTATAGCAATATCGGTCTTACCAGACAGCAGCCGGTCCCGTTCAGCCATCGCCACCATGTGGGCGAGCTCGGCATCGACTGCCGCTATTGTCATACGTCGGTCGAGAAATCGGCGTTCGCCGGCCTGCCGCCGACGGAAACCTGCATGAGCTGCCATTCGCAGATTTGGACGAACGCTGAAATGCTCGAACCGGTGCGCGCGAGCTATCGCGACAACGTCTCGATTTCATGGCTGCGCGTGAACGAACTGCCTCAATTTGTGTATTTCGATCACTCGATCCACGTCCGCATGGGCGTGGGCTGCACGACGTGTCACGGCCCGATTGCGAGCATGCCGCTGACCTATAGGTTCGGAACGGAGTACATGTCGTGGTGCATCGACTGCCACAGGCAGCCGGCCAAGAATCTGCGGCCTCGATCCGAAGTTTTTAACCCGTACTACCAGCAGCCGTCGGCAGTGCATCCGGTCACTTACAACGGCGTGAGCTATACGGACCAGCTCACGATGGGACGCCAGCTGATGAAGGACTATAAAGTGGCCAGTTTACAGGACTGCGATACATGTCATCGGTGAAATCATAATGAGCTCCGACCCCAAGGCGATGAATCCCGAGTCGCGCAATCCGACCGGCTCCGATGCCGTCGTTCGTCCGGCTTCGGCGAACGCGCCGCGCGAGTGGAGGGGCATCGAGGAGTTCAAGAATCAGCCGGAGTTTCTTGCGGCAAGGGAAGGCGAATTCAAGGATTCTGATTTGCCCAACGCTCCCGGCCGGCTGCTTTCTTCCGGCGTGAATGCAATTCCGAATTCAGAACAGACGGCACGTCCGCGGCCGTGGGAAGCATGGCTGCGCCATGCGGACCTGCGAGAGCAGCTTTCTGAAACTCAGAACTTCGTTCAACTGGCTCCCACCGGGTCGGCGAAGCCGCCTAAGGAGGGGAAGGACGGGATCGATCGGCGCGATCTGCTGAAAATCATGGCCGCAACGGCGGCTACGGCCGGCCTTAGCGCCTGCACGATTCTGCCGGACGAGCACATCGTTCCGTACGTTCGCCAGCCGGAAGACATCATTCCGGGCAAGCCTCTGTTCTATGCGACTTCGATGACGCAGCAAGGCGTTGCCACGGGCCTGCTGGTCGAAAGCCATATGGGCCGCCCGACGAAGATCGAAGGTAATCCGGAGCATCCCGGCAGCCTGGGTGGCACGGACGTTTTCCTGCAGGCCTCGGTTCTCGGCGTCTACGATCCCGCGCGGTCTCAAACGGTCCTCTATAACGGCAATATCAGCAGTTGGGAACAGTTTGTGGCGCAAATGCGCGACCAGAAGGCGGGGCTCGCCCAGTCCGGTGCCGGCCTGTACCTCTTGACGGAAACGATCAGCTCTCCATCATTTTCGGCGCAGATTCAAAAGCTGATGAAGCAGTTTCCGAAGGCGAAGTGGCACCAGTATGAGCCTTGCCACCGGGATTCGGCCTTCGAAGGCGCTCGATTGGCATTCGGAAAGCCGGTCAACACGGTTTACCGCTTCGACCAGGCGAACGTCATCGTTTCTCTGGACTCCGACTTCCTGGTTTCAGGCCCCGGACACGTGCGCCATGCGCGCGATTTTTCTTCGCGGCGCAGCATTGACGGCACAAAACAGAATTTGAACCGCCTGTACACGGCGGAAACCATGCCTACCAGCACCGGCGCAATGGCGGATCATCGCCTTCGCATGCGTGCGAGCGAAGTCGAAGCGTTTGCTCGAGGGTTGGCCGCCGCGATTGGCATTGCGCTGCCGGGTGGAACCGGCAGCCAGTCGGCCGTTCCGCACGAAACGGTGCAGGCCATTGCGCGCGATCTGACCAGGAATCGCGGCGCGAGCCTCGTAATCGCCGGTGAGCAGCAGCCTCCGATCGTTCACGCGCTGGCGCATGCGATGAACGAGGCGCTGCAGAACGTCGGCAAGACCCTTTATTACACGCAGCCGCTCGAAACGAATCCGGTGAATCAGACGGAGTCGCTGCGTGATCTCGTTAACGATTTGAATGCCGGCAAGGTCACGCTGCTCGTAATTCTGAGCGGCAATCCTGTCTACAACGCGCCCGTGGATTTCAATTTCGCATCCGCGCTGATGAAAGCGCCGCTGCGCGTTTACTCCGGCTTGTACCGGAACGAAACGGCCGAGCTTTGCAATTGGCATATTCCGGCTGCGCATTACCTGGAATCCTGGGGCGACGCGCCAGCCTACGACGGCACGATCGGTATCCAGCAGCCGCTGATTGCTCCTCTTTACGGTGGCCACTCGGATTATGAGGTGATCGCGACTCTCACGGGTGACGATGGGGTCAGCACGCACGATATTGTGAAGGGATATTGGCAAGCGCAGGGCGTGTCAAAGGGCCAGAACTTTGAGGATTTCTGGCAGGTCACCTTGCACGACGGAGTGCTGGCGAATACGGCGCTGCCGCAGGCCGCGGCTCCATTGCAGCGCGACTTCCTGCAACAGCCGCCCGCAGCCTCGCACGTTCAGGCGAACGAATTTGAAATGACGTTCCGCGCCGATCCTACGATTTTCGACGGCCGCTGGGCCAACAATTTCTGGCTGCAGGAAATCCCCAAGCCGATCACGCGCATTACGTGGGACAACGCGGTAATGATGAGTCCCGCCACGGCCGGAAAGAACAACTTGAATCATGGCGACTATGTGACGCTGCGTTACGGCGGGCGCGAAGTGAGCGGCGGCGTCTTTCTTGCGATCGGCCACGCGGACAATGCGATCACTGTGCATCTCGGATATGGGCGTCAGCGAATGTACACGCCGTATATCCAAGTCGGTCCCGGCGGCGATATGGGCAAGGATGCGGAGCTCGGCCCGGTGTACGGCTTCAATGCCTACGCGCTGCGCACGTCCACGGCGCCGTGGATCGCCGATGGGCCCGTTCAGATCGCGAATACCGGAAAGAAGTACACCTTCGCGACCGTGCAGTACCAATACCTCATCGACAACAAGGGCGTCGAATCCGATGACGAAAGCGTGAATGCCTTTCGGCGCGAACTCGTGCAGGTCGCAACGCTCGACGAGTTCCGTCGCGACCCGAATTTCGCGCAGGTGCCGGAAACCACTGAACACAAGAGCCTTTCGCTTTACCAGAATTATAACTACGGCACCGGATACGCGTGGGGTCTGAGCGTCGACCTGAACAAATGCGTGGGCTGCAATGCTTGCGTCGTCGCGTGCGTCTCGGAAAACAACATCGCCACCGTGGGCAAGGACGAAGTCGATCGCGGGCGCGCGATGCACTGGATCCGCATCGACACTTACTTCCACGGCGGGCTGGAAACGCCCGAAATGTATTTCGAGCCTCTTCCCTGCATGCAGTGCGAGAATGCGCCCTGCGAATACGTCTGCCCGGTTGGAGCCACGACGCACAGTTCGGAAGGCCTCAACGACATGACGTACAACCGCTGCGTCGGCACGCGCTATTGCTCCAACAACTGCCCGTACAAAGTCCGGCGCTTCAACTTCTTCCTGTTCTCCGACTACACGACGCCAAGCCTTTATGGCGTGCGCAATCCGAATGTGACCGTGCGCAGCCGCGGCGTCATGGAAAAGTGCACCTACTGCGTGCAGCGCATCAACGCGGCGAAAATTCGCTCGGCCGAAGAAGATCGCACCATCCGCGACTTGGAAATTCAGACGGCGTGCCAGCAGGCGTGTCCGGCGGGCGCGATCATGTTCGGGAATATCAACGACAAGAAGTCGCACATTGCGCGCTGGAAGGCGCAGCCGCGCAATTACACTTTGCTGGCCGATTTGAACACGCGCCCGCGCACCACCTATCTGGCGCGCGTGCGAAATCCGAACCCGGAGATTGCCGGATAGGCGCATGAAACCGAAACAGCTTTACGGCTTGATCGCGGAATTTGAGACGCCCGACGAAGTGCTCGAAGCGGCGCGCAAGACGTACTCTGCGGGCTTCCGCCGGATCGACGCGTACTCGCCGATTTTCGTCGAAGGCCTGTCGGAGGCCGTCGGATTCAAGCGAACCTGGCTGCCGGCTCTGGTGCTCGCCGGAGGTATATGCGGCGGGCTGTTCGGATTTTTCATGTGCTACTACGCCAACGTGATCAGCTGGCCGTGGAACATTGGCGGCCGCCCGCACAATAGCTGGCCGGCCTGGATTCCGATTACGTTCGAACTGACGATTCTTGGCGCGGCGCTGACGGCCACGTTCGGCATGCTGGCATTGAACGGAATGCCCAGCCCGTATCATCCGGTATTCAATCTTGCGGATTTCGCGCGTGCTTCCACGGACCGCTACTTTCTGCTGATCGAAGCGCGCGACAAGCAATTCGAATTTGCGAGGACGAAAGCATTTCTTGGAAGCCTGGATCCCGATGGAGTTTTCGAAATTGAGGCCTAACGCGGAAATGCCGGCACGCGGAAAGTCGTTCGGCCTGCGCAAACGCGCGGGCAGAGCCGCCCGATTGGGCGCCGCCGCTGTGCTTTTTGCCACGGTGCTCGCCGGCTGCCGCCTCGACATGCACGTTCAGCCCAAGTACGTCACGGAGCAGCCGACTGGATTTTTCGCCGATGGCCGCTCGGAACGGCCAACAGTTCCCGGAACGGTTCCGCGCGGTCATTTGAAAATCGACTCGCTTCTGTATACCGGCATGGAGAATGGCGTCGAATCGAATACGTTTCCCTTTCCGATCACGCGCGCGGATCTCGAGCGCGGACGCGAGCGGTTCAACATTTACTGCACTCCTTGCCACGATTACACGGGCAACGGCGACGGCATGATCGTTCAGCGCGGGCTATCGCATCCGCCTTCCTACAACGTGCAGCGTCTGCGCGAGGCCCCTGTCGGACATTTTGTGAACGTGATGACCAATGGATTCGGCGCGATGTACAGCTACGCTTCCCGCATCAGTCCGGCGGACCGCTGGCGCATCGCTGCTTACATTCGCGCTTTGCAGTTGAGCCAGTATGCCCCTGTGAAGGATGTCCCCGAAGCTGATATGTCGAAGCTCAATGAAGCGCCGAGCGTCGCGCGGCCACTCGGTTATTTGCAGGGCGGCTCCAGCGGGGAACCCGCGGGCGCAGGACAGAAAAACCAGTGAACGGATCAGATACAGTTACGTCGCAACTGCAGCGCGCGCAAAGGACAGCCCTCATCGCGGGCTTGATCGGCGTCGCCCTGGTGGTGCTTTTCACGTTTTTGCCGCACGCCCAGGGGCAATTCTTCCGGTCCTATCTGTTTGCCTTCGTCTTCTGGTTGATGGTGCCGCTCGGCTGCATGGGCGTTTTGATGCTGCATCATTTGACCGGTGGCTGGTGGGGCTATCCCATCCGCAGGCTGCTCGAGGCCGGAACGCGTACCTTTGGGCTGATGGCTCTGCTCGTCATTCCCTTGTTCTTCGGCATGCAGCAGCTCTATCCCTGGGCCAGTGCCGCCGCTATAAAGGCCGATCCCACCATAGCCGATAGGGCCTGGTACCTCTCGCCAAGCTGGTTTGTCGGGCGCACGATCCTCTACTTTGTTGTCTGGGGCGTGCTCGCGTTTCTGCTGAATCGCTGGTCGAAACAGCAGGACGATCCCGGCAGCCAGGAATGGCGTCTGAAAAAGCGCATGGAGAAGCTCAGCGGTCCCGGCCTGATCCTGTGGGGCTTGGCTCTCACGTGGGCGCCAATCGATTGGATCATGTCCATCGAATCGCACTGGTTCTCCACCATCTACGGCATGCTTTTCATGGTGGTCGCCGCGCTCACTGGACTGTGCTTTGTAATGTTCGTCCTGCGCACGCTCTGGGATAAGGATCCTCTAAAGGACTGCGTCACTCACGAGGATTTCAACGACATCGGCAACCTGATGCTTGCGTTCGTTTTGCTCTGGGCCTATCTGTCGTTCTCGCAATTCCTGATCATCTGGGAAGGAAACCTGAAAGACGAGATTCCGTGGTACCTCGCGCGCGCATTCGGAGGCTGGGCCGGAATCGGCATTGTCTTGATCGTCTTGCATTTCTTCCTGCCGTTCTTCCTGCTCTTGATGAAGCCGCTGAAGCGGCGATTGAAGTCGCTGTCGCTCATCGCCGCCTGGATATTCTTCCTCAGCATGATCGACGTGTACTGGCTCATCATGCCGGCGTTTGGATCCCAGCGGCACGGGCCCTATTTCCACCCGCTCGATTTTGTGTTGTTGCTGGCCATTGGAGGTTTGGAGGTGGCCGCTTTCCTGTGGCAACTGAAGAGATGGCCGCTCTTGCCGCAGAATGATCCGCGATTTGAAGGAGCCTTGGAACATGCCGCCGGAGAATGACGACTTTCAGGCGACCCGCGAGGAGGGTTACGAAAGGCGCGACGTAAGCGTTCGCGGGCTTTTGCTGTTGGGACTGGGGTTGGCCATTATTTTGGCGTTCATCGGCTTCGCGATGAAGTGGACGTTCGATTGGCTTGCGGCTGAATCGCCTCGCGGCAATCCGGCGGCTTCCTTCGCGCAGCAACGGCCGTTGCCCCCCGGGCCGCGCTTGCAAGCCCAGCCGCACCAGGACCTGGGTTCCTATTGCGACGGCCAAGTGCAGGAATTGAATAGTTACGGTTGGATCGACAAGCAGAACGGGATCGTCCACATCCCGATCGACAAGGCCATGGATATCGTCATGCAACAGGGTTTCCCGGCGCGGCCGGAAAGCCAAATTCCATCCTATGATAAGCAGGCCGTTGCTCCCGTTGGAAGCGTGAACGCGCTCCCTGCCACCGGAATCGAGGGACAGTGCGCGTTTGTAGAACAGAGTTCACAAACCGGTGCCGGCCACAACAAGAGTGAAAACGCGGCGCCAAGAGGGGCTGAGTAAAGGGGCGGTTGAAGTGAAAGTCGAAACCATAGTGCGTAAATTGGCAGACATCAGGGGAGGGCAATTCCAACGCCTGCTCGTGCTGAGCGGGATTCTGTTGTGCGCTTTCGCGATGAGCCTTCCGTGTTCCGTTAGCGCTCAAGAGTTGCCTGGTACGGGAGACCCGGCTCGCGATTTCCCGGTGCAAAACATCGGCGTGCGTCCTTCGTTGCTTAAGAATGTCGGGCTCGACCAGAAGCTGAACGCGCAAATTCCGCTGAACCTGACGTTCAAGGATGAGAACGGCAATGCCGTGCAACTGAACCAGTACTTCGGCCCGAAGCCCGTCATTCTGACTCTCGTCTATTACAAGTGCCCGATGCTGTGCACCCGAATTCTCAATGACTTGGACGAGAGCCTGAAACAGGTCCCGCTGAACATGGGGCAGGATTACAACGTCGTAACCGTCAGTATCGATCCCACGGACACGACGATGATGGCCGATTCGAAGCATCAGCTCTACACCGGAATGTACGGGCGGAAGAACGGGGCCAATGGCTGGCATTTCCTCGTCGGAAAAGAGCCGGAGATCAAGGCTCTCGCGGCGGCGGTTGGATTCCGATACGCGTACGATCCCGTGTCGAAACAGTTCGCGCACGCCAGCGGAATCATGATTGCCACGCCAGAAGGCAAACTTTCCCGCTATTTCTATGGGATCACGTTCCGTCCGATCGATTTGCGGTTGGCTCTCGATCAGGCGTCATCCGGCAAGATCGGTTCGCCGGTGGAAGCGCTTTTGCTGTTTTGCTGCCAATACAATCCGGAGACGGGCAAATATGGCGTCATCATTGCCCGGGTGATTCAGCTCGCGGGAGGCGTAACGCTCCTGCTGCTCGGCGGGTTGATGTTCATCCTCTTCCGCCGGGAAAATTACGGAACCGTGAAAGGGCACGCATGAAGGTGACCGCACAACGCCGCGCGCCGAGGACAGTCGCGGACAACTCATGATGAATTTGGCTCAAACTGGAACGAACGCGATGGCCGCCTTGGCGGCTTTCCTTCCGCTGCACCCGCCTACTGCGTCTAGCATCGCCGGCGAGGTCGACCAGGTCTTTTATTTCCTGACGGGTCTCACGATATTTTTCACCGTGTTGATCTTCGGGGCTATTTTCGTCTTTATGATCAAGTACCGCCGCCGCTCGGAAGACGAGAGAGCGGAGCAAATCGAGGGCAGCCTCCCGTTGGAGGTCCTCTGGACTGCGATTCCGTCCGCCATTTGTGCCGGCATTTTTCTTTGGTCATCCTATCTCTACGTTGCCAATGCGCGCCCGCCGCGAAACGCCACGGAAATTTTCGTGATCGGCAAGCAGTGGATGTGGCACGTCCAGCATCCCGAAGGTCCGCGCGAAATCGATGCGCTGCATATTCCCGTGGGACAGGCCGTTAAGCTCACCGTTACATCGCAGGACGTCATCCACGGCTTTTATGTTCCCGCGTTCCGAGTGAAGAAGGCCGTCCTGCCCGGCAGCTATAACTTCCTCTGGTTCAAGCCGGACCAGGTTGGCAAATTTCACCTTTTCTGCACCGAATATTGCGGCGCCGGGCACTCGCACATGATCGGCTGGGTTTACGTGATGAGCCAGCGGGACTATGCCGCGTGGCTTGCGGGCGAAATGCAAAACCAGTCCATGTCGCAGGAGGGCGCGAGGCTCTTCTCGCAACTGGGATGCAGCACCTGCCATACAACAACAGGCAGCGGCCAGGGACCTTCGCTCGTCGGTATTTACGGGAAACAGGAGAAGTTGAAGGACGGTTCGACGCGAATTGTGGACGAGTCGCTGATCCGCCAAGCGATCGTTTCGCCCAACTCCCTCGTACTGCCGAACTATCCGCCGATTATGCCGACCTTCCAGGGGCAGGTGGATGAGTCGCAAGTGCTGCAGCTGATCGCTTATATTAAGTCGCTGGGATCGGAAGAAAGGACGTCGACGCAATGAGTACGGTTGTTGCGGAACTCCCGCAAGCGCCATCCGAAGCGCGGACAAATTATCTGAACGCCAGCTATGGCTGGAAGTCGTGGTTGTTCACCACCGACCACAAGCGGATTGCGCTGCTCTATCTGATCTCCATCACCTTCATGTTCCTCGTCGGCGGTATCGCCGCCGTGGCAATGCGCATCCAGTTGATTCAGCCCACGGGCGCGATCGTCGAGCCGGAAACGTACAATAAGCTCTTCTCGATTCACGGAATCGTAATGGTTTTCTTTTTCCTGGTTCCGTCGATCCCTGCAACTTTGGGCAATTTCCTGATTCCTTTGATGATCGGGGCGCGCGATGTCGCCTTCCCCAAGCTCAACCTGTTGAGCTGGTACTTGTACATCACCGGGTCGATCGTGATGCTGTGGACCATCATCTCGGGCGGCGTCGATACCGGCTGGACCTTTTATCCTCCTTATAGCAGCACGTTCTCGCACACCCATGTGGTCGCGGCAGCTTGCGCGATTTTCATCGCTGGGTTTTCGTCCATTCTGACGGGCCTCAACTTTATCGTCACGATGCACAAGATGCGCGCGCCGGGAATGACCTGGATGCGCATGCCGCTTTTTCTCTGGTCCATGTACGCTTCCAGCGTCATCTTCGTCCTGGGTACGCCGGTGATCGCGATCACGCTGTTCCTGATGGCGATGGAGCGGCTCTTCCACGTCGGTATTTTTGATCCCGCCGTCGGCGGCGATCCCATTCTTTTTCAGCACTTATTCTGGTTCTACTCGCATCCTGCTGTGTACATCATGATTTTGCCGGGCATGGGTGTGGTCAGCGAATTGATTACCGCTTTCTCTCACAAGCGGATGTTCGGCTATAAGGCCGTCGCCTATTCGAGCATGGCGATTGCAGTCCTCAGCTTCCTGGTGTGGGGACACCACATGTTCATTACCGGCCAGTCCATCTACGCCGGCCTGGTCTTTTCTATTCTC
>DASUJR010000438.1:0-18355 GCA_036279175.1 Candidatus Acidiferrales bacterium | reverse complement strand
GCCCGCTCTCGCACCGTTACGGGCGCGATTCCCCCAAATGTTTGTTGCCGGCGAACGGGCGGAGCTGATGCCGCTCCGGAGCGTCCTGGGCGACGTCGCCGGACCCGCGCCATTGCTGCTGTTCGCCGCAGTCGGGCTAGTGCTCCTGATCGCGTGTGCGAACGTAGCAAACCTCGTTCTATCAAGGTCAACGGCGCGCCAGCGCGAAATTGCGATCCGCGTTGCCATCGGAGCCGGAACACGGCGAATCGCGCGGCAGCTTCTGACGGAAAGCGTTCTGCTTGCTCTCCTTGGCGGAATCCTAGGCATCGTCGCGTGCTACTCAAGCTTCCATCTGATTCTTCGATTGATTCCAGGCGAGAACGCGATGCCTCACATCGGCGCCTACAGCATCGATGGAACAGTTCTGGCCTTCGCGCTGCTGCTGAGCGTCGCGACCGGAATTGTTTTCGGATTGTTGCCGGCATTCAGTGCTTCGCGTTTCGAACTAAACGATTCGCTGCAAGAAGGAGGTTCGCGCGCTGGATCGCGACGCGCTCGGGTGCGAAACATTCTTGCCGTAAGCGAAATCGCAATTTCAGTGGTACTCCTGATCGGTGCGGCGCTGGCGCTTCAGAGCTTTGCCTCGCTCGTACATGTTTCGCCCGGTTTCGACGTGAAGAACGTTACGACGGCGGAATTCGCGCTCTCGGAAAAGCAGTACGACACGCCCGCGAAACGCATCGCGTTCATTGACGAAGCCGTTCGGCGCCTGGCTGCGCTTCCCGGCGCTGCAAGTGCAGCCATGATTGACACGATCCCAATGCGCGAGGGAGGCGATGACCTGATCAGCATTGTGGGCCGTCCAGAAAATCCGCACGAGATAATAGGCGCAGAAATCCGCGCGATCACACCAGGATTATTTAACACCCTCAGGATTCCACTTGACCGCGGCAGGAGTTTCACCGGAGCAGATAACGCCGGATCGCAGCCCGTTGTCATTATTAATCAGGCGATGGCACGCGCTTACTGGCCGAAAGGTGACGTGTTGGGAGCGCATGCCTGGATCGGCCGCGGCTTGGGGCCTGACCTTGGCGAACCCAGCCCACGCGAGGTTGTCGGAATCGTCGGCAACATCCGTGAAACGGCGCTTGCCGAGCCCCCTGCTCCGACGATGTATGTCCCAGCAAGTCAGGCACGTAATCTCTCTTCCGGATACTTTCTGGTGCGTGGCGAGCGTACTGGTAGTGTAGCGGCTGGCGTAGTTCGCGGCGCTCTGCTGAAGATCGACACCGACAATCCTCCGACAGAGATCACCACGATGCAGCAAGTGGTAACGACGTCACTGACGGACTGGCGCTTCCGCGCGATTCTGCTTGGCGTCTTTGCATGTTTGGCGTTGGCGATCGCGATCGTGGGAGTCTACGGTGTGATTTCCTATTCGGTTGCACAGCGTGCGCACGAAATGGGGGTTCGCATGGCCCTTGGCGCACGGGGCGGGGACATCCTGCGACTCGTTTTGGGGCAGGGACTGCGACTCGTCGTTGTCGGTCTCGGAATCGGACTTGCCGCGAGCTTGGGGATTGCTCGCCTCATGTCGAGCGTCCTCTATGGCATCCCAGAGTCGCAGCCCGCTTTGCTATACGGCGTCCGAGCGACGGATCCCGCAACGCTCGTTGGCGTTGGGCTCATACTGACCGTCGCTGCGCTCGCTGCCTGCTACATTCCTGCTCGAAGAGCGGCGAATGTCGACCCGATGGAAGCCCTGCGATACGAATGATCCACTGTTATTCTTTCTTGTGATCAATAGCGGGGGGCGAGGGCCATCCGGGTTGAAGTCCCGCCAAGGCGGGCATGCTCCGACGCTACAGTGACGAGGCGACCCGTCCCTGACTGAATAGGTTCGGCCATATTTGCCGAATACTCACTCGCCACTAAGCGTTCGGTTCTAGTATCCTACTCGGCGTCTTTCTGATTTATTGCATTCCAGAGGTGGGACTTGCCCAAGCCGAAGCTCCTTGCTACGCGTCCCCTGTTTCCAGCGGCGCGCAACATTCTCGATGATGAATTCGAAGTCGAGTACTGGACGAATCCCGAACGCATCCCACGCAACGAACTGCTGAAGCGCATTGCAGATAAAGAGGCGCTGGTCTGCTTGCTCACGGAAAAAGTGGACGAGGAACTGCTTACTACCGCGCCGAAATTACGAATTGCAGCGACTGTTTCCGTCGGCTTCGACAACATCGACGTGCCCGCCTGCACGAAGCGCAACGTAGTCGCCACGCACACGCCGGGCGTTTTGGACGACACGACTGCCGATTTCGCATGGGCGCTGCTGATGGCCATCTCGCGTCGCGTGCTGGAGGGCGATGCCTGGCTGCGCTCGAAAGGCTGGCCCGGCTGGGATCTCGACCAACTGCTGGGCACCGATGTTTGGGGCAAGACGCTCGGCATCATCGGATTCGGCCGCATCGGGCGGGGCGTTGCGCGGCGGTCGTACGGGTTCAATATGCGCGTGCTGTACCATGACGCTGTGCATGCACCGATGAACGTTGAAGAGCAGCTTCGCGCGGAATACGCCGACCTCGATAAACTGTTGCGCGAGTCGGACTTCGTGACCGTGCATGTGCCTCTGCTGCCTGCGACGCGGCACCTGATTTCCAAGGACACGCTCTCCAAGATGAAAGCGACCGCATACCTGATCAATACGTCGCGCGGGCAGGTGGTCGACGAGGCGGCGCTGGTCGAGGCGCTGCAGGAAAAGAAACTCGCGGGTGCGGCCCTGGACGTTTTCGAGAACGAGCCGAACGTTCATCCAGGGCTGTTGGACCGAAAAGACGTCGTGCTGACGCCCCATATCGCCAGTGCTTCTGTCGCCACCCGGACAAAAATGGCGGTGATGGCCGCGAATAACGTTGTCGCCTGCTTCCACGGCAAGAGGCCACCCAACGCGCTGAACGCGGACGCGCTGGGACTAAAATAGACGCAGGCGAATGCCGCACTACATCCTGGGCTTGCACGCCCAGAGCGCACTTGCTGCCCGGAAAGAGAGACAGTCCAAGCTCATGCCGCACATTACCCGCAATCATCCGAAACTGACGCTCGAAGGCGCGCGCGCCGTCCTTGGCGCTGCGCAAAACCACGCGATTGGGATGCGCTGCCCCGTCAACATTGCGGTTGTCGACGACGGTTCGCACCTGCTCGCGTTTGAGCGCATGGACGGCGCGAAACCGTCGTCCATTGCAATCGCTCTCGTCAAAGCACAATCCGCCGCGATGCGCCGGGCTCCGACCGGGCCTGTTACGATCGCCAATCAAGTCAACGTGGCGCTATCGATTGGCCTCGCGACTGCCAGCCCCTCCGACCAAACGCCGATCCGAGGCGGTGTGCCGCTGATCGTCGATGGCGAAGTGGTCGGCGCGATAGGCGTAAGCGCGGGAACCGAGGATCAGGACGCGGAGATCGCTCGCGCCGGCGTGGCGGCACTCGAAAAAATGTGAAGGAAACGGCTCAGCGTATTTTCCGGAATACCCTCGCGGCGATCGACATTCCCGAAACTCTCGCCAGAAAAATGGATCGCCGCGGCTCGCGCATTCGTACCGAGAAGGCCGCGATCGATCTGCGCGATTATCGCGAAATCGTGGCCGTGGCGTTCGGGAAGGCTGCATTCGCGATGGCTGAGGGGCTTGCGCGAATTCTTACCCCGGAATATCAGATCGACGGAATCCTCGTTGTTCCTGCGGCTCCGAAACGCGATCTGCCTGGTTGGAGGGCGTTCGTCGGCGGCCATCCCGTTCCCAACGATCAAAGCTTCGAGGCTGCACGGGCGATTTTGAGTCGCCTGGCCCGTTGCGACGGCCGGTCACTTATTTTCTTTCTGATTTCCGGCGGAGGATCGGCGCTCGTTGAGCAAGCGCTCGATCCGGCATCCACGCTCGATGACTTCCGAAAAGTGAATTCCGCGCTCGTGACGTGCGGTGCGCCGATCGAGGAAATCAACGTCATCCGCAAACATCTCTCCGCAATCAAAGGCGGGCGGCTCGCGGCTGCAGCTCCACATTCGATGAAGGTTACATTTGCGATCAGCGATGTGCCACTGGGCCAGGAATCGGCGCTCGCATCGGGGCCGACGCTTCCCGATCCGAGCACGGTCGCCGACGCTGAAAGAATTGCCGGGGAATACGACTTACTCGAACAATTCCCTTCCTCAATCAAGCGCATCTTCGAACAGCACCAATTGCGGGAAACGCCGAAGCCCGGCGAAGCTGCTTTCGAGCGATCGTATTTCGACTTGCTGCTCGGCCAGCATGAGCTTTTCCATGCCGCGCACCGCGTCTGCGAAGCTGAGGGTTACGTCTGCGTTTGCGACTGGGCTGCTGATAATTTTCCAGTCGAGAAGGCTGCGGATCATTTGCTGGAATTGCTCGAATCGCACAAGCGTGCCAACCGGGGCCATCGCGTGGCGGTTCTGGCCGATGGAGAAGTGATCAGCCCGGTGACGGGCAATGGGATCGGTGGGCGGAATCTGGCGTTCGTTCTGACGTGCGTGCCCAAAATTGCCGGGAAGAAAATCACGCTCCTTAGCGCGGGAACCGATGGAATCGATGGAAACAGCCCGGCAGCCGGCGCGGTTGCGGACGGAGAATCGCTGGAGCGCGGCAACAGCAGCGGTCTTGACCCTGCCGATTTCTTGCGGCGGTCCGACGCATACACTTATTTCGCACGAATCAGGGACGCAGTCGTCACCGGGCCGACCGGCAACAATCTCCGAGATCTGCGCATTCTGCTGACCGAGTGAATAGCAATCAAGGATTTCAGTAGCGGCGACCTGCTATTTCTGGCCGATCGCCGCCACCGAATGTTATTTCGTTGGCTTATTCGGCTGTAGCTGTAGTTGCGGCCGGGCCCGCCACTGGCGGCACGGTCATCGCCAGCGGCGAAACTCCATGCGCGCCGAGTGAACGGTTGAATGCCGGCAGCTCTTTCTCGTACAAATTGCTGTAATTCGCCTTTGCTGCCGCGAGGTCCTTCTCCAGCGTATCGAGTTCAGAAAGTTCCTCAGCCGTAGGAGCCCAGTCCGCGCCGCCTGCAACGTCGCCCGCGCCCGTTCCCACCTGACCGTTGAGCCAGATGAAATTGAGGTAGAGCTTGTAGGCTTCCTCGTAGTACTTGTCGTCGCTGTTCAAGTTGGCGCGCGCGATGAGCTGGTATTCGACGGTCTCCAGTTTCTTGCTCATTTCGTCGACCGACTTGAGCAAAGCAGCCGAACCTGCGTTCTCCGATTTCCCTTCTTCCTTGGCCTTGGCTTGCTCCGATTGCAGCATCTCCTGAACGTCGCCGAGCTGCTTGCGCGTCCATTCGATGTGATTGATCATGTCGGACGTTTCATTCAGATCGGTGCGGATGCGGAGCTGCGTCTTGAGATTGGCTTCAAGGTCAGCGTCCGTTCCCGGCGCGCGCGGATCTTTCAGGAGAGTGACCGGCTGTGTGTAGTTCTGGCCGTCAACGGTGAGCCTGATCGAGTATTTCCCGGGAATCGCGAACGGCCCGACTTCCGCCTCCTCGATTCCCCAATGCGTTACCGGTCGCGATTTCGCGCCGCGGAAGCGCGTTTCTTCCCAGATATAAGGATTATCGGGAGCAACGGTGCGCAACGCGGCGAGCGTCGGCGAATCGTAATGGAAGTTCCACTCGACACGGTCGAAGCCCTCTTTGGCAGGGCCGTTCATGCGGCGAATTTCGTTTCCGCGTGAATCGAGGATTTCGATTTTCACATTCTTATCTTTCGGCGCTGATTTCAAATAGTAGGTGACAAAAACGCCGCCTCCGTGGAGGAAACGATAGCTGTCGCGCGGCTGGAACAGCCGAACGGCCGCGTCGGATTTCTCTTTCGCCGTCTGCTCCAGCGCCGAGATATCGTCCAGAATGTAGATTCCCCGACCATACGTGGACACGACGAGATCGTGGAATCGCTTCTGCACGACGGCCCATGAAACAGTCGCGTGCGGCAAGCCGGCGTCGAACATCGTCCAGTTGCCCCCGTCATCCAGCGAATAGTAGAGAGCGTTTCCTGTGCCCGCGAAAAGCAGACCTTTGCAGTTTGGATCTTCGGCAATCACGCGGGCGTAGGAATACTCGCTTTTCGGGATGCCGCCGCTGATCAGTTGCCAGGACCTACCGTAGTCCGTCGTCTTATAGATGAACGGATCGCGATTATCCATCAGGTGAAGATCAACGCTGACGTATGCCGTTCCTGGATCGAAGAACGACGGCTGAATGCTCGTGACCGTGCCCCACGCCGGCAATCCGGAGACGTTCTTTGTGACGTTGTTCCAGTGGCCGCCGCCGTCTTTCGTGTACCAGATCTGACCGTCGTTCGTTCCCGCCCAAACCAGGCCCTTCTGAATTTTCGACGGCGCGATGGCGAAAACTACTTCGCCGTAAAACTGGCCCAGATTATCCGGCGTGAGTCCCCCGGAAGAAATGATTCTGCTTGGATCGTGGGTTGAAAGATCGGGACTCGCAACTTTCCACGTTTGGCCGCCGTCGGACGTTTTGAAGATTACCTGGCAGCCGTAGTAAACCGTGTTCGGATCGAACGGATCGATCGCAAGCGGCGGAGTCCAGTGGCAGCGATATTTCGTGTCATTTGGCGGCGAATCGAGCGTGTGCCAGTAGGGGCTGACCGAGCGCGCCGCTTTGGTTTTCGCATTCCAAATCGTCACTTCGTCGCCGTAGCAGGTGGCCCACACGATATCCGGATTGGATGGATCGGGAACAGTGAACCCGGATTCGCATCCGCCCATGTCGTGATCCCAACCAGCTTCAGGAGGCGTGCCGAATCCGAATCCAGCGATTGAAGTGCTGGGCCCGCGCATATTTCCGTCGTCCTGCATATTCGTGTAGAAGTCGTAGGGAATCTGATTGTCCACCGCAACGTGATACATCTGGCCGATCGGCAGCGAAACGCGATTGAATCCGCGCCCGTGGACGGTCGTGATGTTCAGACCGCCGTCATCGGTAACCACAAAACGATTCGCGTTTGTCGGGTCGATCCAGATGTCGTGATTGTCTCCGCCCCATGGGACTTCCTTGAACGTCAGTCCGCCATCGAGTGATTCGAAATCTGAGCTATTGGCCACATAGACTTCGTCATCGCTGGCCGGCGAAACAGCGATGCGGATGTAATATCCGGGACGGCCGATCAGCATGCGGTTATGGTTCACGACGCGCCAGTTCACGCCGCCGTCGTCGGAACGCCACACAGACCCTTGATCTTTGGTTTCGATCAGCGCGTAAACGCGATTTGAATTGGTCGGCGCGACTGCGACGTCGATTTTGCCCACCGGAGACTTTGGCAAGGCATGCCCTTCGATTCGCTTCCACGTCGCACCGGCGTCGTGCGAAACATAAACGCCGCTACCGGGCCCTCCGCTGATTTCGGCGTACGTGTGCATCTCAACCTGCCACATGCCGGCAAACAGCGTGTGCGGATCTTCGGCATCGAGAGCGAGTCCCGAGCAGCCGGTTTTCTCGTCGACGAAGAGGACGCGATCCCAATGCGCGCCGCCATCCAGCGTGCGAAAAACGCCGCGCTCCTGCTGAGGGCCGGTGGCGCGTCCCAATGCGCAGACATAGACCTCGTTTTCATCGCTCGGATTTACCAAAATGCGCCCAATTCGTCCCGTGTGGTCGAGGCCCATGTGCGTCCAGTTCTTCCCTGCATCCGTGGACTTGTAGATGCCATCACCCATCACGTCGCTGTCGCGAATTGCCCAAGCCTCGCCAGTGCCGGCCCAAACTACGTTGTGGTCAGAGGGAGCAACCGCGAGAGCGCCAATCGCCTGCGCTGGTTCCTTGTCGAAGATAGGAAGCCAGCGATTGCCGCCGTCCGTGGATTTCCACACGCCGCCGGATGCAGCCCCGGCGTAGTATGTGCTTGGATCGCCGGGGACGCCCGCGACGGAAGCTACGCGATTTCCCCGCATCGGCCCGACGAAGCGGAATCGGAAGGTGTGGTCGTGTGGCGGCCCGAACCTCCGTTGGGCCCAGACCTGACCGCAGAAGACAGTAACGCCCAGGACGGCTACACAAACTGCGGCGTGAGTTACTGCCGAGAAAGACTTTTTAAAGCGGCGCATAGCGTGCTCCTTCTCCAAAAAGGCCATAACGATAACAAAACGATGGAAATCGGGCGAACTATAGTTCGATCGGATACAATATGCAAAGGATTTGTGTTCACGGACGGATGATTAGCATAAAGGCTCTTGCACGAAGGACACAAAGTGTATAATGTATGCACGCCCTGTGCCTGTTCGACCGCTATCGCCAAGCTCGCCCGCGCCCCTTGCCTTTAGAGGTATGCTGGCGAAGGGAAAGTTCAACCGCGGAGGCTTTATAGCAGTTCGAATAAATTATCGTTGAGCCTGACCCTCAGATCACATGCCCGATCACTTTGAACGGCTTCGAGTTGTGGATTCGCACACAGGTGGAGAGCCCACACGACTCATCGTGTCTGGCGCACCTAATCCCCCGGCGGGGTCGATGGCCGACCGACTCGAATGGTTCAAAAAGAACTGCGATCACCTGCGCCGCGCTCTCGCAAATGAGCCGCGTGGCTCTGATGTTGTCGTTGGAGGTGCCATTTTCGAACCGAGCGAATCAGGCTCCGAAGCGGGCGTCCTCTATTTCAATAACGTTGGCTATCTCGGAATGTGCGTTCATGGGACGATCGGCCTGATGGTCACTCTCGGCTATCTAGGCCGAATTCAACCCGGCGAGCATCGTATCGAAACGCCAGTCGGTCCCGTTATGGCGACGCTACACAACGATTCGGAAGTAACCGTGGAAAACGTTCCGTCATACCGCTCGGCAGCAGGCGTTGCGGTTGACGTACCCCATTATGGAAAGGTCCGCGGCGATATTGCCTGGGGCGGAAACTGGTTTTTTCTGGTGAACGAGCATCCTCTTGATATTCGCATGTCAAATGTCGAGAAGCTCACCGAATATACCTGGGCGATACGGCTGGCGCTTCGCGACCAGGGAATCACCGGAGCCGATGGCGCGGAAATCGATCACGTCGAGCTCTACGGCCCTTCGAAAATTCCCGGCGTCAACAGCAAGAATTTCGTATTGTGCCCGGGACGAGCGTACGACCGCTCGCCGTGCGGTACCGGGACGAGCGCCAAGCTCGCGTGCCTCCACGCCGACGGCAAGCTGAAACCGGGACAGCCTTGGCGGCAGGAGAGCATTGTAGGCAGTGTGTTCGAGGGAAGCGTCGCCGCCAACAATGGGCATGTCGTCCCGCGAATCAAAGGCTCGGCTTTCATCACGGCCGATTCGCAGATCGTCGTTGACCCGAACGACCCGTTCCGATTTGGAATTCCCACATGAGCATGGAGGTGGATGTAGCGGTTGTCGGCGCGGGCATAGTGGGCGCCGCGTGCGCGCGGGAACTTGCCCGCGAAGGACTGCACGTGACCGCGATCGACCGCGGATTCACCGGTTGTGGCGCGACGGCGGCCGGAATGGGTCACATCGTCGTGATGGACGATTCGGAAGCGCAGTTCGCGCTCACGCGCTATTCACAAATGTTGTGGGACGATTTGCAGCCCGAACTTCCCGC
The DNA here is from genome assembly GCA_036279175.1 of Candidatus Acidiferrales bacterium. GTDB lineage: Bacteria > Acidobacteriota > Terriglobia > Acidiferrales > UBA7541 > Palsa-295. The sequence continues at coordinate 8,751 of DASUJR010000438.1, read as the reverse complement.
GGAAGTCGAATTCGCGCGCTCTGGGACCATTTGGGTCGCCGCGGACGAAGAAGAGATGCAGGAAGTCCACCGCAAATCCTCGTATTACGGCGAGCGCGGTGTAACGACGCGCATCCTTGACGCGCGCGAATTGCACGACGCCGAACCTCATCTGCGGACGCCTCTTGCAGGAGGCCTCCTCGTACCGGGCGATTCCGTGCTTTATCCGCCGTGTGCGGCGGCGCACCTGCTCAACGACGCTTGCAATCACGGAGCGTCCCTGATTTTCGGGCAAGAGGTGCGTGCTATCGACCGCGGCAGCGTTTCGCTCTCCGACGGCAGCATCATTCATGCCGAGCGCGTTGTGAACGCGACCGGGCATGTGGCGCCGCTGCTGACACCCGGACTGAATGTCAAACCGCGAAAAGGACACCTGGTCATCACGGATCGATATCCGGGCTTAGTTTCTCATCAGCTTGTGGAACTTGGATATCTAAAGAGCGCGGCGTCGCCCTCCGGCGACTCGGTCGCATTCAACGTTCAGCCCCGGAAGACAGGACAGGTTCTGATCGGTTCGTCGCGGCAATATGGCGCGACTGAAACCACCGTGGACACCAAGATTGCCGCGCGGATGCTGGAACGCACATTCGAGTATCTCCCTTCGTTGAGATCTGCGTCTTCTATACGCACATGGACGGGATTTCGTGCCGCCACTCCCGACAAACTGCCTCTGATCGGACCTTGGCCCGATGATCCAAACCTCCTTCTCGCGACAGGGCACGAAGGACTCGGAATCACCACCTCACTCGCAACCGGCCGTCTGATTGCCGATCACGTTCTACAACGCAGATCGGCGATCCCATCCGAGCCGTATCTTCCGTCGCGGCAAATGACGGGCGCGCATGCTTAAGACGATCCCGGTCCGTGTGAACGGCGCGAACATTGATGTGCTCGAGGGGACGACTGCCGCGGCCGCGCTGGTGGCAGCCGGCGGATTCTCCCGCACGTCCGTTACCGGAGAGCATCGAGCGCCGTTTTGCGGTATGGGCACGTGTTTCGAGTGTCGCTGTGAAATTGATGGCCAGGCACACCAGCGTGGATGCCAAACCGTCTGTGTACCCGGAATGGAGATCAGCGCCGATACGGTTCACTCCGGCGTTGGTGACGCGACGACCGGCGCTTGCTCGCAGCCCGATCAATTGCATTTCGAACTCGTCGTAATCGGCGCTGGGCCCGCTGGGATTGCGGCGGCTACCGCTGCATCCAAGTCCGGCTGCAGCGTAGCGATCCTCGACGACAATCCGTCAGCGGGCGGCCAAATCTGGCGAGGCGAAGGCGGCAAATCCCTCTCGACCCAAGCCGGCAAATGGCTCCATTGCCTGCGCCATGCGCCAGTTCAGGTGATTCCAAGCGCGACGATATTTCGCCTGGAGGACGGCAGGTTGACGGCACAAACCAACCGTGGCGTGCTCGATATCTCCTATCGCGAGCTGATTCTGGCCACTGGCGCCCGTGAGTTTTTTCTTCCCTTCCCCGGGTGGACACTGCAGGGCGTTTTCGGCGCGGGAGGATTGCAAGCGCTGATGAAGACGGGCCTGCCAATCGCAGGCAAACGAATCATTGTAGCTGGAACGGGCCCGTTGCTGATCGCCGTGGCTGCCTACGCGCGGACGCACGGCGCCAAGGTCGTTGCTATTTGCGAGCAAACAAGTTGGAAGAATCTCTCGCGGTTCGCGGTGGCCACGGCCGGTGCCGCTGCCAAACTGAAGGACGCTTTGCGCTTCGGCTGGCAACTGCGCGGAATTCCCTATTGGACGAACTCCTGGATCACGGAAGCAATAGGGCGCGAGCGCGTTGAGCGCGTTCGCGTGATGCGGGATGGCCATATGCGCGAGATCGAATGCGACTACCTCGCCTGCGGCTTCCATCTCATTCCCAATTTGGAGTTGCCGGCGTTTTCCGGCTGTGCGATCGAAAATGGCTTCGTCGTCGTGGACGAGCTTCAGCGCACGTCAGTTCCGCACGTTTACTGCGCCGGCGAAACGACCGGAATCGGCGGGGTCGAAAAATCGGTCGTCGAGGGACAGATCGCCGGTTACGCAGCCGCAAGAGACGAAAAGACGGCGCGAAAGCTTTTCGCCGAACGCAAACGTTGCATGCACTTTGCCGCCGCGATGAAAGCCGCATTTCAACTGCGATCGGAACTCAAGAACCTAGCGCGGCCTGAAACCCTTATCTGCCGCTGTGAAGATGTTGCTTATGGGCGCGTCAGCCGGCACCGTTCGTGGCGCGAAGCGAAGTTGCACACACGCTGCGGCATGGGGCCGTGCCAGGGACGTGTCTGCGGAGCAGCATCGGAATTCCTTTTCGATTGGAGCGTTGGCTCCGTCCGTCCTCCCGTCTTCGCTGTACAATGCGGGAGCCTGGCGGCGGCTTCGGTGCACGACTGAATACCTGAATCGGACGCACGGCGATAAGCGTCCAAACGGCCTGGAGGCAAAGATGAAGTGGAAGGGCGTTATCCCCGCAATCACCACGTACTTTGATGAGAAGGACCGCGTAGATCATGGCTTCGTAGCCGATCATGCGCGCTGGCTCGTCGAGAACGGTTGCACCGGAATCGTGGCGCTCGGCTCGCTCGGCGAGGGCGCGACGCTTTCCTTCGACGAAAAAGTGGCGGTACTGCGCAATCTTGCCAAGGCATTGCGAGGAGAAGCGCCTGTCGTAGCCTCGATCTCATCTCTCACCACGGCAGAATCCGTTTCGCTGGCCAAGGCCGCAGAGGATGCCGGCTGCGACGCCCTGATGGTACTCCCGCCCTACGTCTACAAAGGCGACTGGCGCGAGATGAAGGCACATGTGGCGACCATCTTCAAAGCGACCAGGCTTTCCTGCATGCTCTATAACAATCCGATCTCCTACGGAACCGATTTTCTGCCGGAGCAAATTCAGGAACTTGCATCAGAGCACTCCAATTTTCATTCCGTGAAGGAATCGAGCGCGGACGTGCGCCGCGTCTCGGCGATTCGCGCGCTGGTGGGCGACCGGCTCGCCGTGTTCGTCGGAGTGGACGACGCGATCGTCGAAGGAATCGGCGTGGGTGCGGTCGGTTGGATCGCCGGCCTGGCCAATGCACTGCCTCGCGAATCCGTCGACCTGTTCAATTACGCGACGGAGGGCAAATCGGCGCAGGCGTTCGAGCTGTACCGCTGGTTCCTGCCGCTGCTGCGGCTGGACACAGTGCCAAAGTTCGTGCAACTGATTAAACTGGTACAGGACGAAGTCGGCGTGGGGAGCGCGCGCGTTCGCGCCCCTAAGCTTGTAATCACCGGTGAAGAACTTGAAGCGACGCGCAGGTTGATCCGCGACGCCATGAAGAACCGACCGAAGTCGGCCAGCACGGAATTGCGGCTCGCGACGCGCTCGGCCTGATCGAGCATTCTCCGGAGCGACCGAAACGCGCTCCGCGTACCACAAATCGGAGAAATACCATGGCAGCAGGAGAAACAATGGCGGCGGCAGGACGATCACTCATCGGATTTCGAGAAGGCACGCAAGGCGGCGCAAAATTTCGCGCTTACAATCCGGCCACAGGCGAGCCGCTCGATACGGAATTTCATTCGGCATCGCCCGACGAAGTGGATACGGCGGCCCGGCTGGCGGCTGAAGCGTTCGCTTCCTATCGCGAGCTTTCAGGCGCGGCAAAAGCCCAATTTCTTAACGCTATCGCGAAAAACATCGAGGCGCGAACGGAACAATTGGTCGAGCGGGCGCACCTGGAAACAGCGCTGCCGAAAAACCGGCTGAACGGCGAGACCATTCGCACCTGCAGTCAACTTCGCACGTTCGCTCGTGTGGTGCAGGAAGGCTCGTGGGTAAACGCGCGAATCGATCGCGCTGAGCCCGATCGCAAACCGATCCCGAAGCCGGATATCCGCTCGATGTGGGTGCCGATCGGACCTGTGGTCGTTTTTGCGGCAAGCAACTTCCCGCTCGCGTTTTCCGTGGCGGGAGGCGACACCGCCTCTGCCTTTGCGGCGGGGAATCCTGTGATCGTCAAGGCGCATCCCGCCCACCCGGGCACCAGCCAATTGGTTGGCGAGGCAATCCGCGAAGCTGTCCGCGCGCAGGGTCTTCATGAAGGTACGTTTTCGCTGGTCTTCGACTCAGGTATTACCGCGGGAACGCGGCTTGTAGAGCACCCATTGGTGAAAGCAGTCGGATTCACCGGATCAGGAGCCGCCGGGCGCGCTCTGATGAATGTGGCGGCCAGCCGTCCTGAACCGATTCCCTTCTACGGCGAGTTCGGCAGCACGAATCCCCTGTTTCTGCTGCCGGGAGCAATGGCCGCGCGCGGAACGAAAATCGCCGAGGATCTTTACGGCTCGTTCACTCTCGGCGCAGGGCAATTCTGCACGAAACCCGGTCTCGTTTTCGTTGGCGATGACAAATATCGTGATTTTGTCGGCGTGCTGAAGAACAAGGTTGAATCCGCGCCGGCTTTTGCGTTGCTTACGAAGGGAATCAGCACAACCTACGCGAATGAGGTGAAACGCCGCGAGTCGGACCGCGCTCTGCAGTCCGTGGCCCAGGGAGGGCGAAGCGGAAACGGCGGATGTTCCGCCAGCGTGGACTTGTACGAAACGGAAATGAATTCATTCCTGGCAAATCCTCATCTGGCGCACGAGCACTTCGGACCGTCGACTATTTTGATCCGCTATTCGAAGAAGGAACAGATTCTCGACGCGGCGCGCAAGCTCGAAGGCCACTTGACCGCCACGATCCACGGCACGGAAGACGATCTGCGCGAATTCGCCGACCTGATCTCGATCCTCGAACAGAAAGTGGGCCGCATCATTTTCAACGGCTTCCCTACCGGGCTCGAAGTCTGCGACGCGGTCGTCCACGGAGGCCCATATCCGGCAACATCCGATGGAAGATCTACTTCGGTCGGGACGATGGCAATCTTTCGTTTCGCGCGGCCCGTCTGCTACCAGAGTTTCCCTGACTCAGCGTTTCCTGCCGAACTGAAGAACGCCAATCCGCTCGGCATCCGGCGCATGGTCGACGGGAAAATGACGCAGGATGCGCTGTAGAGATTCGTAGGAACGCGGAGCCAGGTCCGGCTATCGCGGAGTAAAAAGCTCCAGGCGCACATACCAAACCACCGATTTGCCCGGTTGAAGCGCTACCATTCCCGTGTCCTGTCCACGCCAGATTCGTGAATACGGATCCGGCAAGTTGAATTGTGGTCCGATCGCGATGAAATCCTTGTCCGCGGGCGCATACACCTGAATCGTCTTGATATGCTGCGACAGGATGCGCATGCGCAATCCGTATTTCGCCGCCGGATCGATCAGCTGCACGATTTCATTCATGTTATTGCTGCCGCCAATTTTGTCCTGGTCGTCACCGTGTTGCAAATCGGTGAAATAATCGTCGATCGAAAAATTCCCGAGCGCCGTTCCCGCAGACGATGTGAAGTCGTAAGCAGTTCCGTTTACCGAGACGATCCGTCCAGTCGGAAAATCATCCAGATGACTGTTCACCACAGTTCGCATATCCGCCGGGATTGTTAGACGCGCCTGCTTGCGGTCGCCGCTCGGAATGGCGAAATAGGGAAGCAGGCCGATACCCAGCGGGTCTTCCTGGCCGCCGACATTTTTCGCAATAACATACAGGTCGAGCGACGCGTCTTTGAGCGTTAAGCCAACCGTAACATCGGTCTCCGAAGGCCACTGGCCGTTGAAACTGCCGGCATGCAGCTTCGCGAATATCGTCGATTGGTTCGCGTCGTTGCGTTGACTGACGACCTGGAATTTCGACGCGAGAATCAGCCCATTTACCGCAGCCGGCTCCGCGCCATGCCAATTCGCCGGAAGAGACAGCCGGTGCGTATCGATGATGGTGCTGATTGTTTTGCCGTCAGGTGAGGGCCTCCCGCGAATCACACCGGCGAAAGGAACCAGGAACGGGGCCCCCATCGCAAGTGCCGCGTTTCCCGCATTTCCAGGTTGATCGCCCGTTTGCAACAGTGTCGCGGCCGTAGCCAAGTCGGCTGTGCTGATCAAGTCGACGTCGCCTTTGCCCGGAATGTAGGCCTTCAACTGAAACAGATTCATGCCCGCACCGGGCAGCACAACGGCTTGCAGGAATTGAGGCTTCTTTGCGTCCAGCGAGCGCGGTCGCGTCAAAGTAACTGCCGGCTCGCCGCCGATTGAGACGGGACCTTCGCTCTGTTGAAACGTTCCCGTAGCTGCTGCCGGCGCCGTTGTCGTTTGACTCGGTGGCGACGGCGGCTGGGTTGTTGTTTGACTCTGGCTACCGCTACTCGATTGCTGCGCTGGAAGGCTGTGACTACCAACGAACGCGGTGACGATCAGCACCGCCCCAAATACAATGAGTCGTCGCTTCATCCTCAGTTTCTCGGCCCCTTTGCTAGTTCAAATATAGATTGGTCCAGTTTACCCAATCGCCAGTGCGGCGAAGGCTGTTCCCGCAATCAATCTTCTCATGGCAACTGGAGAAACCGTCGAGTTGATCCCATGGCTTTGGCATTCGGGGCGCGGCAGATTTCTTCACATCGTTTCCATCTTGAATTTGGATTTTCAGCACCGGGGAAATGACACTAACTGACGTGGAGGGGTTCGTCAACGGCACGTTCGCGTATCCGTCGACGATTCCGCGAGCCAGTGCTGCGCCTGGGCCATTCGCACAGCCAGCCAAGACGATTTATCGATGGTCAGTAGCAAATGGACATAGCCGCGCGCCAAGTTATTCGCTAAGATTTAGGATTCTGCGGCAGTCGCGGTCTACTCCGGGGTGGTGCAATTGGTAGCACATGGGCCTTTGGAGCCTAGAATCCTGGTTCGAGTCCAGGCCCCGGAGCCACTCGTTCGATCGTCCACAACCTCAAGCTTCGGAAATTGCATTTTTCGGAACATCCTCGAGTAGTTCCGTTGTCACGTCAGGCCCTGAATTCATAATGTTGTCCGATGCAAGCCCCGTGGTGCGCGTTCGTCACAGTGCTACTCCTCACGGCAGGGCTGCCACAGGCTACGAAGCCCTCACCGAATTCGAGAAATAAAACAACTGTGCCTCCGGATTCGCTCGCCGGCTGTTATGAACTAAAGGTGGGCCGTTGGTGGCCATGGGGATTCGGCGAAGGTGCTACGTTTGTGACACCGCCGAAGCGGCTCCGTTTGCTCGCTGTTCGCGGCACACGCGGGTTTGAGCATGACGAACTGCTGATTCGCGACATCCCCACCTTGGAACTGGCACCCGGAAGCAGAGAATCTTCCTTTTGGAGAATCGAATCTCAGGACCGAATCACGCTAATCTGGACAAACGGCTTCAACGGAGTAACGCTCTCTGTGGAAAAACACGGAAACGAGCTTCGCGGTTGGTCCCACCCACACTTTGACTTTCCTACATTCGTTCCCCGGAGTGCGCATGTGACGGCTCACCGGATCGCCTGCCCATCTCAATAGGAGGCGCTTTATCACGCACCTGATTTCTTCTTGTGCGCTCGGGCCGTGCTCGCTCACTTTCAGCCTGGCAACTGTACGCAGGAGGAATTTGAATTCTTCCTCGCGGATCTTGTGTCTTTTGAGTCGCGAACCTGGACGATTTCCCGCTCTGGGCGGGCTCGCATGTAGAACTTCTGCGCTTCGGAATTCCCCACCTGCTCGATTCCGGTCGCTTGCCTGAAGGAAGCAACTGCCTTGTTGCGGAGAGTAGGCGCGACGAAAATTCGAATCAAGTAAATTTGCCCGAACGCCGCGGACCGTTGGAACAAAACGGCCCCAGTAACCTTGCAACGGCGCCGTTCGGCATCTACTCTATCCAATCTATTCTGCCAAATGAACTCGCAACTCATCTTCGAAGGCGTCATCTGGTATATCGCGTTCCTGTTCTCCACGACTTGCCACGAAGGCGCACACGCGCTCGCCGCGAAAATCGGAGGCGATTCCACTGCATTCCACGGCGGACAGGTCACCTTGAACCCGATCCCGCACATTCGCCGCGAACCCGTCGGAATGGTACTGGTCCCGATCTTCACCTTCGCCTACGTGCACTGGATGATGGGCTGGGCCAGCGCGCCATACGATCCCGATTGGCAGCGTCGATATCCGCGTCGCGCCGCATGGATGGCCCTCGCCGGCCCGGGCGCCAACTTCGCCCTCGTCCTGATCGCCGCGGTCTCGATCCGAGCCGGCATCCTGTTGCACTTGTTTCGCATGCCGCAATCGGCGACCTTCACGCACATCGCTGAGGCCGCCACACCCGGCTTTCCGCAACTGCTGGCGACATTCTTTAGCGTGCTTTTTGTTCTGAACCTTGTGCTCGGCACATTCAACCTGCTACCCGTGCCACCGCTCGACGGCCACACAGGAATCACTCTGCTGATGAGCGAAGAAACGGCACTACGCTTTCTGAACTGGAGCAGTACGGGATTCGGAATGATCGGCTTGCTGGTCGCGTGGATCGTCTACGACAAACTCTTCGGTCACATTTTTCGCTTCTCTCTGGCCGCGCTGTATCCCGGCTCATTCTGGAGTTAAGTTTACCCGAACGCTGTCGGCGGCCTTGGTTCAAAGCCGCACATAAAGGATCAGGGGGAACAACCATCATCCACCCGCCATTTTTCGGCGTCGTTCAAACCATTGCTGCCCAACGACCTGGGACGCAGTCCTTTGGCATGCCCGCTGCTCTTTTCAGCATCCGGAGGCAATATGAACGCTGAACGGGAAATCCTGAGCAGTTGCGGCG
>DASUJR010000437.1:0-13961 GCA_036279175.1 Candidatus Acidiferrales bacterium | reverse complement strand
GATGGGCTAACTAGAACGACAAAAGTACTAAACAACCCAACCGACGTTCTATTACTACCCCTGCTCGAAATTGCCATCATTGGGAGATACCGACAGACCACCGGAGGATCGAATGCGTTGCTGTTCGTTATCGCTCGCTGTCCTGATCTGCGCCCTGATCGCGCCGTCCGTCCAGGCCGGCGTCCAGGCCGGTGATGTTCATGGGACAGTGATCATCGAGCATCGGCTCACGAAGCGCAAAGTGACGACCTCCGCCGACCTCTACGCGAGAGGCACACCGGTCCAGCTTGCGAAAGACCAGCAACAGGATCCCTTGGCATTCGAGCGCACTCATGTGGTCGTCTACCTGGAAGGAAATCAGCCTTCTCAGCCAATCGTCGCGGAATTGAGTCAAAAAGATCGCCGGTTTACGCCGGACTTGGTCGTGATTCCCGCGGGATCGAGCGTCTCTTTCCCGAATCTCGACTCGATCTTCCACAACGTGTTCTCTCTTTCGAGCACGAAGTCGTTCGACCTTGGAGACTATCCGAAGGGCCACACGCGCGTCGTCAAGTTCCCTAAGCCGGGAATCGTTTTTGTGGACTGCCATCTGCACTCGAACATGTCCGCAGTGATCGTTGTCACTCCGAATCGTTGGGCCACCAAAGCCGATGCGTCCGGCCATTTTTCGCTTCCCAACATTCCTCCTGGCACCTACACGATCGTGGCTTGGCACAAGGCGGCCGGCTTTTTCCGCAAAACGATCCGCGTAACCGAAAATGGCGACGTTAACGTTGAATTCGCCATACCGCTTGACAGCAATGGCCTCGTTCAAGAGGTGCAGCGATGAACATGCGTTTTTCCACACGCGCGTTTCTCTGGTCTTTCATACCTTTCGCGCTTTTGTTGGCGGGAAGCTTCTGGTTCATCCAGCGCCGCGTGGAAGACACCGTGCGCATCGGCCTCCGCTCCTCGCTGCGCGAGGCGCACGTCTCCATGGCTCATCTCCGCCAGCAAAGTGAGCTTCAGAACAGTCGCTTCCTGCAGATCGTTGCCGAAAATCCTTCTTTGAAAGCCGGACTGCAGCTCCTGCTCGTGCACCCCAAGAGCGCGGAAGCGCGCCTTACTCTCGAAGACCAGCTGCGTGAAATTGCGCAAACGCTTCGTCTCGATTTCCTGCTCGTCTCGAATTCCGATGGCCAGCCGCTGGCCGGTATCGTGCGCATCGACGACGAACTCGCTGTCATGGATCTGCACCGCTCACGCCCGCCCAAGCAGGGCTTCTTTACTCTGGCCGCTGAAAACTACCAGGTCACTTCTTTTCCCATCAACAGCGACGACGAGAACATCGGCGTTCTGTCCATCGGCGAGCATTTCGATCTGTCTGAATTCAGTACCCCCACGATTCTCGCCCACAACGGAACGATCGTGCGTTCCAGTGTTCCATCCGCCGCACCGCCTGAAATCGAATCCGCCCTCAGCAAGTGCGGCGATGGCGCCGAATGCGAAATGCGGCTCGGCGGCGAAACTTATCTCACACTCTCTTCCGACATCATCAATTTCGGCGACGGTTACACGCTGCGCTCGCTGCAGAGCATCGACTCCGTCAGCCGTCCCGTTCAGTCCGTACTTCGAGAAGTCTTCCTGATCGCCGGTATCGGCGCCTTGCTCGCCGCGGCCATCCTGAGCATCGTCTCTTCGCGCTCGATTGTGCGCCCGCTTGGTGCGGTCGTAGCGAGTCTGCGCGAGAGCGAGCGAACCGGAACTCTTCCGGCTCTCGAAAACACTCCTGCGACGGTCTACGAGATTCGGGAGCTGATTGACAGCTTCAGTCGCGCGGCGCAAGCCGCTCGCGAAAGCCGCGAGAAACTGCAGCAGGCCTATCTCGAATTCGTCGGCTCTTTGGCTGGTGCTTTGGACGCGAGAGACGACTACACCGCGGGCCACAGCCGCCGCGTCAGCGAATATTCATGCGCGCTCGCCGAAGCCATGAACATCACGGGTAACGACCTCGAAGTGATTCGCATCGGCGCGCTCCTCCACGATATCGGCAAGATCGGCGTACTCGATAGCGTCCTGCGCAAGGCCGGCAAATTGACGCCCGAAGAGATGACCCTCATTCAGCAGCATCCATCCATCGGCCGCAGAATTTTGGAAGGCGTTCGCGGATTCCAGGCGTATCTTCCCATAGTCGAGTTGCACCACGAAAATTGGGACGGCAGCGGCTATCCGCTTCATCTGTCCGACACCAAAGTGCCGCTCTGCGCCCGAATCACTCACGTCGCCGACGCGTACGACGCCATGACGTCCGCGCGTCCCTACAGGTCTGCTCTAACTCACGAAGCCGCCATTCGCGAAATCAAACGCTGCGCCGGAACGCAATTCGATCCCGAAGTTGTACGCGCGCTGCTGCTCGCCGAAGAACTGGGCAAGCTTTCGAAACACCGCGATACAAAGTCCAATTTCCGCGTGATTTCCCTTCCGTCGGCCGTCGGCCGTGGCTCGGGAGGAACATTGCTATGAGGCACGCCGCCGCCTTCGTCTGCTTTGCATTGTTGTGCGCCGCCGGCGCGCAGGCGCAGGAAGCAAACTCCGGCTTCGACGTGGGGACGACGATCAGCGCCGAAGGGCTCTACTCGCAGCAGATGGCCAGCCCGCCCCGCTCCGGAGACAATGCCACCGGCGCGTTCCGCGCCATCCTCTATCCCACATGGAAGGTGAATAGCCGTTGGACGTTCTCCGGCGCCGTCGAAGCCTACTCGTACCCGTACTTCTTCGAGGATGTCTCCACCGCTGAAAATGGCACGCAGGTCGAAATTCTACACGCAGACGTCAGTTACTCTCGGTTCTGGGGAAATCGCTCGGTTGTCATTCGCGCGGGACAATTGCAGTCCGCGTTCGGCTCGTTTCTGCTGCGTTACGACGACGCGGTAAATCCACTCATCGACATGCCTCTTTCTTACGGCTATTACCTGAAAGGCGTGAGTACTCTCAGCCTCGCAGGCGGCGAAGTCGACGCATCGTTCGGCAAATTCGATGTGCGCGGCCAGTTGACGAATTCGTCCCCAACCAATCCCCGCAGCATCCTCGACACCGATCAATATCTGAATTGGACCCTCGGCGGCGGCTATACAATTCAGCAAGGCTTTCGGGTTGGAATGTCTGCTTACCGCGGACCGTATCTCGACCGCCAGTTCCCTTTCTACCTGCCCGGCGAAAAAAATCCCAGCGATCTTCCCGCAACCGGCGTGGGAGTGGATGTTAAGTGGGGCCGCGGCCATTGGAACATCTACGGCGAATGGCAACGCTTTCAGATGGACTACACCATGATTCCCATCTTCACCGAAACGGCCGGCTATGGTGAAGCGCGCTTCGTGCTCAGCCCGCGCTGGTTCGTGGCTACACGCATCGGCTACATCCGGCCGAGCGCCGGTTCCGAGTGGCAATCCTACGAAACAGCAGTCGGCTATCGCCCCGGCGTTCACGAACTCGTGAAACTCGAATACGAAATCCACCAGGGCCCCGCCATCAGCGGGACCAAGCAGAATGTCCTCGCCGTCCAATTCGTCACCTCGCTTCATCCGCTTTCCTACGCCTCTCGCTGATAGAATCCCTCCCGAGGAAAACCCATGCGAGGCACACTTTCCGCGTTCGTCGTTGCGGTCGCCTTTGCTCTAATCATCACCGGCTCTGCAGCCGCACAAAGCAGCGCTCAAAACCGTGCGTCCGACCGCACGGAGATTCTCTTCCTTGGAACGGCTGGAGGCCCGCCGTTGCGTCTGGCTCGCTCCGAACCGTCTGCCCTGCTGATCGTCGATGGCCGTCCCTACCTGATTGACTGCGGCATCGGAACGATGCGCCGGATGCTCGAAGCCGGTATACCGTCCGAAAGCATAAAGACGATCTTCTTTACTCACCTTCACGCCGACCACGATCTCGGCCTAGCCGACGTAATGGGCAACGACTTTTTCAGGCTGAACATGGCCGGCTCCACGCAACCAATCAATATCTATGGCCCGCCGCAAACAAAGGATCTGGTCAATGCCGGGTTTCATTACATCACGTTCGGATTCACCGCATTCGCCGCCGAACCGGGCGCTATCCGCGCCGGACTTGTGAATGGCCATTTCAAGAGTCCCTTCGTGGCTCATGAAATTCAGCGCGACGGCGTGTTCTACCAGGACGACAAGATTCGCGTTACCGCCGCCGAGAACACTCACTACGCGCTCATGCCGGCGCAACTGCGGAAGAAGATGAAGTCCTACGCCTATCGCATCGAAACACCGCATGGCGTCGTTGTCTTTACCGGCGACACTGGGCCGAGCGACGCAGTGACTAATTTGTCCAAGGGAGCGGATGTGCTCGTGACCGAAGTCGAAGACGCCAACCGGATTAAAGCGTTTGTTAGCCAGATGGCCGAACGGAATCACTGGTCTGCCAAACGCGCCGCCGCGCTGCTCGCGCATATGAACGCGGAGCACATTAGCCAGGAACAGGTCGGCGATATGGCTACGAAAGCTCAGGTCCACTCAGTCGTGCTCTACCACTACAATCCTGAAAACGCAGCCGCCTACCTTGCTGCTGTAAAAAAGCATTTCGCCGGCCCAGTCTTCGCTTCCGCCGACTTGGACCGCTACTGCATCAGCTCTGCAGAAGGAAAGTCGAAGAATGCAGCCAGGCTGCAGCCCTGCCATGAAAACGCAGCGCAGTCTTCAGCCATTCCCCCTCCCCAAACGCCGGCGCCACCTGTCTCAAGTGTCGTTGCGCATGATCGTGAGGGGGTTCGTCATTAATGCACGGCGCGCGGGCAAGACACTCGCGCTCGCAACTACGCCCGCCAGCGCAACAGGCGCCGCCACCCACACCCATAAGGCCGGTGAGCCGCTGCCCGGCGTGACACCCCTCATCCACCGATCTAACGCGAGGCACATGAGCATGCCTGCCAGCGTGCCTGCGCAAGCAAGCCGTACTCCTTCTCCCAGCACTTGGCCGATGATCCTCCATCGCGACGCTCCGAGCGCAATGCGAATGGCTAAGTCGCGGCGTCGTTGTCGCGCAGCATCGCTCAACGCGCTGAACAGCCCTAGAACGCTGAGCAGCAGCGCCATCGTTGCGGAGGCGCCAAGCAGCAGGGCCGCGATGCGCAAAGGCGCGAGCGACGTTTGATTGAGGTACGTCTTAAGCGTCCTCACGATCACGGGGCTCGGGCCACGACCGGGCACATCCTCAAGCCTATGCCGCAGATCTGTTAACGCGGCACCGTTTATCTCCCGAAACTGAACAATCATGTTCATTGATGTCAGAACGTTCTGCGACATCGGAAGATACAGTATGGGTTCCGCGCGTTGCTGGAAAGCTCCCAGCGGCTCAGAATGCACAACGCCAATGATGTCAGTCCGGCGGCCTTGCTCATCGATAACCGCAGCTCCGACAGCGTTTCCACCGAAATAAAGGTTGGCGGCCTCTTGATTCACAATGCCCATCCGGCAACCCACGGGCGGATGGCCCGTAAAACCCTCGCCTGCCACAATTTTGCTTCTCATCGCTTCGAAATAGCCCGGTGAAACCACATCAGTCTCCAAATCGGCGCTAGCCAGTTCCAAGGTTGTCGGAGTCCGAAACCGCACGTCAGCGATCCGCCGTGGCGGATTCCCTTGGTGATTGGTGTAGTCGAAGTACACTGTGGGCCGATCCTTCTTCGCCGCCCTTTCCTGCTCCCGCATGGCGACTACGCCGATTATGTCGATCGACTGGAGACTCCCGGGGTCTCGCAGAGTTCGCCCGGCCGTGCGTCCGCCGAACAACTCTTCGGCCGCCTCTTCATTCACTACTGCCGCTCGGCATTGTTGCTCTGCTATACCAAACATGTGCCCGGCCTTAGGCGGAAGATCGAATAGGTTAAGTGAGTCAGACGTGATCCAATCGGCGTCCAGAGTGACTTCGCGAACAGGCACCTGCGCCGGATCAATGCGGAACGACTCCCGGGTAGGTTGGCCTCCCGGCAGTGTTCCCGCCCACGCGACGCCGTATACGGCAGGTACTGACTTCGCCGCCTTCTCGGCCCGCTGAAAATAGTCCATGGCGACAGCGGGATTCGCTTGCGCAGTAGCAAAAACAGTATGCCGAAGCCTGTGGCCCATGCTCGTCACCAGCGCCGCGCGAATGCCATTCACCAGGAAAGCCGTAGCGATCACCAGAACGCAGCAGATCATCATCTGTGTCGCCACGAGTCCCAGCCGCAAGCGCCGAATCGCGGGGGAAGGACCTGCGCTGTCTCGCTGAATCACGCTCATCGGACGATTGAGCGGAACCACTATTGCCGGCAGCAGGCCGCACAGGATCATGATTCCGACAAAAATGAAAGTTGCCTTCGCGATTCCGGCCGGGTCCGCTGCGAAAATCAGATGCTCCGCGTCCTGCTGATAGAGAAGCTTGGGAAGAAGATATGACGTCCACGCCGCCAGTAGCATCCCGAACGCTCCGCCGGCAATCGAAATGACGATGCTGTCGGAGAGTAGCTCGCGCGCGAGTCGGCCGCGGCTCGCGCCGAACGCCACGCGAAGGGCCGTCTCATGGAAACGCGCGGAAGCGCGTCCAAGCAGGAACAAGCCCACATTAATGCAAGCAATCAAGAACACCGCGCCTGCGGCGAAGTTCAGCAGCATGCCGATCTGTGAGAGGCGCGCCGCTCTTTCGGGCGTCAAGCCAGTGTAGGACAGCACGAGCATCTCGCCAGCGCTCTTCCTTGATTCAGCGACCAGGTTCGCGCGGCTTAGCGAAACGTCGCGGTTAAGCTGGGCCACAACCCAGAGACTGCGGCTGCTGTCATCAAGGCGCTGCAATGTTGACTCGGGCAACGGCGTCCAAACGTTAACCGGGCGATCGCGATAAATTCCCTCCAGCCAGTCCGGCGCGATGCCGCTTATCCGAGCGGTGACGCCATCGATTCGAATCTCCTTCCCAATAACGTCAGTCGCCGCATCGAAATCGCGCTGCCACATGCGATGGCTGATAACGACACCTTTCGTGAGCGGCAGGCCGAACACTCCCGCGAGATTCGGCGTCACAGCGGCCACCGACACGAACTCCGTCTGGCTGTCGATCTCGACCGTACGCGGCGATATGCGCGCGGCGCCAACCCACTGGAACACGTTGTGGCGGCTTTTGAGAGACAGATATTGTTGCTTCGAGAGTGGACCTGCTTCGCGCTGCGCACCTTGCGCGAATACTGAGACGAGTCGGTCGCGAGATCCCAGCGGAAACAAAGGTTTTGTGAGACCATCGACCAATCCACGAACCGAAACCACGCTGGCCACACCCAGCGCAATCGTGAATAACAATGCCAGGGCCAGCCCAGGAGTTCGTGTAAAACTTCTCGCTGAATATCGAAGGTGACGAAGCATGCCGGACAACCGTCGTTCCGAGTGCAGATAAAGGTCCGCCCGAAGACCCTCACATTGTTGACGTTAGCTCGATTTGCGAAGAACGAGCGTTCGATTGCGGTCAAAGCGCGTTCGGATATGAACGCTGGCGTAACAGTAAAGATCGGGGGCTGGCCGCTGGAAATATGGCGAGCTAATTAGGGCGATACGATCGGATCAGAATAGGGCGTCTGCGGTCGAGGTCATCAGAAAACAGGTACAGCCGGTTTCACTCCACACACGATGATCGACTGTACCCGCCTCGGCGTGGATGAAATCGCCGGGATAGAGCGTTCTGTCATCAACCTTCAATACGCCGTCGAGAAGGTGCAATTCTTCGATGCCCGCATGCCGGTGCGCAGGGTAATCGGTTCCCGGATCAAGCCGGACCAACATGCTCACGCTGTCGATTTCCGCGTTCTTCGCAAGTATTTTAACGTAGATACCCGGCGCCGCTTCTTCCCACGCTGATTTATCGGGGGTTTCCAATGGCGGCAGGAACGGTCGTGTGCCCGCTTCACCGGCGATGCGGTTCGCGAGCCGGCCCCACAGCGATTCCGCCGGGCGCAGTACATCGGTGGGCCAGCCGATAAACGATCGCACAATGGGCAGCAGCGTCTCGATTTCGCGCCGGCAATCCTCGCATGACGAAATTTGAGCTTCCACCGAAGCCATCTCACGCGGAGAAAGCGCCTGCAATGCAAACAGAAACACGAGATCCAGATGCTCTTGATTGTGCGTCTCGGGCTTTGAGTTCATCCCGTCGCCTTCGCTTTCCTTCCCAGCGCTTCTCGGATTTTTCCCAATCCGGAGCGGATTCGTGTCTTCACGGTTCCAAGCGGCTCATTCAAGTTTCTCGCCGTTTGTTCGTAGGTTAATTCCGAGAAAAATGCTGTTTCGATGGCCTTTCGCTCTTCCGCCGTCAGCGCCTCGAGCGCATCCCGAAGCAGCCGGCTCTGCTCCTCAAACAGGCAGGCTTGTTGAGGATCGACAATATCCGTTGTCGGCCGCAAGCTGTACGGATACGGGTCTACTCTCTTCTTCCTCTGATCGAACCGTAGGCGATCGATTGCCCTGCTGCGCGCCTGATTCATCACCCATCCCACGACGGACCCATTAGCAGGGTCATAGCTCGAGGCTTTTCGCCACACGTCATAGAAGACGTCAAGCGTGACTTCCTCGGCCGTTTCTCGATTCATGGTTATCCGCACGATTAGTGTAAAGACGATTCGATTCGTTCGCTCGAACAGAGAATGCAGTGCACCCTGGTCGCCGCCGGCAATGGCTCGAATTAGCTTTAGCCACGCTTCCTCGGGCACACGAACTTTTGCCTTATCGGCATAGAGAACATCCCCGAGCGTCTTTGTCGGTGGCGGCTGCACGCAGAGATAATGCCGGGCTCAAGCCTCACAGTCAACACACCGCGCCTCTTCCTCGCAGCCACTGTGTACAGCCTTCCCTATCTCAGAAGAACGCCAAAGGTTTGCAGCCGGATTGGCTGGAAACAAGAAAATGTGGTCAGGGCCCGCGCGCTTGGAAGAAATTCCTTCCGGTGCAAATCCAAGGCTCCATCGTTGACGTTATTTAGAGTTGGATCGGCGTTTATAGCGGCGCAGTACGTGACTTTCTGGAATTGTCTGTTGGGTCCATGCACTGCTGCTCGCGGTAGTGGATCGAACCCTCGTGGAGCGATGGCATTACCGAATTACTTTAGTGCGACTTTGAGCTGAGGCAACATGCACTATCACATTCACTGGTCAAGTTCGAAGGTTGATTGGGAACGCTTCAGTACGCGTGAAGAAGCGGAGGAGACGGCGGGGCAACTGGCACGTCCAGGCGAGACGTTCACCGTCGAATCCGTTGACGACAAAAGATGTATGCACTGTCTGAAGATCGGCAAGCGCGCGTTAGCGAACGATAAAACCGGTGATGCCGAAGTCAGTTCCTAGAGCGGGAGCTCTACATCTGTAACGAAGAATTCCCGAAGGTCTGTGTGAAAACCGCAATTCGTTTGAGCCAATCCGAGTTCGTCTCCCCTCCCCGATAGACCGAATCCCATCGTAAGGAACCGCAGAAAAGCATCACTCGCCTTCATCACCTGCCTTCGGTTATCCGATCTCACCCTCGCTTTTTATCCGCAATTAGGGTGAATCGCTTATGGCGCAATCGCGTCCGACGCGATCCACTGACCCTTTCGTCGCATTCCAGCCCGCGCGTCATCCGCGAAAGGCAGCGCAACGACGGCGAATCAATAAGGACCGGTGATCACGATGGAGCGAATCACGAAACGACTTCTCTGGACAGCTCTAGGCTCAGCCTGTTGCGCGGCCGCAACTGCTTATTTGCGTACCATGCGAAAGTTCGATTTGCAAGACAAAGTCGTCCTGATCACAGGCGGATCGCGCGGCCTGGGGCTCGTACTCGCCCGCGAATTCGCGAGTCGAGGCGCGCGCGTAGCAGTGTGCGCCAGAAATCGCGCGGAGCTTTCAAACGTCGAGAGTGATTTTCGCCTCGGGGGAAACACGCTGCTGGCACTCGAGTGCGATGTCACCGATCGCTCCCAAGTAGAGCAGATGATCTCTACCGTCGAACGCGATCTCGGCCCAATCGATGTCCTCGTCAACAACGCCGGAACCATTCTCGTCGGCCCACTCGAGAACCATCGCCTCGAAGATTTCGAGCACGCCATGCGCACAAATTTCTGGGCCGCCGTCTACACCACTTTTGCGGTTCTCCCGGGAATGAAGCGTCGGCAATCGGGCCGTATCGTGAACGTCGGCTCCATCGGGAGCAAACTCGCGGTTCCCCACTTATTGGCGTATTCGGCGAGCAAGTTTGCGCTCTATGGATTCAGCCAAGGCCTGCGCGCGGAAGTGGCAAAGGACGGAATCTGCGTCACCACCGCTGTTCCCGGCCTGATGCGCACAGGCAGCCCGAGACACGTCGAAACCAAGGGCAACCACAAAAAGGAATATACGTGGTTTATCCTGAGCGACTCCATGCCCGGCCTTTCGATGAGCGCTGTTCGTGCAGCGAAGAAAATCGTTAACGCGTGCATCGTCGGCCGCGGCGAAGTACAGGTCGGCTTGCCCGCAAAATTGATCA
Organism: Candidatus Acidiferrales bacterium; assembly: GCA_036279175.1. Taxonomy (GTDB): domain Bacteria; phylum Acidobacteriota; class Terriglobia; order Acidiferrales; family UBA7541; genus Palsa-295. The sequence continues at coordinate 3,456 of DASUJR010000437.1, read as the reverse complement.
GCAAAGCAGCCCCACTCGCCCCGAACATCGTAGGCAGCGTGCTAGGCGCGATGAATGCATGGATGCTGCCCCAGCCCGCGGACGGAACTGAAACGAAAAAGGGATATGAAACGGAGAACGCACTCACCCGCAGTCTGCTGACAGCCCTCACACGGCAAGCGGAACTCGCCAACAACCAATCGGTTCCGTAATCGGCCATCCCTCATCAAAGAATCAGGCACTAAATGGGAAAACTTCGCGGCCGTAACAGTTCCCTACCACGACTTCTATCACCGAATACAAAAACGGATGGATGAACAGGACTCGCGGGCCCGTGCGAGCCTAGTTCGTCGAGCCAAAACCGCCGGGCGAATCCGGCAAAGGGAGTGGAAAAGTATGCCGTCCGAATCTGCCGTGCCAGTTCCCACAAACCACAATTCGATTTCCGGAAAAATTCCGAAGCTGGCCATGCTCGCAGGCGGAAGTGCGCTGGCCGCTTACGGCATCGCTCGACGCTCGAAAACCGGCATCGGGCTGGCCGCGGTGGGCAGCCTTATGGCCGTTGAAGGCACCCGAATGGGCGCCGCCAGGCCTTATAACGCGCGAAGCAGCTTCGCGATCAATTGCGCTTCGGGCGACGCCTACCGTTACTGGCGCAAGCTCGAAAACTTGCCTTCCTTCATGGCTCATCTTTCCTCCGTGCGAATGATCGACGACCGTCGCTCCGAATGGACGGTCATGGGTCCGCTCGGCGCCAAAGTCCGTTGGACTGCCGAAATCGTCGACGAACAGCCGGATGAACTCATTGCGTGGCGGTCCGCTCCTGGCGCCTTGTTCGATTTTTCGGGTTGGGTGGAGTTTCGACCGGGCACTGGCCAGCGCGGCACCGTGGTAACCGCTTCGATGTCCTATTCAATGCCCGGCGGGGCGCTCGGCAAAACGATCGCCTCAATCTTTGGCAAGCATCCGGAATTCTTGCTGCGCGAGGATTTACGCAAATTCAAAGCATTGATGGAAGCAGGGGAAGTTCCCACCACCGCGGGCCAAACGCACGGCCAACGCTCCAAGCTCATGTCCGCTTTTCATGCAGCGCGATCGAAGCAACAGAAAACAGTTCATTATCCGCGCACAGAATCACCTCTGGCCGAATCGAGGGCGCTATGAAAGCCGTTTGCTGGATGGGAACGCATGACATCGCTGTTGAAAACGTGCCTGACCCGACAATCCTGAATCCGCGCGACGCGATCGTGCGCATCACCAGCACGGCCATCTGCGGCTCCGATCTTCATCTCTACAACGGCTACATGCCTACGATGGAGCAGGGCGACATTATCGGTCACGAGTTCATGGGCGAAGTCGTCGAAGTCGGCTCGAAGGTCGATCGCGATAAACTGAAAGTCGGCGACCGCGTTGTTGTTCCGTTTACCATCGCGTGCGGAAATTGCTTTTTCTGCCAGCGTCAGTTGTGGTCCCTGTGCGACAACACGAATCCCAACGCGTGGCTCGCCGAAAAGATGGTGGGCTACACGCCGTCAGGCCTTTTTGGTTACACGCACATGATGGGAGGCTACGCCGGCGGCCAGGCGCAGTACGCCCGCGTGCCCTGCGCGGACGTAGGCCCGTTGAAAATTCCCGCCGGCATTCCCGACGAGAAGGTCCTTTTCCTCTCCGACATTTTCCCAACCGGCTACATGGGTGCCGTCAATTGCGATATTCAGCGGGGCGACACCATCGCCATCTGGGGTTGCGGTCCCGTCGCGCAATTCGCGATTCGCAGCGCGTTCATGCTCGGAGCCGAACGCGTCATCGCCATCGATTGCGTCCCCGAACGCCTCGAACTCGCGCAGAAGGGCGGCGCGGAAACGATCAACTTCAAAGAAGTCGACAGTATCATCGACGTCCTGCGCGACATGACCGGAAACCGCGGCCCCGATGCCTGCATGGACGCCGTCGGCCTCGAAGCGACCGGCCATTCCCTATTCTTCTTGATCGATCGCGCCAAGCAAGCTCTCAAGATCAACATGGATCGGCCCGAAGTTCTGCGCCAGTGCGTTCTGGCCTGCCGAAAGGGCGGAACGGTGTCCATTCCAGGCGTGTACGCCAGCTTCGCCGATAATATTCCGATCGGCGCCCTCATGAACAAAGCTCTGAACATCAAGACCGGCCAGACCCACATGATGCGCTACATGCGTCCCCTGCTCGAACGCATCGAGCGCGGCGAAATCGATCCCAGCTTCGTCATCAGCCATCACGTGCCGATAGACCGCGCACCGGACATGTACCGCATATTCCGCGACAAACTCGACCATTGCACGAAGGTTGTCATAGATCCGTGGGCTACGGCAGCATAGGAGAAACCTCATGATCGTTTCGAAGCACGTTCCGAAAGTGATCTCCGCTCCGAAGCACGCGGTGATCGACTACATTCACGCCGGCGCGAACGCCGCAGTTGGCGCTCTGTTGTGGAAACGCAATCGCAAAGCCGCCGTCGGCGCATTCGCCCTCGCTGCCGGCGTTCTCGCCAATGCTCTAATGACAGATTATCCGCTGGGCGTCTTTCGTCTTTACAGCTTCAAAGCTCATGGCACTCTCGACTACGGCGTCGCTGCCGCCAGCGCGGCCATGCCGAAAATCCTGGGGATTAAGGGAACGCCGGAAGCGATCTACTTCCGCGCGCAAGGATCGGCCGAAACGGGAATCGCCTCGCTGACGAACTACCGCGACGACACCGGCGCAATCCGCAACGGACAGCCTCACTCCAAGGCCGAGCGCATCCTTGAACGCGCCCTGCCCTGAACCGCCCCGCCCTCGCGGTTGTGTGGCACAGCCCTGTCTTGTCGACCCTCGCACATCCGCCTTTCTAGCGCCGGCGCCCCGCGGGCGTTTTTGCCTTGGAATTTATGTAAGGTAACCACGGCACGATTTTGTGCCGTGGGCTGGCGGACCGACTGGCCGTGATGCTGGGCGGGCCTGCCCGGCGAAGCCAAGTTCTTGCTGGCGAAGCCGCAAACGCGTGACAAGCTACAACTCCATTTACAATGAATCTCAATTTACCGCCTCAGAAGAGACCTACAATGTAATCAGTGGTTGAACGAACACCGTGGAATGGTTCGACAAGCGCACGGCATCGGTTTTAATCACCGTCCTGATCTTTGTTGCGATCGGTGCCTTCATCTATGGTGCTGGACGCATCCTCATCGTTTTCCTACTGGCCATCCTTTTCGCATATCTCCTGGAACCGCTTGTATCCCGCTTCCAACGTTGGAGCAAAGTCTCAAGAGGCTCGCGCGAAATCGCGATCCTCGAGGTCTACGTCATTATTTGCGCCGCGTTTGCAGCCCTTCTGATACTGATGGGTCCCCGCATCGCCGACGAAAGCCGTAAGCTCGTGGAAGCGCTTCCAGGCTTCTTACAGAAAATCAGTTCCGGCCGCATCGTAGCCGAGATTGGTTCCAAACACGGCTGGAGCTATAACAC